>DATAWF010000119.1:0-3159 GCA_036267335.1 Acidobacteriaceae bacterium
GCCCGATGCGCTGTAGAACTTGGCTGGGGCCATGCCCGCGTGGCCCACTGCTGCGCGACAGCAAGCCTATGAAAGGCGACAACTTCTTGCGATTTGGACCCCTGCGCCCGCCTTGTTATGCTGACCTGAAGGCAAGCGTTCAATAACTGTTAGCAGTCACAACTCCATGTCTCCATACCTACGCTACCTGCGCTCCAAGATTGGTCACGGTCTGCTGCTACTGCCCAGCGTCGCCGCCGTGATCAAAGACGGCGAAGGTCGAATCCTGCTTCAGGAGAAATCTTCTGGAGAGGGGTGGAGTTTGCCTGCAGGTTCCATTGAACCCGGTGAGACTCCGGAGCAGGCAATCTGCCGCGAGGTCCTTGAAGAGACTGGGCTTCTCGTGAAGCCTCAGGAAATAATTGGTGTATTCGGGGGAAGCGACTTTCGGTATATCTATCCAAACAGTGACGAAGTCGAATACACCGTTATTCTGTACCGCTGCGTCCCAACTGGGATCTCATCGGATCCACTGGACTCGGAAACGCAATCGCTTCGATACTTTGGTAAGGACGAAATCCCCAAGCTGGCTCTGCCATATCCCGCATCGGCTTTTTTCACCGCATAGAGGCCGTTGCCAAGTGACTGCTAACATTCGTTGGAGCGGACGCGCCGTGAATAAAATGCCCCTTCTGTCGCGACGCTCGACGTGTGCATTGACGCGGTGCCGCGCCGCTCAACTTTGGCGTTAGATTGCTGTTGCGCTCCCGGGGGGACCCGAATGGACAAACGCCTGACACCGATGCCAGTGATGTCACATCGACGAGGCCTCTTGGGCGCTATAACCGCCGTCTGCACTGGGGGGCTGGGCTTCATCGTGGCTCGCTGGCTCTTTGTCGCATTTCACCACGCCGCACCGTGGGTGCTTCCGGCCGTGGTGGTAGGGACTCTGGCGCTGGTGATGATATTTGTCCTGGTAGGCCTGCCTTTGATTTCACGTCGCCCCTAGCCTTGATACCCATGCTGGGCCGTGGGGCTAACAATTCGGTCAGCCGAAGGAGATGTTGAGTTTTCGGCCGCCCCACCACGGGACGGCGACATCGGTATTTTGAAAGCCGGCGGCGAGCAACAAGGGACTGTGAGCGCGTTTGCCAAAGGCGACCTCGACGGTATTGCCGGTGATGGTAACAAGGGCTTGTGCTTCGATAAAGTCGCGGAACAGGTGACTCGATTCCGCGGTGGCGTATTCCTTGCCGATTTTTGCCCCGAGCAGGCGATAGAGGGAGCTGGCCATGAGGGTCAGCTGCAGATCGCAATTGATTTTGAGCGCCACGGCCGAGGACAGTGCGTCGATGTGGAAGAAGTCGACGCTGTCGGCGATGCTATTTTCGATGAGCATGCGGCGAGCGTAGAACTCGATCAGGCTCGGGGCGGAGCGGCGCAGCTGATTGGTGAGGAGCAACGTTGGCTTTTCATGGCCGAAGTCGGTGATGGCGATTTGCCGGATCGGCCCCTCGTAGTCATCGAGGGTGATGCGCTGATCGAGGATTTTCGGGAAGCGGAACTGGCGCGCCACATTACTGAGCTCGATCTTGCGCCACGCGCTTTTCGGTTCGCGCAGCCCCTCGATGATCTTCTCGGTGCGCCGCCGTAGAGTGATGAAGTTGATTTTCTGCTCATTGAGCTTGTTGAGGTTTCCGTAGGTGGTGAGCTTTGAGTCGAAGATCAACTCCTTCGGCAGCGTCCCGGTGCGCGCCTTCCAGAACTCGACGAAGCGCAAGATTTCATCGTTCTGCTGGTCTTTGCGCAGATCCGCATTGGCATAGCAGAACATCTGCTGCTGCGCATCCTGGGCGAGGAAGGCCAAGATGCCCTTTTGCCGGCGACTGCGCTTGGAGACGTAGTGTTTTTCCATGAGCGCATCCTCGCCGTGAAAGGGGATGGTATGGAAGTCGAGGTGGAAGGACTCCCCGCGCGGGATGCCGACGGTGCCCAGGGCATCGAACCAGTGCTGCATGAGTTTCGGATAGCAGCGCGGTTCGATGCGACAGCTGTATTCGGTGAGGAAGGATCGCTTCGGGATGGCATTGAGGCCGGCGAAGAGTGCGAGGCCCTCATCGAAGACGCTCGGCATGACGTGGCGGTGACGGGCACGCCCGAAGAGCTTTAACGCGAGCAAGGAGCGTATCGCGTGGAGGGCCGGGATCTGCAAGGTCCCGGGCAGGGGCACGCGCCCGATGACCGCCTCGAAGCGCAGCGCGACTAAGAACGGGATAAACAGGAACAAGCCGCCAAACTCGGTCCGAAAGTGCCGCGGCTCAAGACTGAAGGCGCGCGCGTCCGCCACGGGCGCCGTTTCCACGCGCCCATCCCCTGTCCGTTCCTCATCGGCGCGGCGCGGCAATTTGGCGAAGCCGTGGGTTTTGAGGACCTTCCAGATCGCCGGCGCGCTCAAGCGCTGATCCTTCTCCTCGAGCGCGCGCTGAATATCGTAGATCGAGCAGTTCTGCTTGCGCAGCGCAAGCACCCGCTCATGCAGCGCCGGCGTCTTTCTAGAAGCCGCGGCCGCCGCCCGCAGCGCATGCCGGTTCGGCAAAAAGAACGGTACCGCGGGGTCCTGACGGAACTGATGACACAGCAGGCGAAAGCTCCCCGGGGTGTAGTTGAACCGGGCGGCGACGTCTTTGCCGGGGATTTTATCGACGTAGAAGGCGCGCAGCGCCTCGTATTGGCGGTGCAGGGCGTTGACGGGGCTCAAGAAGGCGTCAACGAAGGGATCGTCTGTATTAGTCAATGGCGTTTATTCATAAACGTATCTCCACTGAGTCAATACTATGGCACATTCAAATCTAAATGCAATAAATACATGCGAATACGCAATAATATTACGGCCTCTCCAGAGGCAATAGGGATAAACAATGTGGGACTATATTTATCGATTAACGGAGAGGCTAACCGACGAGGAGAGGACGTTCTCCTCGACTGCGGTCAAATGCAGGGAATCTGCTGGTTTTTCTGGCTCAGCGTCCGCGTGGTGTTAACGTCTGACCTAACATGGTCTTCAAGGCTAGTTGGGATCATCCTTTTCGGATGCGTGGGTTGTGATCAAGTGTCAAAGGGGGCAATCCGGCATTACGTCCCTCTCGGGGAGAGCTATTCCTTTTTCCACGACGTCTTTCG
>DATAWF010000120.1:0-2752 GCA_036267335.1 Acidobacteriaceae bacterium
CCATACGCCAGCGGCGGAATGGAGTGGCCACCGGCGGCTTATAGCCCACGGACGCAGATGCTCTATTCGCACGCCAAATATAGCCCGAGCTATACCGGAACCAACAATGACCCGGTGAACAACATCTGGTGCCCGACCGGCATCAATGGCACGACGAAGGTGACGACGTGTAACACTCCGGGCGGCCTAGCAAGGTTGCAGGGCGTGGCCCACGGCGTTTACGGCGCGATCAACACGGTGACGGGAAAGACCGCCTGGACGATCCCCGTGCTGACTACCTCACCCGGCTCGGGCATGTCGGTAGCTGGCGACCTGGTATTCATGGGCGACAACACCGGACTCTTCTATGCCGCGAATGCAGCGACGGGTGAGATCCTGTGGGTGTTCGATTCGTTTACCATGCCCGGCGGGGGCGGAGCAGCGGCCTCTCCAGCCATCTATGAGATCGGCGGAGTCGAGTACGTCGTTTACGGCTTCGGCAACTCGACCTACAACACGAGTGCTGACGCGGTAGTCGCCTTTTCGCTTCCCTCGGCCAAGACGGCCGCGGCGGCCAAAGCGAAGGCCAAGTAACGACTGATTGAAGGAGGCAGGGAGTTGGCCGCAGCTCGTTCTTATGAACGAGCTGCGGCCGGCTCCTGGAAGCCCGCAAAGAAACCCCAGGCAGGAGAGTTCTAATCATCCGTATTGGTTCGGCCTTAGTCTTCGCCGTTTTGGCAAGCGCGGCCCTAGGGCAGACAAAGCAGACAACACCGGCCTCGCAGAGCGGTGCAGAAGCGCCCAAAGCGCCCCTCATGAAGGGGTTCGATCCCTCGGCCATCGACCGTAGCGCCGATCCCTGTAGCGACTTCTACCAGTATGCATGCGGCAACTGGGTCAAAGACAATCCAGTCCCTGATGACCAGGTGCGCTGGACTCGCTCGTTCTCGCTCCTTCGGGCGCGCTACCTCGATGAGCTTCGGCACGAACTGGATAGAGCCGCCAGCAAGCCAGCAAGTCCTCTCGAAAAGCAGTATGGCGATTTCTTCGCAGCGTGCATGGATGTCGATGAGTTGCAAAAGAAGGGCCTCGAGCCGATTAAGCCGGCACTCGAACGCATTGCCGCCTTGAACGACTCCAAAGGCATCGCATCCCTGATCGGCGATCTAGCGGCTGCCGGGGATCCCGCGGCGCTATTCAGATTGGATGTCGAGCCGGACCCCAAGGATTCGAAGAAGTCTATCTTGAACATCTCCCCGGGAGGCGTCGCGTTGCTGGATCGCGAGACCTACGGGGGGGGCACCTCGGAAAATATCGTCAATCGATATGAAGCCCATATAGTACGTGTGCTCCTGCTGACCGGCGAGAGAACGCGCGCCGCGCTGACGCAGGCCATGAGCGAAGCGGTGGGTGTTCGGCGTATGGAGCTAGAGCTGGCGCACGCTGGCAGGAAGAGCGCGGAATCACCCGACCAGGTCCTCACTTTGGCGGATCTTCAAAAACTCGCGCCCAATTTCGATTTCAGTGTCTACTTCAGTCGTGTAACTACACGGCCCATCGAAGCACTGAATGTGGCCAACCCGGATTATCTGAAGACTGTCAATGAACTGATCGGCTCGGTACCGATTGATTTCTGGAAGGCGTACTTCCGCTCGCATATCTTGGACGCACAAGCCCAGGCGCTGCCGAAAGGGTTTCGCGATGAAGATCATGCCTTTTGGGAGGCTGAGGTTGGGATTCAAGGGGAGCCGACGCCTCGCTGGAGGCAATGCGCCGCGATCACCGATCGGGCATTTGGCGAAGCCCTTGCCCAGAACTGGGTGAAGCGCAACTTCTCGCCCGCGGCTGAAGCCGGTGCGGAACGGCTGGTCGAGGCGCTGGAGAAGACCCTCGGCGAGGAGATTCACAGCTTGCCGTGGATGAGCGAGGAGACCAAGAAGAGCGCCGAAGGGAAACTGGCTGCGATTCGCAATAAAATCGGACACCCGCAGAAATGGCGCGATTACTCGGCTCTGCAAGTCGACCGGCATGACTTCCTCGGAGACTTGCATCGCGAGGCGCTGTTCGAGCGCAATTACATGCTGAGCAAGCTGGACCGGCCGGTGGACCCCGACGAATGGGACATGGCTGCGACGACGCTCAAAGCGCGCTATGACCAATCGATGAATAGCCTCACCATTCCGGCCGGCATCATTCAGCCGCCGTTCTTTGACCATGCCGCCGATCCGGCGGTCAATTTCGGCGGGTTGGGCAATTTGGCCGCGCAACAGCTGATCCATGGTTTCGACTCCCTCGGATCGAAATACGACGAACGCGGCAATGTGCACGACTGGTGGAGCCCGGACGATCTCAAGAAATATTCCGCAGCGATGACCTGCGAGGTCGCGCAAATCGGCCAATCGGTGCCGCAGTCTGATGATGCTCCGCGGCCGGTCAACAACTTCGCCGTGGCCGACAGTACTGCCTACGACGGCGGCGTGCGCATCGCTTTTCGGGCGCTCATGGAGGCCCTGGATGCGCAAGGGAGGAAATCCGACGCCAAGAGCGATGGCTACACGGAGAGCCAGCGCTTCTTTCTATCGTTCGCTCAAAACTCCTGTGAGAATCAAACCTTCCTCACCGCCCACCAATCCCAGGCAGCCGACCCGTATTCAATTGGACGCGTACGCGTGAATGGCGCCGTCCAGAACTTCGAGGAGTTCGGCAAGGCGTTTCAGTGCATCAAAGCCACCCCCTTGTACCCCGAGAAATCCTGCCGGATTTGGTGACCCGG
>DATAWF010000121.1:0-7627 GCA_036267335.1 Acidobacteriaceae bacterium
CGCATTGAGGCCCGGGTCGCGCCATCCGATGCCGCCGCCTTTCAGCATCTCGACGAGAGCCAACGGAAGGGGATGCTGCAGAAGCTTCTGGAGGAGCGATTCGGTCTGGCCGCTCATTCCCAAACCCTGCTCGTGCCCGCATACGATCTCCTTGTCGCCGAGAATGGACCCAAGCTGAAAGCGGACAGGCCCAGCGATCCTGTTGCCCAAAGCTCCGATGGAAATTCATTTCTCGGAGCGATCACGGTAACCCCAGGGAAGATGGTGGCCCGATCAACGTCGATCCCATCTCTAGCCTTTGAGTTGGGCGAGGCGGTGAACCAGCCTGTGCTGGACGCTACAGGACTCAACGGACGCTATAGCTTCGCGCTGCATTGGGCGCCGTCGCAATCGCCGGCCGGCACAGGAGCCGCGACGCCCGATGAACCGTCGATCTTTACCGCCTTGCGCGAGCAGCTTGGACTGAAGCTGACTCCCACGAGCGAGCCGGCGCAATTCCTGGTGATCGATCATGTCGAACGGCCACGAAAGAACGAATAAGGAATGGCGGACGGACGAGGTATGCGCTTTCAACACGGGCAACTATGACTTCACTCTGAGCTGGACGGCGGAGGAGAGCCAAACTTCGCCGGCAACCAATAGTGCCCCGATGCCCAGTAATTCCGGGACCTCGATCTTTACAGCATTGCGGGAGCAGCTCGGTTTGCGGCTGGAATCGACAAAAGCGCCAGTGGATTTCCTGGTCACCGACCACGTCGAGCGGCCCTCGGAAAATTAACAGCGCGAATTCACAGCGACGGATCAATGCCTCGTGGGGAATCGATTTTCGAGCAACAAGGATGGGCTTTGGGATGTCCGCATGCACGACACTGCGACGCAATTCAGTTCGTAGGTTCTTGGCGGCAGTTGCGATCACGACAGCGGTGGTTGGGCCCGTGCCGGCGGTTTCGCAGGCTGTCTTGATGAACTCCGATCACCATGGAGGGATGCTGCATGCGACCGGCACACGACCTTCCTTCGAGGTGGCCAGCATTCGGCCCGCACCGAATCCGAGCTTCGGCATTGCGATCCACCCCGACAGCATCGAGCTTCGCGGCTTTTCCATCAAGGATGCAATTGAGTTCGCCTACGCCGTCCCGGACCAGAAAGAGTTTTCCGGCGGCCCTAGCTGGATTCAAACGGAGACCTTCGACATCACGGCCAAACCGAGTGAGGCGGATGTCGCAGTGCTGAGCAAACTCTCCTACGCGGACCTCAGCACGCAGATGCGGTTGATGCTCCAGTCGCTGCTGGAGGAGCGCTTCCGATTGCAGGTGAGCTTTTCTATAAAGAAACTGCCATTGGTTGCATTGACGGTCGCGAAGAGTGGATTCAGGTGCGCAAAAGCGGCGCCCTACGGTGCGGACGAACCGCCGCCACCACCACCGCCGCCGCCGCCGCCACCTCCCGCCATGATGCCGGCGCCGGGCCAGGAACCCGAGGCCTGGTGGACGCAGCCGATTCATCAGTCGCTGCATCGATGGCCTTTCTCGCAGATCGTGGCGTGGATCAGCAATCTGCCGGAGCTTAGCGGGCGCACGGTGGTGGACAAGACGGGCCTCAGCGGAGCGTTTGACTGCGAAATATCCTGGGCGTCGGAAGGCGGGAACGCTCCCGGACCCTCCTTGTTTACGGCGATCCAGGAGCAGATGGGGTTGAAGCTGCAGCCTGAAAATGGGCCAGTCGAAACGATCGTTGTCGACCACATCGAGCAGCCTTCGGAAAATTGACAGCGAGAATTAGCAGCGAGAACTAGCAAGGATGGATCGGTGCCCCATGGCGAATCTGAAAACCGGACCACGAGAACTCGACATGCGGGTGAAACCTATTGCAGGCAAACCAGGCTGTCGGGCACAGTTACGAGTGCATACAGCGCTTTTGACCGCTGTTCTTATGTTGACCCTCCTGGTTGGATATACCCCGCAAAGCGGAGCACAAATGCAGTCTGTACCTGACTGGCAAAAAGCAGCCGGCAGCAAGATGGAGTTTGAGGTTGCATCCATCCGGCCGAGCAAGCCGGGGACTGATACGCCGCCTAACTTTGGCTTCGACGTCTGGGACGGCTACGGAACCAAAGGCGATCCCCACGGCCGCCTTTCGGCCGATCTCACGCTGGAGGGGTACATCGAGTTTGCCTACAAGATTTGGCCGACGCGAAACCAGCAAGCTTCCATGGTTTCCCAGTTGCCGAAATGGGTTGCAACGGAGCACTTCGAGATTCAGGCCAAGGCGGCGGGCGATCCCACGAAAGATCAGATGTGCCTGATGATGCAGTCTCTGCTCGCCGATCGCTTCGGACTGCGGGTTCATTTCGAAACCCGTCAGGTTCCAGTATTTATTCTCGAGCTGGAAAAGCCAGGAACGACAGGGCCCCAAATCCGCCCGCACGTTGACGGCTCGCCATGCTATCTCCCGGTGCCGCCGCAAACCGCGGGCTCTCCGCCAACTACCGACGGCATATCACATCCGCCCTGCGATGTGTCTTCCCCTCCCGGCCTCAGGTTTATGCCGGGAAATCAGATCTTCCTTCTCTCTCTGGACAACACCATGAAAGGACTCGCGACTGCTCTTCCCTCGGTCGGGCTCTTAGAGCGTCCGGTGGTGGACCAAACGGGCCTGAGGGGAAAGTTCGACCTCGCGCTCTCGTGGACGTGGACGCTCGAGTCCGACGCTGCCGCCCCGCCGGGAGCGGGCCGCGATCCTGGATCGTCGGGGCCGACATTTCTCGAAGCGCTCAAGGACCAGGCAGGGTTGAAATTGAAACCTGCTAAAGCGCCGATGGACATCCTTGTGATCGATCACGTGGAAGAGCCTTCGCCGAATTAGCCGGAAGCCGCAATATTCAATAACAGCGGCTGAAGGAAGATGTGCTCGCACCGGCCTGCGAAAAATTAGCGCGCATAGGAGATCCCGCAGATGGCTGTCCAGTTCTTTTTTCGACGAAAACGATTCACGCAAATCGCCATGGTCGCCATTTCCGCTGTAGCAGTTGCGTCTGGGCAGAGGAGTCCGCCCGGGACGCGAGCAAGCACCGCACCTCAGGCTGTACCTGACCGGCAAAGCGTGGCCGGCAGCAAGATGGAGTTTGAGGTTGCGTCCATTCAGCGATGGGATCCCCGCATTCGAAACGCCCCGGTCATGGTCGATCCCGGCGGCAGAGTGAGCATCGGTCACGCCACCCTGAACGATCTAATTGCAATCGCGTTCAACGGACCTCCCTTCCAAGTCTTAGGAGGTGACAAGTGGACCAGGAATGTTCGCTACGATATCGAGGCCAAAGCCCCAGAAGATGCGCAATGGAAGATGGATCCGCGGTATGGCTATCTCAATATCGAAGATGAGCGTCTGCGTCGGATGCTGCAGTCACTCTTGACGGACCGTTTTCAACTGAAATTCCATCGTGAAACCAAAACAGGCGATGTGTATCTTCTGGAGAAAAGCGGGAAATCACTCAAGCTCACCCCCACAAAAGCCTTTACCCCAAAAGAAGACTCCGCCACTACTGCAAGCGATCCAGGATGGGCGGGAATTATCCCGTACAAAGGATGGATTCTTTACGATGTGTCGATGCGGCAGTTAGCAGACTTTGCGAGCGCTCAGAACTTATATAAGCCCGTCTATGACCGAACCGGATTGATAGGACGGTTTGATTACCGCTCTCTGACGGACGATCCGGCCTGGAGTAGCGCCTATCAAAGCAATCCCACGGGGGCCTTTTTAGATCTGGTCCGGGATCTCGGGCTCAAATTAGTTCCGGTGAAGGGACCGGTCGAGACCTTTGTGATCGATCACGTGGAGCAGCCTTCGCCGAATTAGAAGATTGTCAGGATGAGCACTTGTTCTTCGAAGTAGCGGTCACATCAAGCAGGTTGCTGGGCCGATCGGATCCTCGGTTGCTTGTTCGCGCTCAGCACAAAGTCAGCCCGGCCATCCGGAGAACCTCTTCCGGCGAGCTGCCGCGCTCGCGCAAGGCACGCAGACTGAGCGCGTCATGGCGCTTGGCCAGGCGCTCCCCTGCTTGGTCGCAGAGCAGCTCGCAGTGATACCACGACGGCGAGGCCAACTGGAGCGCGCGGGCGATCAGAATCTGCCGCGCGGTCGAGAGCAAAAGATCCTCGCCGCGCACTACCTCCGTAATTCGCATCGCCGCATCATCCACCACGACGGCAAGCTGGTAGGCCGGCACGTCATCCCTACGCCAGACAAGAAAATCGCCGAAGTCTTTGCCCGCCGCAAAACTCTGCGGCCCCAGGCGTCCATCGTCGAAGGTCACTCCTTCTCCACGGGGAACGCGAAAACGCCAGTGGATGCCCGCCGGAGTTGCGGCTGCCGGATCGGCCACAGTAAAGGGCTCGAGTGGGCGGCAGCTCCCGGGATAGATTCCTTGGTCGCCGTGCGGAGCCTGCGCGGCCTGCGCCAGATCTTTGCGTGAGCAGCGGCAGGGATAGAGCCAGCCGGCGGCGAGCAGGCTCCGCCACGCTGTGAGATACAAGCTGCCCCGCTCGCTCTGCGTGTAGGGCCCGCAGGGTCCGCCAACGTCCGGCCCTTCTTGCCAGCGCAGGCCCAGCCAGCGCAGATCTTCGAGCATGGCGGCGGCGTACTCCGGCCGCGAGCGTTGCGGATCGAGATCCTCATTGCGCAAGAGCAGCGTGCCGCGCGCGGCCTGGGCACGTTGCCCGGCGATCCAGAAGGTGCGGGCGTGGCCAAGATGGAGCAAGCCCGTAGGGGAGGGAGCGAGACGTCCTCGATGCTCATTCATCTCAAAATTCCCCGAAATGCCAGAGAACGAAATGGCCTCCGCACCGGCTCCGGAACGGCGAGGCCCGCCGATTGGTTACCAGACAAAGGGATTCGAGCCGCCTTTCTGGCCGGCCATGGACGTCGATGGGGAGCTCGCGCCGCCCTTGGGCTCGCCCCATTCCAGGGCGGGCAGCTTTGCGAGCTCCTGCGCTCTTTACCATGCCTTGCGGCGTAACTCGCAGCGATGCACGAGGTTGTCTCTCCAATCGAAGAGCTGACACCCGCGCCCGCCCGGATCGCCAGGGCGCTCGACCGAAACCGGGCAGGAGTCCAGACCAAAATGGGCCAGACGAAACGCGATGTTCCCCAGGTAACCCATTACGAATTGGCCGGATTGCCTCCCACAACCGTTTCGCCATCTGACCCTCCTTTGTTCTGTCGCGGCGTGCGGCAACAATGCTATCTTCCTTGCAACTGAGAGATTGCAACGAAGGACTTGATGCGATGGAAGCGCGTATGCCAGCGCGGCTCACGCGGATAACCCGCCGAGGCAATTCCAGTTCTAAACAATAACGTAGGGGGTTACCGCAAATGCGGCACCTTGTTGAGTGGTTCTTCCAATTCGAATCCTACGTACCGGCAATCGTAGTGACAGCTGTGGCAGCGCTCTTTTTTGCATGCGGCATTGGCGCATGCTGTGCGCCTTGCAAGGAAAAGGACGATTTCTTTCATCGGCACGTTTGCTAAGCGCCCCCCTCCCCCAATCGCCTGCCTGCAATTGTCTGAGTCACATTTCTGTTTTCATTTTTGCCCTCGGCGGTTGCCAGCACCGTGGAATGTCCTGCTTTTGTGAATCGTTAGGGCGCGGCCCAGGCGGCCGCCCTCGACGATCGAAAGAAAAGCTGAAGAGATGGATGGCGAAGAGCGGGCGGCTGCCAGCGTCAGGCTGAAGGCACGGCGGCATGTTCTCCGCACTTGAGAACCACGACTGTCTCATCGTCAAAGCGGTCCGTGCCTCCCTGAAAGCGGCCGAGCTCGTCGAAGATGATGTCCGCGATGCGGGCCGCGCTTTCATGCAGGTTCTGCCGCACGGCGGCGATGAGGCGTTCGTCGCCGAAAAGCTCTCCGCGCTCATTCAGGGCATCGGTGATTCCGTCGCTGAAAAAGACGATCGCATCTCCCGGCTGCAGGGAGAGTGTGAATTCCTCATAAGAGACGTCGGGAAAGAGGCCGAGAGGAAATCCCTCGGCATGTACCGGCTCGACCTCGCCGGCGCGGCAGATCAGCGGCTGCGAAGCCCCGGCGTTGGCGATCTGCAAGGTTCGGTCGGCATCGCTCCAAACTGCATACGTCATGGTTACATATTGCGAATCCACGCGGCGCTCGTGGAGCGCATCGTTGACCTGGCTGAGCATGGCGGCGGGCGAGAGGTGCTGCGCGGCGGCGGAGCGCATGACGCCGCTGGTGAGGGCGCCGTAGAGAGCGGCGGGAGCGCCTTTGCCGCTCACATCTCCTACCGCGATGCCTATGGTCTGGCGGTCATATTCGAGAAAATCGTAGAGATCGCCTCCAATGGTGTGTGCGGGCAGAAACTTGGTGGCGAAACCGGCCTGCAGATGCTGCGGCGTTTTTTGCGGTAGCAAACGGATTTGCACCTCGCGAGCCATGGCCAAATCCTGTTCCAGGCGATGCTCCTGAAAGGCCACCCGCTGGTAGAGCTGGGCATTTTCAATGGCGATGGCAATCTGGGAGGCTAAGGTCACCAGGGTGCGCTCGTGATCTTCGTTGAAATAGTTCACACGGGTGTGCTCCAGATCGAGCACGCCAATCACCTTGCCCTTGTAAAGCAAGGGAACGGCCATCTCCGAGCGGGTCTCCGGATTCACCGCGAGATAGCGCGCATCTTTGCGAACGTCCCCGGCATGGATCAGCCTGCGCTCCCGCACCGCCGTTCCTACCAGGCCGCGGGTGAGGGGAATCTTATTTTCCGTCGGAACCATATGGCCGAAGCGTACGGCATAGCGGGTCTCAAGCACCTGCTCGCGCTCGTTCACGAGCAGGATGCTGAACATCTGGTAGTCGATCAGCCGGCGCAGCAGTTGCGCAATGCGCTCGAGCAACGGATCGAGGTCGAGAATGGAGGAGACCTCGCGGGCAATCTCATTCAGCACGGTCAGGGTCTGCGCCTGGCGGGCGACCCGGCTGTAGAGCCGGGCATTCTCGATCGCCTGGCCTACGCGCGACGCGGTCAACTCCAGCAGATAACGATGCTCCTGCTGAAAGTACCCTACCTGTTCGGCTTGAATATCGAGCACGCCGATGGCGCGATTCTTGACGATGAGAGGCACGGCCAGCTCGGAGCGCACGTCGGGATTCCCGCTGATGTAATTCTGGCTTGCGCGCACGTCGTCGAGCAGGATCGACTCGCGCAATTGCGCGGCCTGCCCCACGACTCCTTCGCCCAGGCGAATGCGTAATCGCTCCGTCTCCGGACTATGGCCAATCTGAAAGCGCATGCGGAGATCGTTGGTCCGCTCATTCAGCAGCAGGATGGCGAATATCTTGTAATCGATGACCGCGCGGACCAGCTCCGCCGTGCGATGCATGAGCGTCTGCAGGTCGAGGGTAGTATTGAGCGCGTTGGCCACGCGCATGAGGAACTCGGTCTGCAGGGGATCGACCCGCACCCGGACGGGCGGCGCGGATGCGGATACGGGCCGGTAGTCTCCTTCAAAGGAGTGTTCCGCCGCAGGGTCCGCCGCCGGCTCAATTCGCTCGCCGGCTTCGTCTTGTTTTTCAAGCGAAGTCATAGGAACCCGGTGCTGAGAGTCGACCGAAGAAACATACG
>DATAWF010000122.1:0-10029 GCA_036267335.1 Acidobacteriaceae bacterium
AAAAGCAGATCCCTCGACTCCGCATGACAAAAATCGTCATGCTGCGCTCGGGATGACAGTTTTGGCTACACTCTGTGAGAAATCCAGCCTAACTGCGGCCTCGCTGCTTTTGCTTTTCTTTCTGTCATTCCCGTCAGGGAATCTGCGGTTGCTCCACTCTGTCATCTCGACCGGAGGCAGCGTGAACGCGCCGCTGGAGCGGAGAGATCTGCTTTTTTGCTGACCCGCTGCCTCGTTCCCTCAGGCCCAGCGCGCGGAGTCTGCCTCTGCCAGGCGCAGGCTCTCCGGCCGGCCTAGATCGCGCCAATAGGCGCCGCCGGCTTCGAATGCGAGAATCTTCTCTCGCGGAGCCAGGCGCAGATAGGCCGAGATGATGGGGAAAGCGCCCTCTTCCGTCAGGCAATCGAAAATACCCGTCGAAAGAGCGTGAATGCCGGTGAAGGCCCGTGCCTGCAATTGGCCTGCGGGGCGGACGATTTCGTCAACCTGATTGTTTCGCCGTCCGCTGAGACGGCCTTCGCGATCGAAGAGCAGCCCGCGCGCGCTTTCCCGCGATTGCACGGCGAGCGTGGCCAGAGCCCGGTTCGCCGAGTGAAATTGCAGCATGGCCGCGAGATCGACGGTGCTGATGACGTCGACATTGTGTACCAAGAAGGGCGCATCGCTGCGGCCATCGAGGAAGAACCATGCGGCCTGTTTGAGCCCTCCGCCGGTCTCGAGTACCGCTTCTTCGCGCGAGATCTCAATCCGCATTCCGAAGTTGTTGGCCTGAAGATAGTCGACGATCTGATCGGCGAAGTGGTGCACGTTGACGATGGCCTCGGTGACGCCGGCTGCGCGCAGCCGGGCAAGGACGATGGCGAGCATCGGCCGTCCCCCAACTTCCACCAGGGCTTTGGGACGATCGCTGGTGAGCGGCCGCAGGCGCGTCCCCAGGCCGGCGGCCAGCACCATCGCCTTCAGGCCGGGTGTCATTTGCCGAGGCTCTCGAGTTCCCGATGCCGCACGACGATGTTGAGTCCGTTTTTGTCGCGCAGATGCCCGGCCATGCGCTCCGCTAGGTAAACGGAGCGATGCTGGCCGCCGGTGCAGCCGAAGGAGACCATCAGGTGGCGGAATCCGCGGCGCTGGTAGCTGTCGACGCTCATGTCGACCAGCGATTCGGCATGGGAAAGAAATTCGTGCACGTCGCCCGAGCGCTCCAGATACTCGATCACGGGTGCATCTTTGCCGGTCAAGGAGCGGTATTTCTCCTGGCGCCCGGGGTTGGGAAGGCTGCGAGCGTCAAAGACGAATCCGCCGCCGTGTCCGCTGTCATCGGCCGGCCAGCCGCGGTGAAAAGAAAAGCTGGTGACAAGCACGGTGAGTGCGCCGCTTTCGTCGGGAGCCAGGCTGCCGAGCTTGGGCGAGCCCAGCATGGACTCGAAAGCCTCCATTAACGCCGGCAGCGCTACCGGCAGCTCCACATTGTGCAGCAGCCAGCGGAGATTCTTGAGGGCATAAGGAACGCTCTGAAGAAAGTGCGCCTTGCGCTCGTAGAACCCGCGAAAGCCATAGGCGCCCAGAGCCTGCATGATGCGGACGTAAACGTAAGCGTAGTAGTAGCGCATGAAAGCTTCGCGATCGAGCTCGATTGAGCCTGAAAGGGCATCGAGGTAGCGATCGAGAAGCTCAAGGCGCAGCTCCGGGGGCAGGTCGGCTTTGCCGTCGTAAAGAAGCGACGCAACGTCGTATTGCGGCGCTCCCCGCCGGCCGCCCTGGTAATCCACAAAATAAGGCTCGCCCCCGCGCAGCATGATGTTGCGCGATTGAAAATCGCGGTACATGAAGGAATCGCGCGGCGCGCTTAACAAAAGCTTGGTCAGCCGCCCAAAGTCGTTTTCGAGCGCCTGCTCATTGAAAGGAACGCCGGCCAGCCGGAGAAAGTAGTACTTGAAGTAGTTGAGATCCCAGGCAATCGATTGCCGGTCAAAACTCGCGCGGGGATAGCAAACCTTGTAGTTGAGGTCGCGGCCGCCTTCGATCTGGAAGCGGGGCAGCACGCTGACGACCTTGCGATAGACATCGAGAACAGCGGGAGCAATTTCGGAGCCGGCGCGGTTCTTCGAGAGGAAATCGTAGAGCGTGGTGTCGCCGAGGTCCTCTTCAAGATAGGCGCCGTGTTCCAGCTCTTCGCCGTAGATCTCGGGAACGGGCAGGCCGAGGCGATGAAAATGGCGGGAGAATTCCAGGAAAGCGAAGTTCTCCTCACGAACCTCGTGCAGGACCCCGATTGCGCTTTCGTTCGTGTTGGCCAGCCGGAAAATCGCGCGCCCGGAGCCGCCGAGCTGGCCTTGCAATGGCTGTACCCGCTCGGCCGGCGAGTGGAAGTGCTGCTCAAAGAGCCTCTTGAGAACGTCCATATCTCGTCCGGCTATTCTAGAGCAAAAGCACAGAACCGAGGATGTGGTGAGGCCGGTTGCCCGAGAGCATTTTTCTGCTCGGAGGATTTCTTCCCCGGCGCGCTGATTTTCAAGGGCAAGCCTTTACAATAGTTGCCTAGGCAACTATATTCGGTGGAGAAGCTGCATTGAGCGGCTTCGACTTTGGCCATGAGCAGCTCGCGCAACAAGACGGTTTCTTCCCCCAGCGGTCTCCCCAGCAGTCTCGAAGATCATCTGGGCTATTGGCTGCGCTACGTCTCCAACCACGTCTCCGCGGCATTTGCGCGCCGGCTGGAAGGCTACAACATCACGGTTTCAGAGTGGGTGGCGCTGCGCCAGCTTTATGACGCGGACCTCTGCTCGCCCGGCGAGCTTGGCCTCCGCATGGGGATGACCAAGGGGGCGGTCTCGCGGTTGATCGAGCGTTTGCAGGGCAAAGGCCTTCTGACACGCTCGGCAAGCGCGAAGGACGGGCGCGCGCAGGTGCTGCGCATTGCGGCGGCAGGCAAACAGCTTGTACCGCAGTTGGCGCGGCTGGCGGATGAAAATGACCGCGCATTCTTTTCCGTGCTGCCACAACCGGCTCAAGAGCAACTGCTGCGCGCGATGCGGCTGCTGGTCGAACACCACAAGTTGAAACAGCTTCCGACAGATTGACGATGGAAGCGGTGCGAAACGAACGAGAGAAAGAGGAGAAAGA
Source organism: Acidobacteriaceae bacterium (assembly GCA_036267335.1). GTDB lineage: Bacteria > Acidobacteriota > Terriglobia > Terriglobales > Acidobacteriaceae > PALSA-350. The sequence continues at coordinate 3,124 of DATAWF010000122.1, forward strand.
CGATGATTGACGGTCAGATACTTGACGTTCTGCAAGAATGCAGCCGGGGCTCGTTTGCGAATATGCCCTTTCCGGAGGTGGTCCGGAAACTAGCGGCCGTGGGCATCGAGTCGTACCATGCCGACCTCTACCGCCACGAGAAGACCTATTATTTGCCGAACGGCGATTCGCACGTGGAAAAGGAAGGGGCGCAGTATGCAGAGGAGCTTCCAGCCGGCGCAGTAGCGGCGGAGCTGGACTCCGAGGCGGTACAGCGCGCTTTGCGGCGGATTCAGGGACGAGAATCCGGATATCTCGAGTTTCTTCAGGAGATCATGAAGGCGGGCGTGTCGTCCTACGGGGTCTATCTCCGCGGCCAGCGGGTGATCTACTCGGGGCGGACGGGGGATCAACACATTGAGCGATTTCCCGGGTCGAAATAGGGCGAGGTCGCGGCGGGCGCAAGCGCGAAAGAAGCAAGCAAAGAAACCTCGAGGTAGCCCACGCTACTATTGGATCGGGGCAACTATGAAGCTCTGCGTAGCGCTCGTCCTCGCCAGCCTCGCCGGCCTCTCTACCGCGCTCGCTCAAAACCTGGCTCAGAATTCGGCCCGACCCACGGTCTTGCAAAACCCCAGGTTGACTTCTGAAGCCCCGCTGGTGCTGGTTCCCGCTCTCGTTCGCGACAAATCCGGCGAGCTTGTCTTTACCCTCACCGACGACGACTTCTTCCTCACCGACGACGGTGTCCCCCAGAAGCTCACGCTTGAGCAGGATACCGGCGGTGAGCCCCTCGCCCTGGTCATCGACATCGAAGGCCAGCACTCAGATAACCCGCCTCAGCGCGGCGCCGCCAGCAAGCTCGACAGGTACCGCGCCATCGCGCCCATGCTCGATGCGCTCATCGGTGGGGTCGAGCACAAGGTTGCCGTGGTCGGCTTCAGCAGCTCCCCTGTGCTAGTCCAGGACTTTACCCCCAACACCGACGCAGCCGCCCGCGCCGTCCAAGTGTTCATCGCTGACAATCGCGGAGACAACGGGTCCGCCATCCTCGACAGCATCGGCCTCTCCGTCGACCTGCTCCGCAAGCAGCCTCCGCAATATCGTCGCGCCATTCTGCTGGTCAGCGAGACCACTGATCGCGGCAGCAAACTCTCCCTCGACGGCGCGTTGCGCGCCATCAGCGACACCAACACCGCCATCTACAGCGTCGCGTTTTCCAGCGCCAAGGACTACATGAAACGTGAGGGTCCCAAGACCCTGGGCAGGGGACCGATCCCATTCCTGTCCTCCAAGGAGCCGGTCTCGCCCGGCCCGGCGCATGGCTGCATGAGCCGCGACCCAAACGATCCTCAGGTCGACCTCAGCAAGAATGTCGCCGCACAAGCCTATGACTGCCTGAGCATTCTGGCTCCGCCGCTACGCCTCGCCAAGATAGCCGCCATCGCCGCTACGGATGGCCTGCGCAAGAACGCCCCCGAGACCATCGCCCACCTCACCGGCGGCGAGTACTTCAAGCTCACCGACGAGAAAAGCCTCGAACACGATCTCAACGAGATCTCCAATCACATACCAAACCGCTACATCCTCAGCTTCCAGCCGCAGTCGCCGCACGCCGGCTTTCACGCCCTCACCTTGCGCGTGCCCAACTACGCCAACCTTGAAGTCACCGCCCGCAGCAGCTACTGGGCCGACACCCAGGACGCATCTCCGGCTCAGCCTGAAAATCGGTCGAAATAATCCAAGAATGGTTCGAGGTTCAACACTCAAGCATGGACTTCCACTATGTTGTAATCCCGGCGCTGATCGTCCTGACTGGAGGGTTTGTGGGATGGCTTTCCATTCGACGTTTCCTATCACTCCAAAGGAGGAGCTACCCATCGTGGCGTAAGGTGACGGAGCGCATCGCCTTCTCCGGAATTGCCTTGACCGCCTTGGCTGTGGCGGCTAGCAGTGGGTTCAATGCAATTGCACTCCACGCAAATAAACTCCCGGGCGAGACTTATTCGGTCAATGGACACAAGATGCGCATCGACTGCACGGGAAGCGGCTCCCCGACAATCTTGCTGGAAGCAGGTGCGGGCAATGACGGGCTGATCTGGGGAGGCGTGCAACCAGTGCTTGCGAAGACCACGCGGGTCTGCTCGTATGACCGGGCTGGATTTGGCGGGAGCGAGGCGCTGCCGCCCCCGCGTGACGCCGACCACATCGCCGGCGAACTGCATGGGTTGTTGGTGGCTGCCAAATTGGACGGCCCGATTGTTCTGATGGGGCACTCGCTCGGCGGGATTTTTATTCGGGATTACGCCACGCGGTACCCGAAAGCCATTGCCGGATTGATCTTCGTGGATAGCGCCACTCCATTGCAGCAACGCGATCCCGCATTTCGAGCTTTCGATGCGCAGGAACATCAGGGGCAGACTGGGATGTTGCTAAATAAGGCTGTGTTTGCGTTGGGCATTCCACGTCTAATTGGGGCATGTTCGGCTAGCCGATCCGAATTAAATTCCGGATTCGACGCACATGCCGCGGAGCTTCTGGCGGAGGACCGGTGCCACGAGCCGTTTGCAACGATCGCCGGGGAGGCGGAGAACTTGGACCGATCAGGAGAAGAGACGTTGCACACTGGCCCCTATGGTGCGATGCCGATTCTGATCTTCTCGCATGACGTCGCAGTAGATGCCGCGCATGGTCGTCCCGCGGATTTGGCGGCGGCCTTTAGCCAGATGCAGGAAGATCTGAAAAAGCTCTCGACGCGTAGCCGCAGGGTCATAGCGAAAGGTAGCGGACACTATATTCAACTTGACCGTCCGGAATTGATTGAAAGAGAAGCTTCCCTCTTCATTGGGGAGTTTCGCGGCGTCGCAACCGGGCAGCAAAGCTCCGGATCGACGACCGAATAGAGCTTGCATGGGAGCAAGGTTGGCACCACGCACCACGGCGGCAAATGCCTGTGAAGTCGGCATTGTTGACCCACCACCTCTTTTCCTCCCGCCTTTGCCGGCCGCCGCTCCCGTGCTACCCTAAAACTTCAGGGAAACTGGAGAATGTGCAAGGAAAGCCAACTGCCGCAAGTGCCACTCGCCGCGAATCGTTTCCGGCAGGCTGAACGCTCTTTGGGAGCGTCCCCGGCAAGTTTGGCTTCGAATGGCCAGCGGCCGCGCCACGCCGTCTCGCCCCGGCATTTCTGCCTCCCGCCCGCCCGACCGCGACCTAATCTCTTCGGCGGTCACTAGCTTTACTTCCGCCGAAGCTCTGCCCTGCATCCATTCCGCGCAGCCTTGAAGGGCAGCGGTCTACCTCCTCGCCATGGACCCAATGGGAGCCAATGGACAAGCCCGGCGATTGCCAAGATTGACAAGCACGCCGAGAAAGCAGAGAGCATCATGCAGATCAGCACAGGAAATCTCACCGCCGAAGACCGGGTGAAATACGGTCCGCGGCTCAAGGGCGCCGTGCCCGGACCGAAGGCGCGCGCTATCGTCGAAGCCGACCATCGCGTGGTCTCGCCCAGCTATACGCGTTCTTATCCCATGGTCGCCAAGCGCGGCTGGGGCATTCGCTTGGAAGACGTGGACGGCAATGAGTTTCTGGACTTTGCCGCGGGCATTGCGGTCAATTCGACCGGGCACTGCCATCCCGAGGTGGTTGCCGCTATTCAGAAGCAGGCGGCGGAGCTGATCCATGCCTCGGGCACAGACTTTTATTACGAGCACATGATCCAGATTGCCGACCGGCTGTCGGCGGTTGCTCCAATGCCCGGCCCGCATCGCTATTACTTCGGCAACTCCGGCGCCGAGGCGATCGAGGCTGCGCTCAAGATCGCGCGCTATCACACCGGCCGGCAGAACATGATCGCCTTCTTCGGCGCCTTCCATGGCCGCACCATGGGCGCTCTTTCGCTCACCGGCTCCAAGGTGCAGCAGCGCCGCCGTTTCGGGCCGCTGGTTCCAGGCGTAACGCATATTCCCTTTCCCTACGCGTATCGCAACTGTACGGGTGGCGAAAAGGAGCAGGAGCAGTATGCGCTCGACTGCGCACGCTATCTCGAAAACAAGATCTTCAAGACCATCGTTCCTCCCGAGGAAGTGGCGGCGATCTTCATCGAGCCGATTCAGGGCGAGGGCGGCTACCTGGTCGCTCCCGACAGCTTTCTGCAAGAGCTGCGCCGCATCGCGGACAAGTACGGCATCCTGCTGGTAAGCGATGAGGTTCAGGCAGGCGCGGGCCGCACCGGCAAATGGTGGTCGATCGAACACTCCGGCGTTCAGCCCGACATCGTCTGCATGGCCAAGGGAATTGCCTCGGGCATGCCGCTGGGCATTTGCATGACCCGGGCCGAGCTGATGGATTGGAAGCCGGGATCGCACGCCTCCACGTTCGGCGGAAATCCCGTGGCCATTGCGGCTGCTCTGGCAACGATGGACATTCTCGAGCGCGAGGCCATGGCCAACGCCGGGACGCTGGGAGAAGCGATGATCGCCCATCTGCGCGGCTTTGTTGCCAAGCACGCGATCGTTGGCGAGGTGCGGGGACGCGGGCTCATGATTGGAGTGGAGATCGTTCAGGACCAGGGAACGCGCGAAGCCGCTCCCGCTCTGCGCGACCGCATTGTCGATCTGGCCTTCGAGCGCGGCCTGCTGATCCTTGGCTGCGGCGAAAGCTCCTTCCGCCTATCGCCTCCCCTGATTCTCAATCAGCAAGAGGCCACGATCGCCCTCGAGATTCTCGACGAGTGCATTGGCGTGGCTGAGCGCGAACACTCCAGGTCCGGGGAGCTGGCGGGCGCGGCGCGTTAAGAATCAAGGGCCTGCTCGCTCTAAGAGTGCGAGCAGGCCCTACCCCCCGCCTCCCCCATCGGCGAGCGGGCACTGGGCGCAGGGTTTTCAGAGGAGCGAGGGAGGAACCACACCGCCTTCGCTCCCTTCGTTTTGAGGAGAAGCCGCATGGAAGAAGCCGGCCTTCATCACCTCGAGCTCATCATCCTCTTCCTGCTGCTGATTGCGGCTGCGCTGGCGGCCCTGGCGCGGCGCTTTCAAACGCCGTATCCCATCGTGCTGGTGGTGGGCGGCCTGCTGATCTCCTTCGTTCCTTATCTGCCTCATATTTCACTGCGGCCGGATGTCGTCTTTCTGGTCTTTTTGCCGCCGCTGCTCTACATCAGCGCCCTGCGCACCTCATGGCGCGACTTTCGTAACAGTCTCTCCAGCACTCTGATTCTGGCCTTCGGACTCGTGGGTTTTACTGTGCTCGGAGTTTCGTTCGGGGCGGGTTGGCTGCTGCCGGGATTCAATCACCGGCTCGGCGCGGTTCTCGGGGCGGTGATCGCTACGACCGACGCGATTGCCGCGGCGGCGATTGCCAAGCGAGTCGGCTTGCCCCGCCGGATCATGGATGTTCTCGAAGGGGAAAGCCTGGTCAACGACGCCAGCGGCCTGCTCGCGTTGCAGTTTGCCGTAACTCTGCTGGTTACAGGCGAGCATCCCACGATAGGCTTCGCGCTGCTGCAGCTTCTCTGGCTGCTCGTCGGCGGGGTGGGGGTCGGCGTGGCCACAGCCTTCTGCGTTCACAGGCTCTCGCGCAACCTTGTCGATCCGCCTATCGAGATTACCCTTTCGCTCGTGGCGCCCTACTTCACCTATCTGGTTGCGGAGGGCATCCATTCCTCCGGAGTGCTGGCGGTGGTGGCCTGCGGTCTCTATCTGGGCCGCGCAAACTCCGAGGCCCTTTCGCTCAACGCCCGTTTGGAGAGCTCGGCGGTCTGGAACACGCTGGATTTTATCTTCAACGGTATCGTCTTCATCCTGATCGGGCTGCAACTCCCTTACATCCTCAAACACATTTATCCGTTGGGAATGGTGCGGGTGCTGTGGGACGCCGCGGCTTTCTCCGCCTTCGTGATTCTGCTGCGGCTGGTGTGGGTCTTTTGGGGCGCGTGGATCCTGTACTTCGTCCGCACCCGGCTGATGGGGCGCACGGAACCACCGCCGAATGCTCGCGGCGTGTTCGTTGTCGGGTGGACGGGAATGCGCGGCGTTTTGGCTTTGGCCGCGGCGATTTCTCTCCCCGATCTACTGGACAACGATCAGCCCTTCCCCGAGCGGCATCTCATCATCTTTCTTGCCTTCTCGGTCATTTTGGTCACCCTGGTGCTTCAGGGGCTAAGCCTGCCGTGGTTGATCCGCAAGTTGGGTCTGAGCGGAGGCGCCGGAGCAAGCATGGAGGAGAGGGAGGCCCGCAGGACCATCTTGAGCACCGTGCTGGACTATCTGAGGTCGCTTGAAGACGGGGCCAAGGATGAGCATGTGCGCATCTATGCCGACTTCGTCCGGCGTTACCAGGACCGGTTGATGCTGATCGATGCCGGCGACGAGCTGGCGCTTGAGCAGCAGGACCTGGCCGCGGCCCGCTACTATCGCAGCCTGTCGCGGGAATTGCGCTCGGTCGAGCGGAAGACAGCGATAGAGTTGCGCAACAGCAACCGGATCAACGATGAGCTGTTGCGGGCTTTGGAGCGTGAATTGGATCTTGTAGAAGCGCGTTACGACGGGGGCGAATTGCAGCACGGCTGAATCGCGGCCCGAACTCGCGCCGGGTAATCCCGGACGGCTCGCGCCCCGAGCAAGTTCCAACCGGGATCAGTGGCGTTTTTGCGAAGTCTTGACCCACATGATGCCCGCGCCGAAAAAGACACAGGCCACAGCTAATGCCAGCACCGCATGGGCCTTGTGGTCGTAATGCAAGGCGACTGCCGAGTCGATCCACCAGACGACCGCGCCGACGAACCAGATGAAAGAGAGATTCGGCATTCGCATTGAGGCTACCTCAAAGCCCTGTTCTTCCATGCGACAACATTGTCGTGATTCATTACTTCCGGCACCGCCCCTGCATCCTTATGAGACGTTTTGGCGTTCTTTTTTGAGTCAC
>DATAWF010000123.1:0-6530 GCA_036267335.1 Acidobacteriaceae bacterium
TGGACTCGATGAAGGGCCGCCAGGAATCTACTGCCGCACGCTGAGGGCGCTGGTCCATGGGCCAGGATGGGAGAAGAGCGGAGATGGAGTGCGCGGCGCTCCTACCTCCGTCCCTTCTTGCTCGGCAAAAGCTCAACTGAATCTATTTCCGAGAGCTAAAGACGAAGGAGGCAGACAGTGCAATTGTCAGAGCAGGCAGCTTCTGTCGAAACCCGATCGACCGAAATTTCGAAAGGCAGACTCTGGACCGGAAGGGTTCTGGCGGGATTGATCACGTTGTTCAACCTATTCGACGCCTGGATGAAATTCGCCAAACCGGCGCCGGTTATCCATGCGTTCGCGCGGTCGGGTTGGCCGGTCGAATTGTCGGCGCCGATCGGCGCGATTCTTCTTGCCTCAACCGCTCTCTTCGTAATTCCGCGAACTACGGTGCTTGGAGGCCTCCTGCTGACCGGCTACTTGGGCGGGGCGGTCGCCAGCAATCTTAGGCTGGAAAACCCTCTTTTTAGCGAAACCCTCTTCCCGGTGTACGTTGGCGTTTTTCTCTGGGCCTCTCTCCTGCTGCAGTATCCCCGCTTGGCCGGGTATCTTCCTTTGATGAAGCCTGAAAGTACTAAATCGCGAACGTCGACCGGCTGAGCCTCACAGCAATCCGGCGGCATTTGCGATCATGTACAGGCCAAACCCGGCGGCAAGGGCGCCGATGACGCGGGCGATGCTCTCTCCGGCCGGCGCAAGACGCTCCGCAGTGACGGCAAGTGTGATCGCGGCCATTGCGCGGAGGTCCATGACCCCGAAGACGAGCAGAATCGCCATCAGATTCGCGCAGCACCCCGCGCACTGCAAACCGAGGCCGAGGCCATCGCGAAATGCCGCGACACAGCGAACCGGCCCAGTATCACCGTGCTCCGGCTCTCCACGGCAGCATGCGAGCTGCCGCGCCTTCCACTGAGTGAGCTGGAATCCGCCGGCAATAAGGACGGCCATGCCGGCAGCGAAGGGTACGATGCGCGAAATGTCTTGCGACCGCATCTCGACTGCGGCCAGCGCGGCCCCCAGCGGAAATACGATCGCTCCGCAGATCGCCCAGAAGCTGACATATCCCAGTGCCGCCAGTACGGTGAACCCTTCGGGATGCGGTTCGCCTCCCCAAATCATGGCTTGGCGGTAGCGCCACAGCATCGGCAGCAGCGCCGGCAACATCATTGCCACCATCATCGTGACCCACATGCCGAGGAAGGAGAGGCCGGAGGCAAGCCACCTCTCGCCTGGCGCTCTCATCCACGCCATCGACATGGTCCAGCCACCGGGCATCGGCATGCCGCGCATCGATTGCATCCCACCGCACCATCGGATGGTGAGCGCGACGGATCCGGCGAAGAGCAGTGCCGAAGAGACAAGAAATACCTGCCACGAGAATTGGCGGGATGTCGAGCGTAGCAAATACCAGCGCTTCCTCGGCCAGACGACGGCAATCATTCCCGCGCTCATGGCTGATACTCATCGTTGCGGCGCCACCAGAGGCCGTTCTCATTGCGTCCCTTAGGAGCGCGGTCAAGCCACTGGTAAGCGCCCCAAAGGCTGTCCAGCCCGCGAGCGTAGGTGGAATAGACGTGATAGACAATACCCTCCTCGAGCACAAACGAGCTCATGCCCGGCCGTTCGCGCAGATAGGTGGGAGCGTCGATTCCGCACATTGCTGCAAATGAGCTGCTGCCGCCCACCTGGCCCGGACGCCAGACCATCGGCTTCTCGCGCCGGTAGTTGTACTCGATGCCTCCCTGCCGCTGCTGCTCCTCGGAGAACCAGATATTGAAGTCGAAGTTGAAGTCACTGCCGAAGGAGGAGGCCCAGGGGAATGTCCAGCCCATACGCTTTTTGTAGGCTTGAAGCATCGGGAGCGGGGCTCGGGAGACGGCCATCAACATGACGTCGTGGTTGGCGAGGTGAACGGCGAAGCCGTTGAAGCCATCTGCGATCATCGAGCAAGAGGGGCATCCAGCTTTGTAGTCGGGTCCAAACATGAAGTGGTAGACAAGAAGCTGCGAGCGCCCGCGAAAGAGGTCCGTCAACGAGGCGCTGCCCCCCTCGGTCTCGAAGCGATATTCCTTGTCGATACGCACCCAGGGCAGAGCCTGCCGGCGTTCCGCCAGCTCATCGCCCCTGCGCGTGAGCTCTTTCTCCTGCTCCAGGAGCTCTTGCCGTGCTCGCAGCCATTCTTCTCGCGTTCCAATCTGGCGTGCCGTTGCGGTCATTAATTTTCTCCTTTTGCGCCGCCCTCAGGACGGCGTCGACGCATGCTTATTAAGATGGGTTTAGCACCGCGTGTCGGGACGGTGGGAGTGACAAGTGTGGCGGGATTTCCATGGACCCGTTGATCGAAGCGGCGGCGCGGGCGCTCGCGGCCGGCGATGCTCTTGGTGCATTGAAGCGTGTGGCGCTACGGGATGACCCGCCCGCACTCGCTCTTCGCGGCATTGCGATGGCACAACTCGGCGACCTGGCACGAGCCAAAGCCCTTTTGCGCCGGGCTTCACGGGCATTCGGCCCGAAAGAAGCGGTAGCACGCGCGAGGTGCACCGTAGCCGAGGCGGAGATAGCACTTGTCATGCGCGATCTCGGCTGGCCGGAAAAGACCCTCGCCGAAGCACGAACCGTTCTCGAAGCGCATGGCGATCGATTGAATGGCGCACATGCGCGGTACCTCGAAATCCGGCGCCTGCTGGTGGTGGGACGGCTGGATGAGGCCGAGCGGGCACTCGCCACACTCGACCCCAGACCCTTGCCTCCCGCATGGAGGGCCATCCATGAGCTGGTACTTGCGGGAATCGCGATACGGCGGCTCCGAACCAAGGCGGCAAACGGGGCCCTCGCGCGTGCCGAACGGGCGGCGCGCCGGGCGCAGATTTCTGCGCTGATGACGGAAGTCGAAAGCACACGCCGGGCTTTGAACACGCCGGCTGCCCGTTTGATTGCGGGTGGCGAAGAGCGGTTTCTGCTGCTCCATGAGGTCGAGGGATTGTTTGCCTCAAATGTCTTCGTCATCGACGCATGCCGCTACGCAGTTCGCAGCGCAGCCGGCACGGTTTCGCTCACGACACGGCCGGTACTGTTCGCGCTGGCGAGAGCGCTCGGCGAAGCATGGCCCCAAGACGCTCCAAGGGATCTCCTGCTAGCGCAGGCTTTTGGAGCGAGGCTTTCCGACGAGTCGCACCGCGCGCGATTGCGGGTAGAGATCGGCCGCCTCCGCCGGGCCATCCGAGAGATAGCCGGAGTACACGCGACAGAACGAGGGTTTGCCCTGGCACCGCGGCGGGCGCGAGAGGTCGTGGTGCTGGCGCGGCCGGTGGACGACGAACACGCGGGAGTGCTGGCCATGCTGGCCGACGGAGGCTCCTGGTCAAGCTCCGCCCTTGCCCTGGCGATGGGAACCAGCCAGCGCACCGTGCAGCGAGCCCTCGATTCGCTGGCAGCCACGGATAAAGTGCAGTCGTTCGGCCTTGGGCGGGCTCGCCGGTGGGTCACCCCTCCGATTCCGGGGTTCGCGACGACTTTGTTACTCCCCGCGCCGTTTCCCGGTGGCTAAGATAGACCCATGCGCAAATCGACTGCAGAGATCGTTCGGGAATATGGCCCTTATCCAGGCGCCGGCCGAGTGCATGGCGTTACGTATGACGGAGAGCGTGTCTGGTTTGCTTCGGGGGAAAAGCTGAACGCTCTCGACCCTGCAAGCGGGCAGGCACTGCGTTCCATCGACGTCGTTGCGTTGGCGGGAACAGCTTTTGACGGCCAATATCTATTTCAAATTGCCGAGGAACGTATCCTAAAGGTCGATCCAAGAACCGGCCAGGTGCTTGCGACGATTCCCGCGCCTTCGGGAGGGGGCAACTCGGGTATGGCGTGGGCTGAAGGGGCACTTTGGGTAGGACAGTACCGGGCCCGGAAGATTCACCAGGTTGATCCTGAGACCGGGGCGATTCTTCGCACGATCGAGACAAGTCGTTTTGTCACCGGAGTTACATGGGTTGAAGGCGAGCTCTGGCATGGCACTTTGGAAGAGGCAAAGAGCGACCTGAGGAGAATCGATCCAGAAACTGGCGAGGTTTTGGAGAGCGTCGAGATGCCGCCGGGAGTCGAGATCTCCGGGCTTGAATCGGATGGGGCCGATCGGTTTTTCTGCGGAGGAACCACGAGCGGAAGAATTCGGGCTGTGCGCCGACCCAAGCGAGCCAGCGGAGCGCGCAGCAGCACAGATCGCAAATGACCTGTCCTTGCCTCGAGCTAAGCAGGCATTCGATCAAGCTTTCGAGGTTGGCTCAAAAACCCGCCTGGAACTAAGCGTTCTTTTGAGCCTGAGAATTTACCTGATTGGACTCAAGCTGGATCTAGTCTGTGCGCAACGCACTTAAAGGATCCACGCTCGCTGCGCGCCCTGCAGGTACCACGCTCGCCAACAGAGCGACCAGTGCGATACCTACAATCGCGAACACATAACTCGCCGCGTCGAGAGACTTCATTCCGTACAACGAACTCTCGAGTCCTTTGCCAGCAACCATAGCCAGCGGAATCCCAATTGTCACCCCAGCAGCCGTCAGCAAGAGACTTCCCCGCAATACCATCCACATTACCTGCAAGCGTTGCGCGCCCAGTGCCATGCGCACCCCAATCTCCGCGTTTCGACGGCTCACGCGATACGCAAGCGTTCCGTACAAGCCTGTCGCGATCAGCACGACGGCCAGCACGCTGAAGCAACCTGCAAGACGGGCAAAGAGAGCCTGTTGTGATATCGACTGCGCAAAAACCGCGCTCTGAGTCATAGGTTCCAGCAGCGGCATGTCGGGATCAATTTGTGAGATTACCTTGCGCACCGCGGGCAGCATCGCCATGGGATCGCCGGGTACACGCATCTCGATATCGAGTTGAGTCGGCGCGCCATCCTGCATGACCGAATTCCATCGCATCGGCATGGCCTCTTCGGTGATACCGGTGTACTTATGGTCTTGGACCACACCCACTATGAGTCGAGGATAGAGCCCTTTCGAGTTACCCATTACGTGGCCCACCGCGTTCAACGTGCCTACATACTTCTTTGCGAAAGTCTCATTCACGATTACAACCTGAGGAGCGGCTGCATTATCGGCTTCGGAGAAGTCTCTACCTTCTTCAATCTGGATACCCATAGTACGAAAGTAGTCCGCACCCACCGAGTTCTGTCGAAAGTCTGCCTGGCCCGGCTCAATCCCATTAGGCTTGTGTCCGTCCACCGTCACACCGCTGCCGTTGCTCGACCATCCAGAACCAGGCCGATTTACAGCCATCGAGACACTTTCCACTCCGGGAATCGTTCGTAACCTTTGTTGCAGTGCCACAAAAAACGCAATACGCTCCTCCTTGGTATGCACTTGTTGCGGACTCACGCCAAAGACCAACAGCCCCTCCGATTTCTGCCCTAGGGGCGTCTTCAGGAGGTTTAGCAAGGTGCTCAACAGCAACCCGGCGCCGACCAGCAATACCATGCAAATGGCAATCTGCGTCACGATGACCGCATTCCCTGCGCGCACCTTCTGCAAACTCGCCTGTGAGGCAGTTGCGGAGCTACGTAGCACCATTTCTGGCCCGCCGGACACCGCAGCTCGCAAAGGCGCCAACCCAAACACCAGCGTCAGGAGGAACAACACACTCAACGTGAACCACAACACAACTCCATCCGGCTGCAGGTTCGATTGAATCTGCGCCCAGGATCCCAGAGCATGGGTCGCGCCCAGTGCAATGCCCCACGCCGCCGCACCGCCCAATGTCACGAGCAACATGCTCTCGGTGAGCAGCTGCCGGGCTATTTCCTTGCGCCCCGCGCCGAGTGCAAGCCGTACGCTGAATTCTCGCTGTCTGTTCGCATTGCGCGCCATGAGCAACATCACGACATTGCTCATGGCAATAAGCAGGACCAGTCCTACCATCGTCATCAGGATCTTCAGCTCTCTGCCAAAGGAATCGTCCTGGCCGTCAAATTGCTTGGCCTCGTTGAACGAGAGCCGGTACGGTTGATCTGCCGCACGCTTCTGCGCAATGCCCGCATAGGCTGATTGTTCGAAGATGCCCTGCGCCCTCGCCAGCGCCTGTTCACGGCTCTCACCCGATGCCGTGCGGACCATTAGCTTCATGCACCAGAACTGCGGATGGGTCAGGTACATTCCCTGTTCTGCCGGCGCACCCCATGCATTGAACTCCGGCCTGCTCTGCAGAGGAATCCAGAAGTCCGACGGCAATCTTCCCTCAGTACCTTCAAATCCCTTCATCGCAACACCCACAATCGTGAATGGAACTGACTTGATGTAGAGCGTCTTGCCGATCACATCGCGACTGCGTTCATAGTGCGTAGCCCAGAACCCCTCGCTGATCACTGTGACAGGAGCGTGGTCGTCCTCATCTTTCTGCACAAAGCCGCGGCCCAGCTGCATGCCCACTCCCAACCCACTGAAGTAGTTGCCGCTCACCATGTCACCCGCGGCCTCCTCGGGTACAGCGCCAAT
>DATAWF010000124.1:0-14789 GCA_036267335.1 Acidobacteriaceae bacterium
CATCGTGGATGTGCGTTTGTTCAAGAACTTCAACGTCGCCACCACCAATCTGATGTTCCTGATGCTGGGAGCGGCCTTATTCAGTTCCACCGTACTCATGCCGCAACTGCTGCAGACTCTTATGGGATATACGGCACAAAAAGCAGGGATGGTGCTTTCCGCCGGCGCCCTGGTGGTGCTGGTTGTGCTCCCGATGGTAGGTAAACTCACTACCCGATTTCAAGCCCGCCACATCATCGCCTGTGGCTGGATAGGTCTGGCGGCAGCCATGTACATATCGAGCAAACAGATCGACCTCCTTATGAGTTTCCGCTCGGCCACCTTTTTGCGTGTGTGGCAGTACATTCCCGTCGCCTTTCTATTTGTCCCCCTCACGCTTGCCGGATATGTCGGCCTGGCGCCTGAAAAAACCAACGCCGCCGCCGGGCTGATGAATTTCTTTCGCAATATCGGGCAAAGCGTTGGGACATCCGCCGTCACGACCCTGATAGCTCGACGCAGTCAATATCATCAATCCGTCCTAGCGGAATATACAGCTTCTGGCCGATTTCACAGCGCCACCACAGCTCTTGCAATACGACTGACGCGCTCCGGTTTGAGCGCGCATGCCGCTCAACAACAGGCCCTGGGCCGGCTGTACGCTGTGATTCAGGCTCAAGCTGGAGTTCTCTCTTACATCGATGTGTATTGGCTGCTGGCAGTGGGCTCGCTGATTATGTTTGTCGCCTCGTTTCTGCTGAAGAGAAATACACCAGGCAAGAGTGGGAAAGTATCGGTTCATTAGGATGTTATGCGAAATGGTCCCCTTTTGCCGATGACCCTCGCCAGCCAGCCCGGAGAAGCAGTCATTCGGTTGTTCCTTCTCGACAGGCAGCTACACGTTGGCCATGGCGATGTCGTTCTCCCGCGAGAGTGGCGCCTTATGTCCAGTAGAAAACCTGGATACCGCGACTTACCCTAATCGCTTTTTATGGCTGTTTGAAAAACAGGGGGGTGTGATGGCGGAAGCGGATTCACGAAAGCAACAGGACCAGCTTCTCGCGAATGTCAAATTAGTTGATCCCGCCGCAACTGATGAAGCCCTCGTTGCGGCCGCTAAGTTAGGGGATCACCCAGCCTTTTGGGAACTATGGATGCGGCACTCCAATAGAGTATTCAAGACCGCCTATGGAATCACGGGAAAGCGAGAAGACGCAGAGGACGTGATTCAGGATACGTGGATAAAAGCCTATCTGCATTTGAACACTTTCGATGGTAGGGCGAAATTCTCGACCTGGCTCACACGCATAGCGGTCAATTCATCGCTGATGATTCTTCGAAGAAAACGTTCTCACCGTGAGACTTCTATGGAGATCACGGATGGTGTTGCCTGGCAGCATTGGGACATTGCAGATCGGGCGAAGAACGCGGAAGAGCTTTATGCAGGGCAGGAAGAAGTAGAGCGCCTGAGGCAAGCAATTTGCTGTCTACGGCCCACTCTGCGAATTGTGGTTGAGATTCGTCAATCCGATGATAGGTCGGTACAGGAAATCGCCGACCTTGCAGGCATTTCCGTTGCTGCAACTAAGGCTCGTTTGGTACGCGCGACAAAGATTTTGCGCAAAGCTTTGAGCTAGAAGAGTCTTCCCCGCGGTAGTCGACCTTGCCGCACAGTCAGTTGCGGAGAAGGGTGAGATGAGCCTCATCTGGCGCCTCCCAAAGGTCCTCCGCCCCTTCGGGGAACGAAGAACCTGAGCAGGGCTTTTGATCCCTGATCTCAAGGCCCCGCTGCACAGAGGCACTGCCGGAAACCGTCAGGCTGGTTGTGCGTCAGACTGCACACATACGCCGGCCAGACGCTCGCAATCACGATGTCCGGAAGTCCGCCGCCCACCGAATACCAGTGCTCGTAGTCCCGGCTCATCGCCGAGCTGCCGTGGGTATCCGCGCTGAATCCCTGCACCAGATGCGCAACCGAGGCCGCCGAGAAATCTGGCTCCTTGTACGCCTCGGAATAGCGATACTCCTCCCGCCATTCGGTATCGAGCCCCGTCTTGTTGCTCGCCGCCATCACCCGGTAATCGGCCACGTTCGCGGTGCGCGGATCCACCGCCGCCACGGTGAACGCCGGATTGTTTCCATGAACCGGCGAAATCGACGGCACCAGCTTCGCTGGAATCGTCCCGCGCCCGTCCGGGCCCCCTCCGCCTTCAGGCGCGAGCAACCGCATCTCGTCGTCGTGGGTATGCGCGAAGACGACGAACCGCACAACATCGGCGAAGGGAAGAAGCGTATCGACCAGTTGCTCCGAGCTCAGAAACATTGCTGGCGGCTTGCCCGTGCAGAGATTCTTTTTGCTGTCCGAGGTCGTGTACACATGGACCCCAGGTGGGATGTGCGCCATCACCCACACATGCTCGCCGCGCGCTCGCGCCTGCGCCAGATGCTGGGCAAGCCACGCGTTCTGAGCTTGCATGGTGCTGCGGTCTGCCGCGCCACCGCAGGTCTCGTAGCGGTAAGACTGAAAAACATCCTGCAAAACGATCAGACGCGTCCGCCCCATCGGCCTCGGCAGGGCAACATCGTAATCGCCAAGATGGGGAAACTCCCGCAAGACCTCCGCGCGATTGGGCCGATCGACATCGGCAGCAAAGCTTTGCGCCACGGCATGCAGAAATGCGCTGTCCGGGGTCTCTCCATAATCGGCGCAGCCGGAATCGTTGTTGCCTAAGGCCGCATAGACCGGCCTTCCAGGAAACCCGCGCTTCATCTCCAGAGCCACAAAAGCCACAGTCTTTGCGGCAAAATCGGAGTAGGCCGAGTCGGACGCTCCCGCCGCCAGCGTGCGAAAGCGGCAGTCGAATTGGTGCGCCAGCAGGTCGCCGCTTACGGTGACGAAAAGCGGGTCCGGCTGCGCGGCGCGCGCGGCCTTCAGGCTCGATGCCAGAAGAGCCCAGTCGGTATCCACATCGTGGGCCTTGCAGGCTGTCTGCAGAGAATCGAAATCCTGCGCTTGCGTGGGGGAATCGGGCGCAGCCAGGATCGCAGCCCATCCTTCAGTAGGCGAGGATTGAAGCTGCTTGAATTTTGCCGGATCCCGGAACGGATCGAAATGAATGTCGCTGAACATGACCACAGCCGGCCGTTGAGGCCCGTGAGCTTGCGCCAAAGTATCTTTGCTGTAGGTGACGGCGAACACCAAAAGGGCGGCGGTTGCGAGCTTTCCCGGGGAGCGGAGCATGAGTCCAGTTTCTCCGAATGCTGGTGAAGTTTACGTAAAAATTGAAACCTCGTCTTCTGCGGAATGGAGAGAATCCATTCTTCAGCGGGCGGAGTCAGTTACGAATCCGGGGTTGATCGCGGAAGCCGCAAGATGGCGAAATTGTTCCCACTCGCACCGGCCGCCGGCCGGGGTGCACGACGGAACAGGAACCTCCACCTCGACCGGGGGGCTCTGGCTGGTAAGCGCAGACGATTCCCGCATCTGGCTGAGCGTCTGCACCTGATACGTCAGTCGCACGCTCGCACGCCCCTTTGGACTTTCGTAAATCAGAAACTGCAGCTCAGCTCCCGGAGGCGTGTCGTCGGCGCGGCCGTCCGCGGTCCAGCTCAAGTGCAGCAGGCTCGCGATTCCCGCGAGGTTGGTGTCATGGCCGACCAGCACGACGACCTTCTCTCCCGGCGGCCCAATGGCTCCCGCCACCGGCTTGCCGCTCACGCCCTGATCGATCGTGCGCAAAATGTGGTCGAGCAGATTCGACGCCTCAACGCCGGCCAGCTCCGGCGTGCGGTGCACCAGGCCGAAGTACTCCGAGTGGAGCGTGAGAAACCGCCGCAACTGGGGCTCGTCCACCTTTCCCCATCCCACCTGCTCCATCGGCATCCCTTCCGCATATTCGAGAAGAAAGTCCTCGGCAAAGCTCGCCGCCGGCGTGAGCGGTCCGTCGATATCGATCAGGTGATCGCCCTTTCCTGCAACCACGCGAGTCGAGGCATCCGAGGGAAGCTCCTGGATCGCTCGCGCCGGCTTGCACGCCACATGGAGGTCGCAGCCCATCAGAAGATGCCGCATTTGGTCGATCAGAGTCCTCTGCTGCGGAGTCGATTGTTCCTTGACCCGGGCCGCAATCCTGGCGGCGACCGGCTTCATGTCGGGCAGCTTCGCCACGTCGATTGCGGAATGGAACAGCGGATCGCTTTCGCCCTCCGCCAGGCTGTGCACCGCGGGAGCGCACCCGGGAAACAATCCTTCGGCCAGCGCCTTGCCGCTCTCCATCGTGCGCTGGTCCGTGTCCGCCCACAGGTAAGTCCCGGCCGCATCGGCGCACCCTTGCGCCGCGAGAAAACCTTTGTCCGCCAGAGCAGCACGGTCGAACCCACCGAGCAGCTTCATCAGCCCATATCCATGGGCGGTCAGGTCGCCCGGCGGCACATCCCACTTCGGCCACGGCAGCGCGGAATAGCTGTCCAGCCGCGCTTGCGTCCATGTCGGCGGCCGCACTCCGTGCCGGCTCAGGATGATGACCATCCGCAAACGCTCATTGTCCGGGCCGGGTGTTGCGGTTGCTGCCATGGACGCCTGAGCGGTAGCGCCGCGAGCCACAAGGTACAGTCCGGAGAACAGTGCGAGCTTCCAATGGCGGTTCAATGCAAGAAGTCCCCTGGAGATCAGAGTCAATCACAATCAAACAACGGAGCAGCGCTCAGATCCCAATTCATTCATCCCACGAGAGCATTTCTCCTGATGGCGGGTGGCCCATTCAAGCCCGGTTTTGGCCTGGAGTGGGGCATTCGCCTCTGCTTTTTTTTCTGTCATTTCCGAAGCGAATCTGCTGTTGGCCCGCGCCAACTTGCTGACATGTGACAACCGGCCACTGATAACTGACGACCGACCACTGACAACGTCATTCGCCTCTGCTTTTCTTTCTGTCATTCCCGAAGGGAATCTGCTGTTCGCCTGCGCCAACTTGCTGACACCTGACAACCGGCCACTGATAACTGATAACTGACCACTGACAACTTCATTCGCCTCTGCTTTTCTTTCTGTCATTCCTGAAGGGAATCTGCTGTTCGCCACCTCTGTTGCGCAAAAGCCTACCGCGGTGCAGACCCGCCGGCTTGCTAACCCGCTAACTTGCTGACTTGCTGATTTTAGAAGATCAGCTTGAATGCGCCTTGCATCTCGCGTGCGGGATAGGCGGTCGTGATCTGCCCGAAGGTGCTGTCGGTCACCACCCCGTCGGGAGCCTGATAGTTCGCCCGGTTCAGCGTATTGAATGCATCGGCCCGTACCTCGAGCGCGCTCGCTTCTGACCACAGCCGGAAGCGCTTGTGGACGCTGAGATCGAGAGCATCGTAGTTTGGCGCGCGCACGCTGTTGCGCGAAGCGTTGCCGAAGGGCTGGTCATTGGCCGTGGGCACGCTCACCGTTGACGGGTTCAGATAACTCAGATAGGTGGAGGTCTTCGCCCGCGATGAGGAGGGCAGTACGGGATTGCCGCTGACATTGGCCCGATAGTAGCCCTCGAGATCGGAAGCATCCACTTCCTGCGCCGTCGTCTCCGCATACGTCAGGTTGGTCGGCAGCCCGCTCGTGTATTGATTGATGACGCTCGTTTGCCACCCTCCAGCCAGCAATTGCAGAAAGGTGTTGGCGCTCGCGCCAAAGCGGCGGGCCGTCCCATAGGGCAGATCGTAGGTCAGGGCGAATGTTTCGTTGATCGGTTGGTCGTAGCTCGAGCGGCCCCGGTCGGCAGTCATGTTGTACAGGTTCACGTATTCGGTGTCGCCGTTCTCGGTCTCCAGGTGCCCGGAGGCGTCGTCCATCGCATGCGACCAGGTGAAGGCGTTGATCAGATAGAGTCCCTGGGAGTACCGCTTTTCCACTTTCACTTGGAGAGCGTTGTAATTCGAGCGCGCTTCGTTGAACGCCATCGACACATCCGCGCAGCAGTTGGGTCCATTCATCGGCCGGCGTTGTTGCAGAGCAATCGTGCCGGCGGCGTTGTTCGGAGCAGCCTGGTTCAGATCGGCGAGAACAAGCTCGTGGGTTCCGGTGTTTCCCACATAGGCCAGGCTGACCGAGAGGTTTTTCGCAACCTCCCGCTCCACATTGAGCTGGAAGCTTTGCACGTAGGTCGTAGGCGTATGCGCCGGGACGTAAGTCGGATTGTTGAGCAGTAGATCGAAGGGAGCCGTCGGCTTTGCCAGCAGAGTGTTGGGGTAGCCCTGCTGCGTGGTCACGAAGCAACTTCCCGTGGCCTGGGTCTGGGGAGCGGTGCAGAGTGCCAGTGCGCCGGACTTTGCCGACGGGGCATTCTGCGATACCGGCACATCGACCGAGGTGGGGAGATTGCCGGCGAGTTCGTTTCCGCCCGCCACACGATTGAACTGAACGTATCCGATGCCGTATCCGCCGCGAACCACCGTCTTCGCATCGAGGCTGTAAGAGAAGCCCACGCGTGGCCCAAAATTCAGCCAGTTCGGATGCACCAGAGCGCGGTCGTAAAACGATCCCGGCGACGCCAGCAACAGTTGTTGGGTTTGGGGATCGAAGTTCGACAATTCGTTGTTCGATTCCCACACCGGCGTGGTGAATTCATAGCGCAGGCCGATATTCAGGGTCAGCTTCGGCAGAATGCGCCAGTCGTCCTGGGCATATACCGCGTGCATGCGCAGGTTGTCGGTGACCACAGTGTTGTTGCTCAGCTCGTACTCGGAGCGCGCGCCGAAGGCGAAGTCTGCCAGCGCCCAGGCCTGTTTGTAATCGGGGTCAGTCGCTCCGGAGGGCAGATTCCCGGCCTTCAATGACCCTTCGGTAAAGAGCCCCTTGTACGTGTCGGTACCGAACTGGGGGTGCGTGTTGCTGATGACAGTCGAGTCGTATTGATACTCGTAGCCAAACTTCAAGCTGTGCTTTCCATGCAGCAGCGAGTAATTGACCTTGGGATTGATGATGAAGGGATTGACCAAGGTTGGCGTGCTCGCCGAGCGGCCAAGCTGCGTGAAGCCCGTGATCGACTGCGTGTTCAGTCCTCCCGCGATCGTGGGGTCGGTGGGAGCGTTGGGAATTCCCGCCTGAACCAGAATGTTGTCGGTCCCAAGGTCGAAGGGATTGCGATTGGCTTGGCTCCAGGTAAAGCCGATCCGCGCATCGAGTGCGGACTCGGGCGTAAGAACCCGCGTGTAGCCGGCAGCGATCTGCTGGTTCGCCTGATAGGTGTTTCCATTGGATTTGCCGAAGTCCGGCGCCGGAATCGGCGAGGGATCCACCACGTTCGCCGCTCGGCTGCTGTAGCGAGCGAAAAAGGTATTGCGATCGTTGATCGCCCAATCGAAGCGGCCGTCTCCTTTGTCCGAGTTCTCGCTCGCCGCCGGGTTGCTGGTAAAGTTCGTGGCTGCCACGGCGGTCTGCCCGGCAACATTCTGCACATTCAGCAAATTGGAGAGCACGATCTTGGCAAAGGGAATCGGAGCCGGAACCACTCCGTTTTCATAAATGGTTTTGGTATAAGGATTCTCGATCGGGATCGCCCGGCCCGAGGAATCGAGGAACGGGGCGCCGTTCAGCAGCGAGTTGAGCTGCGTTGGCGTGGGAATGGTCGCCGTCAGAGGAGCGTGTTGCACCCGGCGCACACCTTCATAGTCGATAAAGAAAAAAGTCTTGCCCGTGCGGGTGATCAGGTGCAATGGCAGGGGACCTCCCAGGATCCCCCCGAACTGGTTCTGGTTCGGGCCTGCCACCGAGCCGGGAGTCAGCGGGAATGGCCCGACCGCGTTTGCCGCGGGATTGCGGATATAGTCCCAGACCTCGCCATGAAAATGAGCGGAGCCGCTTTTGGTGGCCGCGTTGATCACCGCGCCGCCCACCCGCCCATATTCCGCGCTGTAGTTGTCGGTGGAGATGCGAAACTCATTGACCGCATCGAGCACCGGCTGGATCGCCTGGTTTGAAAACCCCTGGTTGTCCACGCCATAGCTGTTGTTGTCCAGGCCGTCCAGGATGAAATTGTTCCATGAGCTGCGCAGCCCGTTCACGTTGTACGAGGCATCGCGGCTGGTGGTGCTCTCGTTTTCTAGCAATGACGTGCGCACGCCCGGCGCAAGCTTGGCCAGGTCTGCGTACTCGCGCCCATTCAGCGGCAGGTTCATCACCTCCCGCGGCTGCACAGTAAAGCCGTTGTCGCTGGTGTCGGTTTCAAGCTGCGCCGCGACGCCTGAGACGGTCACGGTCTCGGCCTTGGCAGTCGCGGTCTGCAAATGGATATCAGCTCTCTGCCGCGCCCCCACCGAGACGCTGAACGATGTCTGCTCGGTCTTGAAGCCCGAGGCCGCCGCCGTCAGAACATAATTGCCCGGCAACACCCCGGTGAATTCGTATTCGCCGCTCGCGTTCGAGGTGCGCGTCGCGGTGACGTTGCTGGCCGAATTGGTCAGCGTAATCTGGCTTCCTGGCACCAGCGCGCCGGTTGGATCGGAGACGGTGCCGAGAACCGAGGCCGTATCGTACTGAGCAATCGCAGCGGCAGTCGAAAGAACCATCACAGAAACGAAGAGCAGAGAATACCTGAGCAGGCGCATCGCACCCTCCAACCGCTGCTCGAAGCTCGTGGTCGCCCTCGAGCAGCCGGGAATTTTGGGGTCTGTACCGTCAGATCATGACTGCTCCCGTTCAATACCCTGTAACGAGTTTGTAAAAAAGTCCTGAGATAAGAGAGCTAGGGCATTTTCGCTTTGGGCCGCTCCCTGCCGCGCGCCGGAAAGAGTTCGAATGGAATCGCCGCAATCTCTCCGCATCCTCGTCGTCGAAGATGACCCGCGCATGGCGGAGTTTCTTCGTGTCGGTCTTTCGGAAAAGGGCCATGCCGTGCAGACGGCGCGGAGCGCGGAGGAGGGCCGGCGGCTGCTCGAGGAGCATCTCTTCCAGGCTGTCGTGCTCGACATCGGCCTTCCCGGCAAAAGCGGATATTCGATTGTCGAGTACCTCGGCGGTCGTCCCGGCCGTCCCGCGATCGTCATGCTCACCGCGCTGAATCAGGAGCATCACGTCGTTTACGGGCTCGATGCGGGCGCTGACGACTACCTCACCAAGCCCTTTTCCTTCTCCGAGCTTGCTGCGCGCATCGTCTCCGCCGCCCGGCGGGCCCGAACCGCGGCCGCGGACAACCTCGCCTTCGGGCCCTTTCAATTGGATCTGGTGCAGCGCCGCCTCTTCTGCAATCGTGCCGAGATTCACCTGAGTCCCAGCGAATACATGTTGCTGCGCGCGCTGGCGCTCGACCGCGGAGAAGTTGTGCCGCGCCGCAAGCTGATGCAGGCCATCTGGGATGCCGCTCCGGTGAGTCACGGCGCCCTCGATACCCTCGTCAATACCCTGCGCGAAAAACTCAATCCTCAATGCCCCGGCATGATCTCGACCATCCGCGCCCGCGGGTACACCCTGCTTGAGGAAGAGGAGCTCCGCGAGAGGTGCGCCCCATGACCCCGCTTCTTCTGCGCAAGCTCTCGATCCGCGTCCGCCTCACCCTCTGGTATTCGCTGGTCTTTGGCATGGCCTTGCTTGCCCTGGGATGCGCCTCGTTATGGATGGTCCATCGCGCCGTGAGCGAGCTTGAGAGCAAGGAGCTGCAGGAGCGCGTTCGCAGCGTGCAGCGCTTTCTCGATGCCCGTCCGGCCGGCGAGAACCCGGCTCAGCTCCGCGAGGCGATCAAGGCCGCTTATGATGTCAGCCACGGAGACAAATGGCTGCAGGTGATTGACCAGCACGGCCTATGGCTCTACCGCTCGCCCCATGTCGCCGCCGTCTATCCCGCGCTTGTTCTGCCCCAGAACGCGGGCCGCCAGGAGACTTACTTTACCTATGAAGTTGATTCCATCCACGTCCGCGCGTTGATCCAGCCGATCGAGGTCCGGGGCATCCGTTACACGGTGCAGACCGGCCTCACCATGAACAAAAGCCTGGCCATTCTCTCCGATTTCCGGGCGCATCTCCTTTTCCTGGTCTGTCTGAGCTTCCTCGTATCCTCGCTTGCCGGGTACTTCATGAGCGGCAAAGCTCTCGCCCCGATTGCCGCCATCACCGCCGAGGCGCAGCGCATCAATGACAAGAATCTGAACAGCCGCCTGCCCCATCTCGACCGCCAAGACGAGCTTGCCGATCTTTCCAACACCCTCAACCAGATGCTTGGCCGCATCGAGGCCGGCTACCAAAGTGTCCGGTCGTTCACCGCCAACGCCGCCCACGAGCTCCGCTCGCCAGTCGCCTTGCAGCGCGCGGCGGTCGAGGTCGCTTTGGCCTTTCCCCGGGAGCCGGGCTATTACCGCGATACCTGCCAGCGCGTCCTTGACGCCTCGCTCGAAATGAGCCGGCGGATCGATCAGCTCCTCGCCCTCGCCCGGGCCGATGCCGGAGTGGCCGTTCTGAAATGCGAGCCTGTCAATTTGCCCGATCTCCTGGAAGAAGCAGCCGAGGAGTGGGCCGAGCGCTTCGCCGAATCCGGAATCCGGTTTGCGTGCCAAGCCAATGAGAGCGAGTTGTGGATTGCGGGCGATTTTGTGGCCTTGAAAGGCCTTCTCCATGGTCTGCTCGAGAATGCATGGCGCTACACCCCGCAGGGCGAGTCCGTCGTTCTCGCCTTGACCGTGCGAGACGGAGCCGCGGAGGTCAGTGTCGCAGATACGGGAATCGGCATCGCCCCCGAGGACCAGAAGCGTATCTTCGAGCGCTTCTGCCGGTTCGCTTCGCCGCTGCACGGCGAGTTTTCCGGCTCCGGGCTGGGCCTGGCTCTCGCACAATGGGTTGCCGGCCGGCACCACACCGCCATCACCGTCGCGAGCGCGCTCGGGCAGGGCACCCGCTTTTCGATCGTCTTTCCGCATAGCCCCGGCGGAAGAACCCCCGGAGGTGAGCTTCCATCTTCGCTGGCATCCGGGCTCGCAAAATCCTGAACGCTCCGCGCCTCCCCGCCGTCTATCTTTCGTGGCAAACAAGAGAAAGCTGCTGGAGAGGTTCTCCTATAGGTGTATCCCGAGAAGATGCCATGAACGCAGCTTTCTGCCAAAGAAAGCTGCTCTTCTCGATCTCGTCCCGGACATCGCAATAGGAGAACCGCTCTAGCCGAGAGGGCGTCATTCTGAGCGCCGCGCAGCAGAGCGAAGAGTCCCTGTATTAGCCGTTTGCTACCAGGAAAGATAGATAGAAAGATAGATAGATAGATGAGCTCCAGAGAGAAATTATTGTTGAGCATGGCTATCGTGGTGGCAGTTGCAGCGCCGGTCGTTGTTGGCCTGGCAACCCCGAGAATCGGTTACGCTCAGTCGCGGCCTGACAGTACAACCACGCCAAACCCAACCGCCTTTGAAGCCGCCTCCATCAAGCCCAGTGAGTCGAAGAACGGCCGCGACATGGACATCAGCGATCACCGGCTCGACTACGCCGGAGTGACCCTGCTCGACTGCATCCGCTCGGCCTACAACCTGCGGGCCGATCAGATCTCGGGTCCCGCTTGGATGGATGATGCTCGGTACGACATTCATGCCGTCGGTCCCGAAGGCTCCTTCCACAACAGTGCCTGGCGACCGATGCTGCAAACCCTGCTTGCCGACCGCTTTCATTTGAAGGTTCACCAGGAAAGCAGAAGCCTGCCGGTCTACAAGCTCGAGGTTGGAAAGAAGGGGCCGAAGTTCAAGCAGGTGGCGAAGACGGGACGCTCCGGAATCATGGGAAGAAACACGCACTACACCTTCACGGGTGTCACCATGGCCCAATTGGCGGAGACCCTTTCGACGATTGCGGACCGCATCGTAGTCGACAAAACAAGCCTTTCCGGACAGTACGATTTTGAGCTGCGGTATTCCCGTGAAGCCGGCTTCAGTGCTGCGGGCCGGTCGAGCGGAGACTCCTCCGAGGATCCGGATATCTTCACTGCCGTCCAAGAGCAGCTGGGACTGAAGCTGGCGGCAGGGAAGGCTCCAATCCCTTTCCTTGTGGTCGACCGGGCCGACAAAACTCCGACTCCGAACTGACCAGCTTGACCGCAAGCGGAAGTTCTGCAGCGGCGTTCCCGGAAGAAAATGCTCTCTAGCCTGGGCGAGTCCGGAGTTTTGGTGAAGGAGAGAAGGCCGGTAGCCCAGAGGACGTCATTCTGAGCGCCGCGCAGCAGAGCGAAGAATCCCTGTATTCGTTTCCCCGAAAGTGAAAGCATTTTCATTGTGGTTTGAAAAACCAATCCTTCCTAAGCCCCCTTTCTAGTCGTCGCGCAGCGGACGATGCCATAGACCGGGACGCCGAAGGATCTTTTGACTAAGAAAAATCTGGGAGGAGAGAATGGCGCGTAACCTGGGGGGATGCGAGAATCACCGCGGCTTGGACTTACTGGTTGCAGTTGCATTGATCGCGACGCTGGGACCGTTAGCTCTATGCCAAACGAGCTATGTGTCGGTTGAAGCGACTTCGCCGATCGTGGCCTCGCCGGGTGAGCCGATGCCTGCATATGAGGTGGCGACGATCAAGCCGTGGAATGGAACGGGTTTTGGCCTTCCGCTGCGCATTTACATTCAAAGCGCGTTCGGCATACCTCTCAACATAACAGCCTATATGATCGGCCCGGACTGGGTCAGCAGCGCAAAGTATGTGATCCAGGCGAAGCCGCCCGACTCGATGCTCGATGCCATGCAAACAATGTCCGCCGAGCAAAGAAGGAGAGAGACCGGCCTCATGGAACAATCTCTGCTGGCGGATCGATTTAAGCTGAAGGCGCACTTTGAGAACAGGGAGATGCCCGTCTACCAGTTGGTTCCTGCCAAGGGCGGACCGACACTGAAGGAGACCACAGATTCGATTAAGGGCAACGGTCAACTCGCAATGGGCTCGTCCGCAATTCGCGGGAACGCCGTGCCGATGCGCGAATTAATCAGTGTACTGGAAGGTGTGCCAGACATCGGCGGACGGATTGTGATTGATAAGACGGGACTAACCGGAGCGTACGACTTCTCACTTAAGTGGGCGCCGATGCAGGCTGCGGCCGTGCCCAGCAGCGGAACCGCATCCACACCCAATGCGGAAGGCCCGTCATTTTTCAAGGCCGTCGAGGAGCAGCTTGGACTGAAGCTTGTACCCGCCAAAGGGCAGGGACAAGTGCTGGTCATCGATCATATTGAGCAGCCTACGGAGAACTAGAGCAGAATCCGCACAGTTGTCGGATTCGGCGCATCCGCCTGACGATGACGAGAGCTTCCGTGCTCGCTGGCTTACGAGCCAGCCGTCGGCGGATAGTTCGGAAGGAAAACTGAAAAACAAGTACCGCCATTGTCAGGATGGATCCTGCTGCGCATTCGGATTGAACCGCCAAGCCGATTTGCGATCCCGCGAGCGACCCACAGACCTAGGCCAGTTCCGTTTTCTCCCTTGGTGGTAAAGAACGGATCGAAGATGCGAGCGGCGTTCTGGGGCGAAATTCCGCAACCGCTGTCGGCCAGAGTGACGCGAAGCCCATCCACTGGCGGAGCCTTGCTCCATCCAGCGGACAGGCTTACGCGTAGTAGGATGTGCCCACCGACCGGCACTGCGTCGATTGCGTTGATCAGAAGAGTGGAGAATATCTGTCGAATCTCGTCGGCATAGCTATGGATCGACGCTCCATCGGCCTGATATTGCTTTTTCAGCGTGATGTTTTTCGCCGCAATCCGCTTTGCGTACAAGTCCAGGACGCCTTCGATCTCCTCTTCCACTTTCACTGCTGTGGGAGAAGTTGATACCCGGTAGAAACGTAAAGACTGCTGCGTAAAGCGGTTGATGCGGCCGAGTTCGTCGGCTGCCGTCCTTACGAATTTCTGCTCTCGCGTATCCAGGTTGGAGGATTGTTCCAATAGGGCCATCAGGTTTGTGACGGCTTGCAGTGGATTATTGATCTCATGCGCCAGCATTGCGGCCAGCCGTCCTGCGACGGCCAGCTTTTCTGACTTGATCAGGGCCGCTTCCGTGTGCTTCCGTTCGGTGATGTTCCGTGCGATCTTCGATGCACCCACAATCTGACCACCGGCGTCGACGAGAGGTGAAATCGTCAGCGAAACGTTCAGCAAGCTCCCGTCCTTGCTGCGGCGGATAGATTCGTAATGTTCGATGTGCTCGCCGCGACGGATATGCTCCAGAATGCTCGCCTCTTCAGAGAGCCGGTCAGCAGGGATAAGCATTGTGATGGGCTTGCCAATGGCCTCTTCGCGTGTATACCCGAAGATCCGCTCCGCTCCCGGGTTCCAGGTTTGGATGATCCCGTTGAGATCTTTTGTGATGATCGCGTCGTCCGAAGATTGAACCACAGCAGCCAGCATCGCCGAGATGGTCTCCGCGTGTTCGCGCTCTGTAATGTCTTCGATGGCGAGAAGGATCATTGGGGCGCCGATGCCCCCGCCGTTATCAAGTCGCTTCCCGCTAACCAGCATCGTTCTCATGCCGATCTCCGGAAAATTGTATGTCACCGAAAATTCCTTCACCGCCTTCTTCTCCGGCAACACCTTTTCCAGCAGTTGTCGAAGCTGGGGTATATTCCACTGTTCATTGCCCAGACGGTAGAAAGGCCGGCCCACGGTGTCGGCTTGTGACACGTGGAACTCCGAGCAAAAGGTCGAATTCGCCAGCAGCACGTTTAATTCTCCATCGAGCGCCAGCAAACAGGTGGGCATATTGTCGATGATCTGTTTCAGATAGTCTTCGGCGCGCTTCACGCTATCGATGTCCGGCAGTGCCACCACCGCGCCCTCGATTCGATTGTCCGTCGTTCGGTAGGGTCGAATTTCGAGGGAACGCCAACGGC
>DATAWF010000125.1:0-3583 GCA_036267335.1 Acidobacteriaceae bacterium
CTAGTCGCAATGTATTATCTCGGTGGTGTTTGTTTGATTGGATATTTCTTGTATAAGGTCTATGGACTTTCGAACTGAGCCGAGGGGAAAATCGATGAGGAACGCATGGTTCAGTTGGGTCATTTTCTGCGCATTAGTCGCCACATTTGGTTGCCGCGCGCCCTCGCCTGACTGGCGGGTGGCCCAGGTCTCGCTTTGAGACCTGGGATCTGTGAGGCGTAGCCTCTCGTGGGATCCTTTCCACGACTGGGTGGGGACCAAGCGGATCGCTCGGACCCGAGCGGCAATGTGCAGGAGACCTGCGCCAAAGAATTTTCCCTGAAGGTGCAAGAGGGATGAACGGAGCCGAACGCAGCCATTCCATCGAAGAATGGCTGCACGTCGTGGATATATCCAATCCAGCGTGTCAGGGGAAATGCGATAGAGTGCCCTTCGGCGACGGCCTGAATTGCAGCGGCAACACCGACCCCGGCGGCCTGCACTTCACCGGCAAAGAACACGACGTTGAGTCCGGTCTCGACTACTTTAACGCCCGCTACTACGACGAAAACGTCGGAAGATGAGCTTGCCCTCAGAATGCGTATCCCATAAGTGAGCGGGGTGGTCCAGGTCTCACTTTGAGACCGGGGATCTGTGAGGCGTAGCCTCTCCTGGGATCCGTTCCACGGCTGGGTGGGGACCTGACCTGTTATCTTGCGATGAAATCGCGTTTATGGAGGCGGAACCGCAGAGAAGAAGCTCTGATGGTGTGAGGTAGCCGCGCGCCACCAGAGGCGGGATCTCCACTCTGTGGATTTAGGACTTTTCGCGATCTTGCGCCGGTTCCTGGATCGAATATTGATAGTCCGCTTCGGAAGAGCGCGTCTGATCTCCAGCGGAATGGCTCGGAAGGCGGCCAGCGCCGATACAGCGGCAGAGTCCCTGGAGGGTGTCGTCCTTGTCGCGCGCATATTCGGCCGCGAGCCGGGTCAGCGCGTAAGTGACGATGTCGCTGTGGTGAAGGTCATGCATCGAAGGATCGCGCCTGAAATTCAGCCACAGACGGTGCACCAGTTGCACATCGTCTGCGCGCAGCGAAGGTGCGTGCGGACCGATGTGAAAAGCCTGAGCCTCGCCGTTGGGCGAGATCACGTAAAAGGTAATCTGCCGCTTTGGTCCGGGTAGAGCTTCCCATGCCTGGCCCATGTGAAAGGCCTGTTCTTGGGCAGTGAGCTTGTTCGAAAGCCCGGAGACGACGGCGGTAGCCTCCAGGGAGTTCGCGGTTTGCACCAGAGCGGAAAAGATGTCTCCCGCGGGAACGACGAGCAGGGAGATATGTTTGCCAAAGCTTTCCGCCACAGAGACGGCCTTGGTGAAGAGCATCTGCTCGTACTCGCTAAAGAGCTGCTCCGATGCCGCCCAATAGTCGGGACCGCCTGCCCCCATCATGCGCGCGGTGAGCACAACAATGTCTTGCTCGTCTGTATTGGTATGCGCCAAGGTCCACTTGAGAGCGAAGGGGTTGTTGGCGTCGCGCATGGTGACCATCACGGAACCGGGATTGATTTGCAGGGCGTCGCGCTCGATGTTGTCTTCGTACTCCAGTTGAAAGTGCTCTTTCATTTGGAGCGTGGCGGCTTCGTGGCGCCCGCGATTGTGACGCTCGGAAAAGGTGAAGATGGCGAAGAAAACCGCGGCGAAGATAACGCCGCTGACCGTAGCGACGGACTTGGTGAAGAGATTGACGATGGCGGTGGTCGACAATACGGCGAAGACCGACATGAGGCCGACGGGAATTTCTCTACCCGCGATGCGAATATTCGGCGGAACCTTCCACGGCCGCTCGCCCTTGTATTTCCAGCGCAGCACCAGCATGGCGAGACTGTTGAAGGTGAAGCTCCAGATCACGCCGAAAGCGTAAGCTTCGCCCAAAGTGAAGACATTGCCGCCGGTTACCAGGATGGTGAAGATCTGCATGCCGGCGACTAGATTGACGATGCGGTAGGTGGTGCCGAATTTTGCGTGCGGCCGCCGGAACCAATCGGTCAGCACGCCGTCCTCAGCGATGCGCATCAGCACGCCGGTGGAACCGATAATCGAGGTGTTGACCGCGCCGGAAAGAATGAGGAAGCCGACGATCACCACGAAGATGCGGAAAGCGATGCGCAGTACCTGCGGCCCGACCATGTACATGGCCATGCCGGCAATCAGGTTGTCGCCATAGACCGAAACCCTCACCGAGTCCGGAATCAACATCACAGCGAGCAGCGAGCCGATGCCGGTGAACAGGAAGCTATAGATGGCGATGACGACTGCGGCGCGCTTGAGGTTCTTGAGCTTCGGGTGCTCGATTTCCCGGTTGACTTGGGCCAGGGTCTCTTCGCCGCTCATCGCGAGGATGGAGTGGCCGAAAGCCATGATGATGCCGAAGAGGCCCAGAGTCGCGGGCAGATGCATGTAGCGCAAGAAGCCGAGAGCGTCATGGCTGAAATGCAGGTTCGACGGCACCGGCAACGGCGGCAGCTGCGCATGGTTGTGCAGGGCGGAGAAGATGCCCCAGCCGAGCAAGATCACGACCATCACGGTGGTGATCTTCATTACCTCAAGAGCTTTTTCGCTCGATTCTTCAATGCCCTTGGTGTTCTGCCACCAGTAATAGAAGGTGACGATCAAAGCGAAGAATGCGGCGGTGAGGTTGCTGGGAAGCTGGCGCGCGTGCCCTCCCGCGACGGCGCCCGGAGGCAGCCAGCCATGCACAGCGCCCACGCTCAACAGTTCATTCAGGAGCCCCACGATGTACAGCCCGGCCGAAACTCCCGAGATCGGCCCGGTAAGGATGTAGTCGAACATCAGGGCCGAAACGCTCAGCTTGGCGAAGGTGCCCCCCAGGGCCTCTTTCACCACCCGATAGACGCCGCCGCGGGTGAACATGGAACAGCTTTCCACGTAGACGGCCCGCACGGCGAAGGAGAAGACCATGACGCCGAGGATGAACCATGGGGCTGATTTGCCGACGGCCTGCTCGGCAATGCCGCCGGCATAAAACGCGGAAGAGCCAAGATCGTTCAACACAACCGCCGCAGCTCGCCAGAAGGAGATAAAGGTGAGCATCACGGAAGAAGCGACCATGAGCCGGACGCGGGTGGAAGCTGCTCGAGGGGCGTGAATCGTTCGGTCGGAAGGCATGCGCTATGGGTTCAGTCCGGTCAACCCAGCGACGTGTGAACGCCAGCGAGGGTTTTCGCCCAGTCGTTTTGATCGAGCCGGCTTCGGCTCAACCCTTCGTCGTGGACGCCTGGCTGAGTGTAAGACCGCTGTGTACCGCTGTCAACGAAAGATTTGGAGCAGAGCGGGAACCTGAATTATTCGAACAAATCCTGAGCGTCTTCGATCAGATTCAATGTCACCACGATCAACGAGCCGACGACCCCGCCGAGAAAGAGCACATCGAGAAAATGCATCAGAAGGCGCGTGATCATGGAGCGATTGTAGCGCGAAGCTGAAAATGGGAGAGCAGGAAAATCGCGCGAGCATCGGAACGCATTGATAACAGGATGTTAGACTCGCGGCAATGAGAACCCTTTTCCGGCAAAGGTGGCTCGCG
>DATAWF010000126.1:0-10281 GCA_036267335.1 Acidobacteriaceae bacterium
TTGCACGGTACGCAACAGAAAGGGGCTGGCCACGCGCGCATGCTCGAGCCGCTGGCCCAGAATGCGGGTCGCGAGCGCGCTGAGATAGGCGGCAATGTCGGGCAGCTCCGGCATAGCTATCAGCTTAGCGCGCTGGTTCCCAGGGGGAACCATGTCGCCTCCACGACTGGAAAGGCGAAATGACGGAAGGCGGCGATTGATGGAAGAGGAATATGGAGCACCGGGCCGGAATTGAACCGGCGGATACTGGTTTTGCAGACCAGCGCGTTAGCCACTTCGCCACCGGTGCTCGGGGCAGGAGGGCTCGATCGAGCCTCCGCGGGTGAAACGCTAGTGTAATCTTTCCGGCTTGGTCCGCCCAGGGCCTTTTTCACGGTCTGCCTTTTCAGAGGACGCGAGACGAATTCGCGGAATGAAAGAAGGGAGCGACCTTCATGCTCTCGCGGTAGGGTGTCTCAGTGGGACGGAACGGCTCCCACGATCCGGGCTGCACGAGGATGGGGTTGTGGACTGTGCGGACATTTCGAAGACCGTTCTTCCGAAGGAAGCCATAATGAAAAGATCTTTTAACAAAACCAGCACCGTTCCTGCGGCAAAAGCGCGGCTTTTCCTGTGGCGATTCACATTCTTTCAACAGGGCGGATAGGGGCGGGACCCAAGATTCACAGCAGGATTACAACTTCCGGTGGAACATTAGCGGAAAAATGCGCAGGGCTTCGCTGGATTTTCCCTGTTTACAGGCCCGGTTGCGCTTCGTACTCTTGGCAAGCGTTTTTCGATAGAGAAGTGACTTTCTGAACTCGAAGTGAATTACCGACAAACGGGATAGAGCGGGACGACAGGCAGCAGACGCGCCGGTTCGCGGTTGCTGGCATGTTGGCATTTCCGCTCTCCGCAACTTGGGCCCCGCCAAGGAAAGCGGCGCCGCGTTTCCGCGCCGAAGGGATGATCTTTGCTTTTTTCGTCCTTTCCGGCTGCGCGAGCTTGCCTCAGTTTCCCTCCCGGGCCGGAATGCGGTCAACGCAACATTTGGAGCTTTCGCGAAATGGAAGCTTCTTCAGGTGCCCCTTTGGGGAGAGGAGTAATGAGCAGGTCATGAGGCCAAAGAAGACGATTCTCTGCGTGGACGACAACGAACAGGCCCTTTCTGTACGCAAGTTTTTGCTGGAAACTCGCGGCTACCGGGTGCTTACCGCATTGGACTATGAGACAGCGCTGGAACTGTTCCGTGGCGGCGGGATCGACCTGGTTCTCAGCGACCTGGTCATGCCGCGGATGGACGGCAACGAGCTGATCCGCCGAATGAAAGAGCTGGCGCCGGAGGTGCCAGCCATCCTGATCAGCGGGAGCGTGAAGGCTTTCGACCGCGCCAACCGCGCCGACGCCTTCCTGCCCAAGGGCGCGTGCTCTCCCCTCGAGATGCTGGAGCGAATCCGAGTCATGGTGGCGCGCAAGCGAGGACCCAAGAAGAGCCGGCCCAGCCTTTTGCCGGCCATCGACGGGCCGGAACTGGATCACGCCGGCATGGCGGTCGCCGCAAGCTCCTGAAAGCCGATTGCCGGCGGGTTCTTGACCAGCGCTGCCCGTTCCGCCGGCATTTATTTACAATCCAGAGGTGCAGCCGATCATCGCGGTCCAGGACGTAAGCAAAACGTACGGAAAGGGCGAAACCGCCGTACACGCTTTGAATGACGTCTCCTTCAGTGTTCTCCCGGGACAATTTGTCAGCCTCGTCGGTCCATCGGGAAGCGGCAAGTCAACACTTTTTCACATTCTCGGCGGCCTTACGAGCGCGAGCTCCGGCAGCGTCTTGATCGACGGGGTCGATTTTGCCGCCCTCAGCGACTCCGCGCGAACCGAGATGCGAAAGAAAAGAATCGGCTTCGTTTTTCAGAAGTTCAATTTGCTGCCCACTTTGACGGCGCGGGGCAACATTGAAATTGCTCTCGAGATTGCCGGCATCGACCCGGCAGGGGAGCGCGGGCATTTGCAGGAACTTGCCGAATTGTTGAGCATCGCGCGCCGGCTCGATCACCGGCCCTCGGAACTCTCCGGGGGCGAGCAGCAGCGCGTGGCGATCGCCCGGGCGTTGATTACGCGTCCGGCCATCGTGCTGGCCGATGAGCCGACGGGCAATTTGGATACGGTCAATTCCGACGCTGTGCTGGGTATGTTGCGCCGTTCCAACAAACAGTACCGGCAGACGGTGCTGATGATTACCCACAATCCCGAGGCTGCGGAGATCGGAGACCGCATCTTGCACATGCGCGACGGAAAGCTGGTCGATGGGGAGACGGCGGCACATCTGGACGGGAAAACCGGCGCCAACCCCGGAAATTAGAGCGGATCTCCCGTTGCGATAACCCACAAAGGTCTGAGAAGGGTCAGCAGCGCAGGGCGTCTGAGGCTCCGGCCAGGAGCATAAGCCGCCGCTTCCGTGGCGGGTCTCCTCCGTGGCTCAGGTGTGCGCACAGTAGTGATGAGAGCAGCTCAAAGCCCGAGGGCCTTCTCTCGCCAAGCTTTCATTGCTTGCCGGCCGCCTGCAGCTCGTCGAGCTTACGCTTGAGATCTTCGAGTTTTTGCCCCGCCTCTGCGAGCTTTCCCGCCGCAGTCAGACGCTGGTAATCGGCCAAATCCTGTCCCGCCTCCGCGATCAACGGGCTCTGTCCGGTGGAATTGCCGGCAGCCGCTGCAGGCATCGCCGTCTGCCCGGACTCCGGTGTGGCGGCAATCTCGGTGAGCGACGAGGCTTGGCCGCCGAAGAGCGCTGCCATGGCGGATTCGAAGGTAGGTCCATAGGCCAGCCGGTCCTGGAGCGCGAGCACGACGAGGCGCATTTCCGGCATGGGGCTTTGCTGTGCCTGAAGGTAGATGGGCTCGGCGTAGAGCAGTGCCCGCCCGCAGGGAATCACGAGCAGCATGCCCCGGCGCACATGCGAGCCTTGCTGGTTCCAGAGTGAGAGCTGGCCCGAGAGCTGCGCGTTCTGGTCGATGCGCGCCTCGATCTGCATGGGGCCGTCCACCAGTTTTGTCTTGGGAAAGTCGTAGACGATGGAGCTTCCGTAGTTCGCGCCGTCGCTGCGCGCGGCGATCCAGCCGATCAGGTTATTCCGGTTGGCCGGCGTGAAGGGAAGTATCTCGACGAATTCGGTGGTGGACGAACCGGGCAGCCTCATCAGCACATAGTTCGGTTCCATGGTCTGCGCTTGCTGGTCGTCGGAGTCGCCAAGCTCGGAGGCGACGGTCCACAGATCTTCGCGATTGTAGAAAACCTCGGGATCGCTCATATGGTAGAGGCCGTAGACGGCGGCCTGCTCCTCGAGCAGAAGCTGCGGGTAACGGACGTGCCGGCGCAGATCCTGGGGCATGGCCGACGCGTCGCGGAAGAGCGAGGGAAAGATTCCGCGCCAGGCCGCGATGACCGGGTCCTTCGGGTCGAACACATAGAAGGTGGTTGTGCCGTTGTAAGCGTCGATCACGACCTTGACGCTGTTGCGCATGTAATTGACGGTGTCGTCGTTGAGGGAATAGGAGGCGGAGTAGGGATAACTGTCGGAAGTGGTATACGCGTCGAGCATCCAGTAGAGGTGGCCGTTGTCGCCGATCACGATGTAGGGATCGGAATCCCAGGTGAGGAAGGGCGCGAGAGTCTGGACGCGGCTGAGGATGTTGCGGCGCATCAGAAGACGGCTTGCGGGGGTGATGTCGTCGCTGAAGGGCACCTTCCAGAGGTCGCCGCGGTCGGCGGCGATGAGGGTGCGGCGCAATGGGCCGCCGAGAACGATGCCGCCGGTTCCCTGGTAGGACGTGAGGTTGTTGGTCTGGCCCTGCGGATAGTTGAATTCGCGCTGGCTGGTTTTGACGTAGACGTCGGTGTCCGTCAACTCCCCAAAGTAGATTTCAGGACGCGTGACGGCCAAGCCGGCAACTGTGCTCTCGACGGGCATGTTGCTCAGATAGAGTGTGGGCAGGCCCTCGCGAGTAAAGCCGTTGACCGGGTTCATGGTGATGCCGTAGCCGTGGGTGTAGATCAACTTCTCGTTGATCCAGTTGCGGCTGCTTTCCGGAAGCCGGTCGACATTGAGCTCGCGGCCCGCCAGCATGACCTCCCGCAGCTCGCCGTTGATGGTGTAGCGGTCGATGTCGATGTCGGGAAAGTCATAGTAGGTGCGGATCTCCTGGATCTGCCGCAGCGTGTCCTGCAGGGCGCGCCAGTCCCAGAGGCGGATATTTTTAAGGGTGGCCTGGTTGCCGGCGGGGTCGGCGGCGTCGGGAGTCGTCTCAGCGGGGAACTCCTGCTGGGTGACACGATCGAGGTCCCAGGCACGCCGGGTCCAGGCGATATTCCGCGCAATGTAGGGTCGCTCGCGATCGAGCTGGTTCGGCTTGACGATGAAGTTGCCGACATACCAGCCGATCAACTGCACGATCAGGAAACACCCGATGGCGGGAATGACAGCGGCCACCAGCCTGCCCAGGCGAGGGGCGGTGAGTGCGTTGCTGGCGGCAATGCAGGCGCCCAGGAGCAGCGCCACAGCGACGAACAGCATGCCGGTGATGGTCACGTGAGCGTCGGTGTAATTGACGCCGGTGAAGATGGTTTGCGCGTTGAACAGGGTATTGAAGCGGCCCAGGTAAACCTGCGCGGCAAGAAGGAGCAGGAAGAAGGCGAACGCGATGGAGAAACCGCGCAACGGCAGGGGCGGCATCAGGCTGCCGCGCTCCCGGGCGAGGGCTTTGGCGCCCCCGGCGAGGAAAAGGAAGCCGGCAGCCACGATGCAGGCGAGAACGGCGATCGTCGTCAGCCAGTTGGCGGTGAGCTGCCAGGCCGAAAGCGTGAAGAGATAGAAGTTGAGCGGCTTGCCGAAGACCGGGTCGAGGCTGGTGCCGGTGTTGTGCGGCGCATTCCAGAACAGCGCGAAGGCCGGCCACTCCGCCATCATCGCCGCGCCGCTGATGATCGCGATGCCGAGCGAGACCACGATGCCGAGAATACGCAGCACACGCTGGAGAGGCAGGGTCACATTTTGGCGTCCAAGCAAGATTGTGTGATCCTGCGGCAGATCCATGGAATGCATCCGGCACAGAGCGAGAAACCAGCCGTAAAGCAGGAGAAATGTGACCAGAAAGGAAGACGCGAAGACGCTCCATTCAAGCCCCAGGCTCTTCCAAAACACTTCGCCGTATCCGAGCGAGCGAAACCATAGGGCATCGACGTAATACGATAAAGCGGTCCTGCTCCCGAGAAAAGCTACGGCGACGGCGACAATAAGGAACAAAGTCAGGCGGCTGGGGCGAGCCTTTCGCCCCGGAATCTCAATTAGCTGTTCCACAAATTGGTCCCTCTCACGTCGTTGCTTAGTCCAGCACTCGCAAAGCCTCGCAGTCAAGAGAGCGAGG
This sequence comes from Acidobacteriaceae bacterium, assembly GCA_036267335.1. Classification (GTDB taxonomy): domain Bacteria; phylum Acidobacteriota; class Terriglobia; order Terriglobales; family Acidobacteriaceae; genus PALSA-350. The sequence continues at coordinate 5,401 of DATAWF010000126.1, forward strand.
ACTGAATCGGGCGCCCGGCCCGATTGTTGCCCTTGAGCACCGGAGGACGTTGAACGAGGAGTCTCTGGCGAAACCCGGCGCGCCGGGGAACCCGTCCTTTGACGAGGCCCTCGGAAACCAGCTCGGCCTCAAGCTCCAAGTCCACACACGCTAACATCCAGATCCTTGTCATCGACCACATCGAGCAGCCGTCGCCCAACTGATACGCGTGGCCGTCCAGCAGTTGGGGCGCCATGCATGGGGCCGTTCGCGGTCTGCCCGGGCTCCCGAAACCCTGCTGTTTCCAGAGTGTCGAGTGGGGGCCTTCCGGAGTACGATATTAATCGTTGACATACGATAGTGGTCGTACTAGGATGCTGACTATGGCAAAACGAAGGAAGGCGTTGCACGCGGAAATCCTGCCGACGGAGGCGGAGCTGGTGATTCTGCAGGTGCTGTGGAAGCAGGGCGCATCGACCGTGCGAGAAGTGCACGATGCGCTGGCGAAACGGGGAATCGGATACACGACGGTTCTGAAGCAGATGCAGGTGATGACGGAAAAAGGTTTCCTGGCTCGAAACGAGCGCTACCGGTCGCATGTGTATGAGGCGCGCGCGCCAAGAGAGCGGACACAAATGCAGATGGCTCGGAACCTGCTGGAACGGGCGTTCGATGGCTCAGCGAAGAATCTGGTGCTAGGGGCGCTGACCTCGCGGCCAGTATCAGCGGCCGAGCTGGCTGAGATAAGGAAAATGCTGGACGAGTTCGAAAAGAGGCAAATATGACAGAGTTGGAGCGGCTGTGCGCGCTGCCCGCAGTGCATGCTCTCGGGTGGACCCTACTGCACTTCTGCTGGGAGGGCACTGTGGTGGCGCTGCTGCTGGCAGTGGTTCCGCGACGGGCGCCGGAGCAGCGATACGCGGCGGCAGTGTTGGCCATGGCGGCGATGGTGCTTCTGCCGCTGGTCACGTTCGTATGGCTCACAGAGAAATCTCCGGCTGCGGGCGACCGCTTTGCCGCGGTGGCAGGCGACCCGGGACCCAGCTCGAACACCGGTGAATCCATATCGGGTGCGAAGACGTGGGTGACCCGGTGCGAGCGGGGTCTGGATGCTTCTTTGCCGGCACTGGTCGGATTTTGGGTCGTGGGCGTAGTCGTGCTGTCGGGGCGCCTGAATCTGGCGTTGGCGGCTACGCGAAGGATGAGAAAGCGTGCCGCCCACCCGGCGCCGGCGGAGTTGCAGAGCGTGCTGCAGAGGCTGGCGGAGCGGATGGGTGTGAAGCGGGTGGTGGAGTTGATGCACTCGGCGCAGGTGCAGGCGCCGACGGTGATTGGCTGGCTGCGGCCCGCAATTTTGATGCCGGTGGGTTGTTTGACAGGACTCTCGACGGCGCAGCTGGAGGCAGTACTGGCGCACGAACTGGCGCATATCCGGCGGCACGACTACCTGGCGGCCATTCTGCAGGCGATGGCCGAGACAGTGCTGTTCTATCACCCAGCGGTGTGGTGGATCTCGGCGCAAATGCGGCGGGAGCGGGAGCACTGCTGCGACGACGCAGCGGCGCAGGTAAGCGGGGACCGGGTGATGTATGCGCGGGCCTTGGTGGTTCTGGAAGAAAAACGCGGCGCGGTGCCCGCGGGCGCCGTGGGTGCGAATGGAGGGAGTCTGAAAATGCGAATCGAACGTTTGCTGGGAAGGAAGGAATCTCCGGCGATTTCATGGGCAGCGGCGATGGTGCTGCTGGTCATGGCCGGAATGGGAGCCGGTGTGTTGGCGGTAACGGTGCACGCACAGACGGCGGCGAACAACCAGGTGGAGGCGGCACTGCCCCAAAATCAGGCGCCTCCTCCCCAGATCATTGTGGATAAATCGTGCCTGATCCAGCCCGAGTCCGATCCGTTCGTCCTCGGCGACCACTATAACGGCTTCCATGATGACGCCATTTGTCATCTGGAGAGCGTGCTGTCTTCTCACCACACCGAAGAGAAGATCACCGACGGTGAGACGTCGCACTTCTTTGTCCAGGTCAATGAGCAGGAATACGTTCTGCAAAATCCAACCGACAAACCTGCCGTCTTCATTATTCGGCACGATGTTCCGGAAAATTGGACCGTGGACTCCGACCCCCAGCCTTCTAGCATGGATGGCTCAACAGCGGTCTTTCAGGTCAATGCGGAGCCGGGGCAGAGGATACGTTTGCACGTTGGCATGCACCAAAGCCAGCCCGTCAATCCGAACTAGAACATTTCTCCTATAGGTGCACCTCGAAGCTGCGACATTCGATGTGCGGATTTTCACCGGGAAAAGCCGCACTTCTCAGACCTTCGTGGTGCATAGCAATAGGAGAAATGCTCTAGCAGGCTGTAGAAAATCCCTGGTAGTGAGTTCTGTATCAGGGCGCGACTTTGCGGTCACCGCGACCCCAGCGGGTTCTTTCTCCCTTGCGGTATCCGCTTGAGTCGCGCCGCAAAAGCCGCAAATCAATGCGGGCTTCACAGGCTGCGGAACAACCCCTAGGGTAGTGAGTTCTGTATCAGGGCGCGACTTTAGTCGCGCCGCGAAAGCAGCAAAATCAATGCGGGCTTCAGCCCCTGAAGGGTGCTTTTCGAACTGCGCGCCACCTGTACCGAGTTTTTCCGCAGCCTGCTGGAGCAAAAGCACAGATGGCGTAAGGTGACAGACCGCTCCTCATCTGATTTGTTCCCGGATTCTAACGATGAAATGGAACCTTATCTTCGGAAGGAAGGACACGTTGCTGCCGGTCTGGGCGGCCTTGTGTGAAGCAATCGCCGACGGGTCTGATCCCCGATATCCGTCTGGAGCGCGGCATGCGCTTGTTGTGATGGTGTGCTGCGATAAAAAGGGGCTTGAAGACAAGACGCGTGGCTTGCTTGGGGAGAATGGCTGGATCAGGCCCGTAATCACGAGTGTGAAACGACTCGAACACCCGTTCCACAGTGATGATCCGACCATGCTGGCCTGCTACGCCGGTGCTGTAGAAAAGGACGGCGGGATCATCGTCTACCAGGACTCGATACCAGATCAGCAAACTTGAGCCAGCGCTCGCGAACGTCGCAAAATAGCGGCCGTGTCACCGGCAACTCCGAAATCGCCTCTTTGCGAAATATCCAAACCCCATTCGCTACGGTCTTGACTTCGTCTCAGTCCGAAAATGCCGGTTTCCTAGTTCCTCGCGGAGGGGTGCACTTTTGCCGGCCTCTATCCCCCTTCCCCGCGTTGACCCGTTCCTTCGGGCCTCGCTATACTCAACAGGTGTCTATGCGGGAGTAGCTCAGTGGTAGAGCATCGCCTTGCCAAGGCGAGGGTCGCGGGTTCAAGTCCCGTCTCCCGCTCCAGCCGCGCAAGTTATTGACGTGGCTGGGACATCGCACGGAGGCCCGAGAGCCGCCGCACTGGCGGCAATCGTCTTCCATCCTCACTCCATTCATGAGCGGCGCGGTACCCAAGCGGTAAGGGAGAGGTCTGCAAAACCTTTATGCGTCGGTTCGATTCCGACCCGCGCCTCCATTCCTCGGCTCATCGAAGATCCCGGACAAGCGAGCAGGAGCAGAATCCGCACAGCTGTTCCCAGAGGCGAAGATTCCAGACTGGATTTTCTATCAAGGGAAAATCCACCTCCACCAATTTCGACCGGGTACGCCTATGCGGATTCTGCTCTAGGAGCAGATGGCGTCGCGTCCCTTTTGTTTTGCGCCTCCGCCGGCATCGCAAATCGACATCCAAGCTCGTTGAGTGCATCCGGCAACGGAATACCGTGCCTGGGCACGGATTGCCGAAGGGACACAGGTCATCTTCGGGTCAACGGGCCAATCGGGATCGAGAAGCCGGGGGCCAATCGGGATCGAGAAGCCGGGCAAACGAAAAGAGCCATCTAGCCCCTTCTAACTCTTCCCCACGCTACCCACCAAGCGCATATCCCGAGCTTTGAAGCATGGTGGACATGAGCCATTGTGCAGATGGGAAGAACATACCCGGTTCTCACAATTGCATCGTTTGCCTTCGCTCGCCTTGTTGCAAAATTCCACACCCGCCACCTTTCAGTTTTAAAGCCATGCGCTTAAAAAACCTCCTAGAAACAGCGCAGGTACTCCCATAAGAAGCATAGTAAATGTCCACAGCCGCAACATGTGGGGTAGTAGTTGCGGATGTGGAAAATCCCCAGCCATGTTCTCCATATATTCGCCTATACTCCCTCCCGCATACCGATGGTCCCCGGTCACTCCACATCGTGATCCGTTGCAAGGGATGTGGAGAGAACATCAGCCCGGTTGAAACTATGCCAGCCCAGCCCAGCGCGGCCACGTCCGCTATGTGGTCAGCAGCGCCGGTACCTTCCCTCGCAGGTGTCTCAGGGCCGTTTGTCATGGCGACTGTTTCGGAAACCAGTCGAGAGAGCGCGCTGATGCAGCCGCCCCCTGTCGAGCACAACAAAGGCGGTCGTGTTCTGATCATTGCAGCGGCGATCATTGCTGGTCTACGATTGGCACGCGATCCCAGAGCAGGCCACAAGAGCGAGCGGGCTATCTACGCGATCGAAGATGCTGTGTTTCTGGCGAATGAGATTTACGATCGGAACCTGTTGAGGTGTGGTCGAGGGAACCTGGATTATGAGTGGGAGTGACCATGTGATATCGAATCTAGAGAGGTATAGGAAGGACCTAGATACCCTAATCAGCAAAGGCGAGCTGCTCCTCTTTGCCATACGGCTACAGTGCGATCCAGATGGATTCAAATCCTCACTTCAAAGAAAACATGGTGAAAAAGCAAAAGAAGTCCTTAAGGCCATTCCTTCATTCGTTGAAGATTATCAACCGTGGTACTCAGAAGCAATCCCGCTAATCAGGCAGCTATTGCCTGATCGTCTCCAGGATTTCGTTAAG
>DATAWF010000127.1:0-2404 GCA_036267335.1 Acidobacteriaceae bacterium
TAGTAGATCTTCTCGCCGTTGCGGTATCCGCGTTAGTCGCGCCGAAAGGCCGCAAAATCAAAGGGCTTCAGCCCCTGAGGGAGGGTTCAAGGGTTGCCGGCCTTAAGCGTAACTTAAGTCTGTTGTGCCAGCCTTGAACTGGGCATTCCTGCATGCGCGTGCTCCTTGTCGAAGACGAATTGCGCTTGGCCGAGAATCTGCGGGAGGCTTTATGCGAGTCTGGTCTTGCCGTCGATCATGCCGGGGATGGCCTTTCCGGCGAACAGTTAGCTCACCAAGATATCTACGACGTGATCGTGCTTGACCTGATGCTCCCGGGCAAATCAGGACTGGGCATTCTGCGCAGCCTTCGCCAGAAGGGGCTCGCCACGCCGGTCCTGATCCTTACCGCACAAGAGGGAAAAGCTTCGATTGTCGAGCTGCTCAATGCGGGCGCCGACGATTATCTGAGCAAGCCCTTCGACCTCGGAGAATTGCTGGCACGGGTGAAGGCCTTGATCCGCCGGGGAAAAGGCATTGCGGATCCGGTGCTGCGCGTAGCCGGCATTGAAATCAATTCGCTGCAGCAGACTGTGAATCGCGCCGGACAGGCTTTAGACCTCTCTCCCACGGAATACCGCATTCTTGAATACCTGATGCACCGGCCGCGCGCCGTCGTCTCGAAACGCGAGCTCCTCGAACATCTCTACGATTACGACTGGGAGCATCATTCCAACGTGATTGAAGCTCATGTCTCGAACCTGCGCCGCAAGCTCAATGCCGCCGGAGCCGAACCCGTCATCGAGACCTTGCGCCATCGCGGATACCGCCTCCGCGTAGAGAGAGCGGAATGAGCAAAACCCGCTCGCTCACGCGAAGGCTGATCGCCACCGTTTTGCTGCTGGAGTTCATTTCCGCGGGCGCGTTGATCGGGGCTTCGGCCATCTATGAGTGGCGCACTCATCTGCGCGCCTTTGACATCATGCTGCGAGGGCAGGCGGACACACTCTTGGGCGCAGTCGGCGATGCCGATGATCCAGCCGACAACGTCGTCCTCGACATGGCGGGAATCGCGATTCCCTCGCGGGATTCTTACCGGGTGGAGGATGAAAAGGGACGCATCCTCGGACAATCGCAGCCGGCAATTCCCCCGGCGCTTCTCGATCGGCTCACGCATGGCGATGGAATTGTGGATGCGAATGTGCGCGGGCGCCGCTATCGCCTGTTGCGGATATCGGCGCTCAGGGTGGTCGACCCCGGCGAGGCAGGCGGGGGCGTACGGCATACCATCGCCGTCTTTTACGGAGCGCCCACCGGCCGCATCCGGCACGAGGTTGAGGAAGCGGTGCGATTCTATTCGATCACTGCGCTCCTTCTTCTGGCCGCCACCGCGGCCGCCATGGTCTGGCTCATGCGTCGCGGCCTCGTGCCCCTTCGCCAACTGGCCGAGGAGGCGGGCAAAGTCTCGGCCGCCGACTGGTCGTTCCACCCTCCGGCGGCGGCCACCGAAACGGCGGAGCTTCTGCCCCTGGTGCGAGCGATCGAGACCGCTCTCGCGCGCCTGGAGCGCTCCTTCGCTCAGCAGCGGCGCTTCACCAGCGACGCTGCGCATGAGCTCAAAACCGATGTGGCGATCGCCAAATCGTCGCTGCAGTTGCTGACCATGCGCTCGCGCACCGCGGAAGAATACCAAGCCGGATTGGAGCTCTGTTTTCGCGATTGCATGCGGCTGGAGAGCACGGTGCAACAGATGTTGACCTTGGCCCGGGTGGAACACGCCAATGGAAGTGCGCTCGATGCGCGCCCGCTCTCCTGCTCCGTTGCCGATTGCCTGCGCACCGCCATCCAGCAGACCGCCTCCTTCGCCGACCTGCGCAGAGTCAGAGTGGCTTTGCGGATAGACGGCGATGCCTGTGTGGAGATCGATGAAAGGGACTGTCTCCTGGTGTTTGCCAATCTTCTGCTCAACGCCTTCCAACACAGCCCGGCAGGCTCGGTGGTCACTGTCTCGATGGAGACGGCTCCGGAGGGAGCCACAGTCGTGATCGCGGATGAGGGCGAAGGGGTCCCGCCGGAAGATCTGCCGCATCTCTTCGAACCCTTCTATCGCGCGGATCCCTCGCGCGCGCGTTCGAGCGGTGGAACCGGCCTGGGCCTGGCGATCTCGAAGGCGATCTGCGAAAAGATTGGCGGCGGCATCGCGATTGACAATCTGGCCGGCTCGGGCGCTGCCGTCACGATCCACCTCCCAAGGCTTTTCATCTCCTACGCCGCACCTGAGCTAACCCGCTGACCCGCCAACTTGCTGACTTGCTGACCCGCTGACCCGCCGACTTGCTGACCCGCCGCTTTTGCTTTTCTTTCTGTCATTCCCGCAGGGAATCTGCTGTTTGTAAGCGGAAGATAGCGCGCAGCGCTGACCGCA
>DATAWF010000128.1:0-7130 GCA_036267335.1 Acidobacteriaceae bacterium
GTTCATACGGGAGCGGGAACAACCTCGGTGATCGAGGATTTGGGCAGCACGCTCGCGAAACTTGGACGCAAGACGCTCACCATCGACGCGTCCGGCCTGACTGCGCCGGTTGCCTATCTCACCATTGGGCTGAACCGTACAACGCAAAAGGCAGATGGCGGCCGTACAGGCCAGGAAGGTCCACAACAAACATCGGTCGTCGCCCAGCCCTTCGGTCCGCAACTGACCCCCTTGACCAGCTTTATGGACCAGGCCTTCAAGGACCTGACCAGCGAATACGAACTGGTGTTGATCGACGCTACCCCGCTGCTGATCTCAGCTGAAACGGAATATCTTGCGCGCTTTGCCGACGTAACGATTTTGATCGCGGAATCGGGCAAAACCAAAAAGGCGCGCCTGAGAAGGGCCGCCGTTCTACTCGAGCGCCTGAATGTGCGCGGCATCGCAGCCGTCGTCAACAAAATCGGACTCGAGCGCGCCAGCAGAGCGACGCAGCGCGACCTCGAAGAATTCGAAGCGCACGTCAGCAGGATGAATCTGCGGTGGCGCCCTGCATCGCCGGCGACCAAGGCCGGGACCAAAGGCCCGGAGGCGGTCGAGCCGCAGCAGGAAAACCACACATACGCTTGATCCTCCAGGGAAGTACCGGGACCGGGTTTTTCTATGAAACGCAGCGAGAACGAAAGCAACATCGATGGACGAAGCAAGAAAGCGCGCGGCTCCTCCCCTCAGCAAGGGGCGGACCAGAGCCGCGTCTCCGCGCTTTGGCAATCCGTGCTCGGTCTTCCCCGGGTCGGGCTCGACGACAATTTTTTTGAAATTGGCGGCACCTCGCTGCTGGCGACGGTGCTTCTCACCCGAATCAACCGGGAGTTCGGCCGCGAGCTTGGCATTGCCGCCATCTTCGACTGCCCCAGCCCGCGCGCGATGACGCGGCTGCTCAACGGGGAAACGGCATCCGTCTCTCCGCAGGAAGCTGCCAGCGAAAACCGCGCCTTGAGCGAAAGTCCTTCTGCCTCTGCCGCTCCCCTTTCAAGTCAGCATTCCCTTCCCCCCGGGTCCATCGCCATCGTTGGAATGACCGGGCGCTTTCCCGGGGCGGAAACCGTCGAAGACTTCTGGCGAAATCTCGCCTCCGGCGTCGAATCGATCACCTTCTTCAGCGACGAGGAACTCGAGATCCAGGCGAGCGAACGCGGCCCCGGCTACGTGGCGGCACGGCCGATCCTCAAAGACACCGCCATGTTCGATGCCGCTTTCTTTGGCATTTATCCCAAAGAAGCCGAGCAGATGGATCCGCAGCATCGGGTTTTCCTGGAGTGCGCCTGGGAGGTGCTCGAGCGCGCCGGATACGATCCAGCCCATACGCCAGGCGCGGTCGGGGTCTTTGCCGGCTGCAGCATGAACACATATTTCATGCAGAACCTGGCTGCGGGCCGCAAATATCTGGAAGACTTTACCGGCTCTTATCAGGTCGGCTCCTACGTCACGATGCTGGGGAACGATAAGGATTTCCTGGCCACGCGCGTCTCCTACAAACTCAACCTGCGCGGCCCCAGCATCACAGTGCAGACGGCCTGCTCTACTTCCCTGGTCGCGGTGAATCAAGCATGCGAAAGCCTGCTCGCGGGCGGATGCGACATGGCTCTCGCCGGGGCGGTCTCGATTACCTTTCCCCAGCGGCGCGGATACCTGCCTCAGGAGGGCGGGCTGGCCTCGCTCGACGGGCATTGCCGTCCCTTCGACCGGCGGGCGAACGGCACCGTCTTTGGGCATGGCGCAGCCGTGCTCCTGCTCAAGCGTCTGGACCGCGCGGTTGCCGATGGCGACCAGATTCTGGCGGTTATTCGCGGCGTGGCGGTCAACAACGATGGCTCGGGAAAAGTTGGATACACGGCGCCGAGCGTCGAAGGGCAGGCTGAGGTCGTATCGCGGGCGCGGAAGATGGCTGGAGTTCCTGCCGAGTCGATCACCTATCTTGAAGCGCATGGAACCGGAACCCCGCTGGGCGATCCAATCGAGATTGCGGCCCTCAACCGGTCTTTCCGTTCCGCGACCACAGCTTCGCGTTACTGCTCGATCGGCACGGCGAAGGCCAACGTCGGTCATCTCGACGTCGCCTCAGGCGCGACGGGCCTGATCAAGACGGTGCTTCAGATGCAGCACCGCTCCATTCCCCAGCTCCTGCACTTCGAGCAGCCGAATCCTCACCTTGAACTCGATGACAGCCCGTTTGTCTTCGACCGCGAGCCGCGTCCGTGGAAGCCCGAAGGTTTCCCTCTCCGCGCCGGGGTGAGCGCCTTTGGCGTCGGCGGCACCAACGCTCACGTGATTGTCGAAGAAGCCCCCGATCTTCCGGCATCAAGCGCCGGGCGCAAGCACCAGCTATTCGTCTGGTCGGCCAAGAGCGCGGCCGCGGCCGACGCTATCGCAGGCCAGCTCGCGGCGCATTTCCATGCCAATCCCGACTTGAATTTTGCCGATGCGGCATACACGCTGCAAGCCAGCCGCAGCCGTCACAAACACCGGCGTGCGATACAAGCCTCGAACCTGGCAGAGGCCGCGAGCGCTCTGGCGGGAAATGACGGTGATTGCTGGCACGAAGATCATCCTATCGAAGGGGGCAGTGTTGTCTTTTGCTTCCCCGGCCAGGGGATTCAGACCCTCGGAATGGCCTATGGGCTCTACCGGGACGAACCTGTCTTCCGCGAATGGATGGACCGGTGCGACGCGATCCTGCGCCCGATGCTGGGCGAGAGTCTGCTCGCGGTTCTCTACCCCGAAGCGACGCGATCGGGCAACGGAGCTTCCGCGGGAGAGATCGCGGTTCTCGCGAGCCGCCTGAACCAAACCGATTACGCGCAGCCGGCTATCTTTGCGGTGGAGTACTCGCTGGCGCAGCTCTGGATCTCCTGGGGTATCCGTCCCGCGGCCATGGTTGGCCATAGCATCGGCGAGTTCGCCGCGGCCACGCTGGCGGGAGTGCTTTCGCTCGAAGATGCTCTCCGCCTCGTCGCTGCCCGCGGCCGGATCATGCAGGAGCTGCCCGCAGGCGGTGCGATGCTTGCGGTAAGGGCCGAGGAAGAAACCGTGGTTCCCTTGCTGGGCGCGAAGCTCGACCTGGCGGCGGTGAATGGCCCGCGGCTCATGGTCGTCTCCGGACCGGAGGCTGAAATCGCGGCGCTGGTCGAACGGCTCGACGCCATGCAGATCCAAAGCCGGCGCCTGATCACCTCGCACGCCTTCCACAGCCGGCTTGTGGAACCTGCGCTGGCAGCCTTTGCCGCCCAGGTTTCGGCAGTCCAGTTTGGCGCCCCGGCGATTCCCTACGTCTCGACGCTGACCGGACAATGGGTCACCGCGGAAGAGCTATCGCAGACGGCCTACTGGACACGCCAGATGCGCGAGCCAGTGCGTTTCGGCCGGGCGATTGAGGAGCTGTTGCGCACCCCGCAGCGGATCTTGCTCGAGGTCGGGGCCGGTGAAACGGCGGCGCAAATGATGCGCCAGACGGCGCTGGCCAGCGCTCCTCAGCCCTCGGCCCCGGTCATCGTCTCAAGCCTGGCCAGCAGGCGCGATGGCATAGGCGACGACACCCAATCCATGCTTTCCACCCTCGCGCGGCTATGGCTTGCGGGAGTGGATCCCGACTGGACGGCGTTGCATGGCGAGGCTCGCCGGCGCGTCCTGTTGCCAACTTATCCTTTTGAACGCAAACGCTATTGGGCGGAGCCGCCGGCTCCGGCCATCCCGGACGCTGCAGCAGGCCCTTTCCCGATGTCAGCGAACCTAACCCCGGTCAACGACAACCGTATCGTGGAAAATACTCCTGTTTCTGCTTCAACTTCTGCCGAGGGCCCACTCATGAGCCAAAATGCCAATGCTTCACCCAGCAATGGAATGCTTGAAGAACTAAAAGCGCTGGTCACCGATCTCTCCGGCGCCGATCTAGCCCAGGTTGATGGGCAAGCCTATTTTCTCGAGCTTGGATTCGATTCCCTCTTCCTGACCCAACTGACCCAAGCGATTCAGGGAAAGTACCGCGTGAAGCTTTCCTTCCGTGAAATCATGGAGAGCTATCCGACTCTGGGCGGCCTCGCAGATCATTTGGAGGCAACTGTCGCCCCCGCGCTTCGCGCACCGCAGCCGGCCGCAGCCGCGGCTCCAACTCCCGCATCCGCGCAGACTCCTACCACCGCGGCACCTGCATTTACAGCCCCCGCGGTTGCAATGGCTTCGATACCCGCGGCATTGACGGCGAATGTTCCTGCCGGTTCCTACGAAGCGCTTTTTACCAGCCAGATGCAGATGCTCTCCGGGCTCTTCGCCCAGCAGCTCGAACTGCTGCGAGCCCAACAAACCGCCGGGATCTCTGCTCCGCTGCCGGCCGCAACCATAGCCGCGGTTGCAGAGGCTCCATCCCAGATTCCCGCAACGGCCCCGGCGCAGGTCGCCGCTCCTCAAAAAGCCGAACGCGTCCCGGACAGCGCGGCGCAAAATGCGAAGCCGGCCTTTACACCTTTCAAGCCTTTGCAGCGCGGCACATCCGGAGGATTGAATCCGACGCAGCAGCATTATCTCGACAGCTTTATCCGGGATTACAACCGGCGCACGCCCGGCTCGAAAGAGTTCACGCAAAAACACCGCCAAGTCTTGGCCGATGGCCGCGTGGTTTCCGGGTTCCACGCACAAGTCAAGGAAATGATCTATCCGCTGGTCGTCGACCGCGCCTCCGGAGCCTACCTGTGGGATAAGGACGGCAACCGCTATATCGACATCCTCAACGGCTTCGGCGCGATCCTCTACGGTCACTCGCCGGAGTTCATCGTAGAGGCGGTGCGCAAGCAGTTGGAGATTGGCTTCCCCATCGGCCCGCAGACGGAGCTGGCCGGTGAATGTGCGGAGCTGGTTCGCGACCTGACGGGAATGGAGCGGGTAACTTTCTGCAATACCGGGTCGGAGGCGGTGATGGGCGCCATGCGGCTGGCCCGCACGGTCACCGGGCGCAATCTGATCGCGCTCTTTACCGGCGACTACCACGGCAGCTTTGACGAGGTTCTGGTGAAGGCCGTGGGTCAGCACCGCTCGATGCCTGCCGCTCCCGGAATCCCGCGCGAGAGCGTGGCCAATGTCCTGGTCCTGGACTACGGCTCGCCGGAGAGCCTTGAGATTCTGCGGCAGCGCGCCGGGGAGCTGGCAGGAGTTCTGGTCGAGCCGGTTCAGAGCCGCCATCCGGAGTTGCGGCCGGTCGAATTCTTACGCGAGGTCCGGCAGCTCACCGAGCAAAATGGCGCGGCGCTGATCTTCGACGAAGTCGTCACCGGCTTCCGCACTCATCCCGGCGGCATGCAGGCCCTCTATGGCATTCGCGCCGATCTCGCGACCTACGGAAAAGTGGTCGCCGGCGGTCTGCCCGTTGGAGTGCTGTCAGGAAGCGCCGCCTATATGGACGCCCTCGACGGCGGCCAATGGCAATTCGGCGATGACTCCTTCCCGCAAGCCGGAGTGACCTTCTATGCGGGTACCTTCATGCGCCACCCCTTGGCCCTGGCGGCGGTCAAAGCCAGCCTGGAGCATCTCAAGGCCTCCGGCGCGGGCCTGCAAAAAGAGCTTGCGGAAAAAACCTCGGCCCTGGTCACGGATCTCAAGTCGATGTGCCGGGAATTCTCCTACCCTGCGACGCTCGAGACATTCTCCTCCTGGTTCTTCCTCGCCGCTCCTACGGAGCCGCGCCTGGCGCGCATGCTGCATTTCCACCTGCGCGAGAAAGGCATTCATATCCAGGAAGGCTTCCCATGCTTTTTGACCACAGCTCACACCGCGGCGGACCTCGACGCTGTACGCGATGCCTTCCGTGAAGGACTGCGGGCGATGACTGAAGGGCAGGCGCTGACGGCGCCGCCGGAGGCGACCGCGCCGGCTGCTGGGACATCCCTTCCGGAACCCTCTGTCGCCCGCGCCGCCGCCACCGCCCCTGCATCGCAGGCTGCCGCGGCTTCGGCCCCTCAAACTGCCCCGGTGGCGTGCGACTTCACCATCACCGAGCCACAGCGCGAGATCCTCTTCGGCACTCAGCTTGGGGACGAGGCAAACTGCGCCTTCAACGAATCGACCTCGCTGACTCTGACAGGCGGCCTCGACTCTTCCGCCTTGATCGCCAGCCTGGAAGAGCTGATCGCACGGCATGAGGCTCTGCGCTCCACCGTGGCAGAGGATGGAGAGACCGTTCACGTCGCCGCGCAGACAACGCTTGCTCTTGAGCAGGACGACCTGAGCAGCCTCTCTCCTGGCGAGCGCGAGAAGACTCTCGAAAGTCTCTTGGCGCGCGAAGCCTCAACCCCATTCGACCTGCATCGCGGCCCCCTTTTCCGCTTCCGTCTCGTCCGTCTGGAGAGAACGAAGCATGTGCTGATCCTGACCGCTCACCACATCCTCTTCGACGGATGGTCGACCAATGTCCTCTACCGCGAGCTCAGCGAGCTTTACAATGCCCGAACAAAAGGGGTTGGGGCGGAGATGGGAACTCCGCTGGCGCTGCACGAGTATGCCGCCGCTCAGACCCGGCGACACGGCAGCCGCGAGCTTGCCGCGGTCGAGTCCTATTGGATGGACCAGTTTAAGACTCTGCCCGCGCCGCTCCAGTTGCCGACCGACAGGCCGCGGCAGGCCCTCCGTACCAATTCCGGCGCGACGAAACGCTACGTCTTCCCGGGCGAGCTTGCGAAATCCCTCCGCATGGCGGGCGCGCGGCAAGGGAGCACGCTCTTCGCCACGCTGCTGGCCGGCTATTCGCTCCTGATTCACCGCCTTTGCCAGCAGAATGATGTCGTGATCGGCGTGCCGATGGCGGGCCAGTCGCAGATCGAGAATGGCTCCACGCTGATCGGCCACTGCGTCAATTTCCTTCCGATCCGCAGCCGCTACTCTCCGGAGGAGCCGCTGTCGCAGTTCCTGAAGCAAACGCGCAAAACCCTTCTCGACGCGCAGGATCATCAGGATTACACCTATGGAACACTGTTGCGCGCGCTCAAAGTTCCCCGCGATCCCTCGCGGCTGCAACTCGTGGAGGTGCAGTTCAATCTCGAGCAGGTGGGCGCCGGCCTCAATTTCAACTCGCTGGGAGTCGATCT
>DATAWF010000129.1:0-7802 GCA_036267335.1 Acidobacteriaceae bacterium
GAAAATCTTTTTCTCATCAATATCGATCACCACGTCAGCGGCCGGCCCTTCGCGGATGTCAATTGGATCGACACCGGCGCCTCCGCAGTCGCCGAGATGATCTACCGGTTGGTGCTTGCCGCCGGAGCCCGGGTCACCCGCGAGATGGCCGCCTGCCTTTACACCGCCGTCCTTACCGATACCGGATCCTTTTGCTACGAGGGCACCGGCGCTCACACCTTCGATCTCGCGGCCGCCCTGATCCGCTGCGGCGCCCAGCCTGAGCTCGTCGCTCGCGATGTCTACTTTTCAAATCCCCTTGCCAAGATGCTGCTGCTGGGCCGCGCGCTTTCCAATCTGCAGATCGATGGAAATCTCTCCTGGCTCTGGGTGACCCGCGAGGATATGAAGAGCACCGGAGCGGAAGGGGAGGACTGCGAAGGAGTCGTCAACTACGCCATCGGCATCGAAGGCGTGCAGGCTGCGGTCTTTCTGCGAGAGTTGGAAGAAGGCCAGATTCGCTTGAGCCTTCGCAGCAAGGGAAGAATGAATGTCGCCAAAATTGCGGAGCGCTTTGGCGGCGGCGGTCATGAGAATGCCAGTGGTTGCACCCTCCCCGGCCCGCTCGCCGCTGCCGCGGAGCGGATTTTGGCCGAGCTGCGCAGCGAGATTCCGGCGCGGCGCCAACCCGGCTGCTGAAATATCCCGCAACCGTATCCTGAATCTCGATTGCGGCCCCACCGCAAAGAGCGGCAACCCGCCGCCCCGATCTGTTAGCCTTTGGATGGAGTAGTCGCACGCAAACGCGCAGTTCATGGGGGAAAGAGAGGCCATTCCGGTGACGGCTCGCACGCTGGAGGAGCCCGGTCAGGATCCACATCGGCCGCTGGTCCATTGGTCCCTCCTCTCCGATGTACTGGACGTGATTCACCTCTTCATCCTTACCGCATTCTTTCTCTTTTACGGGCTGATCCCGATCTTTGGCGGCGATGGCCTCGGCTTGGTGGGCGCGGATGAGCCGCGCTACGCCCAAGTGGCGCGCGAGATGCTCGGCCGCCGCGACTACATCACACCTTTTTTGTGGGGCCATCCCTGGCTCGAAAAGCCGGCGCTCTACTATTGGCGCGCAATGTTCGCCTTCCGCGAGTTTGGCGTGCATGACTGGTCGGCGCGGCTTCCCTCCGCGACCTTTGCCTTCATCCTCGTGACCATGATTTACATCCACATCCGCCGCTTCCGTCCCGGCGGCCAGATGGATGCTGCCCTCATTACCGCCACCTGCGCGGGCATTCTTGGGTTTGCTCGCGGCGCTTCCACCGACATGCAGCTTGCCGCTCCGTTTGTGATCGGCATGCTCGGCTGGTACGCCTGGTACGAAACCGGGAAAAAGTTCTGGCTCTTCGATCTGTACTTTTTTGTCGGTGCCGCAACTCTGGCCAAGGGTCCAATCGCGCCTGTCATGGCTCTGACAATCATCTTTACCTTTGCCGCATTGCGCCGTGAATGGTCGTTGCTGCGCCGCACCATCTGGATCCCCGGCGTCGTCCTCTACCTCGCCATGGTGCTCCCCTGGTATATCGAGGTTCAGCGGCGCAATCCGGATTTCTTCCGCGTCTTCTTTTGGGAACACAATTTAGAGCGTTTCGCGACCGACCGCTATGCTCACCAGCACGTGTTCTGGTATTACGGCCCCATCATGCTGCTCGCCCTCATGCCATGGACCGTAATCGCGATGCGGGCGCTGTGGGACGCGATTGCGCAATCGCTGGCGGAGTGGCGCGCGCGCCGCGCCAAAGACCACTACCTCGGCCACGAGCGCTGGGGAGATGCTTTTCCGGAATTCCTCTTTCTCTCCGCCCTCTTTCCCGTCATCTTTTTCTCGCTCTCTCAATCCAAGCTTCCCGGATACATTCTTCCCGCGGTTCCGCCACTCACCATCTTGACCGGGGACTATCTCCACCGCGTCCGCGAAACCGGCATTCGGGCCTGGCTCCTCATCTTGCATGCGATGCTCACCGGCTTGATGATCGCGCTGGTTCTGATCTTGCCTTGGCATATCGGGCATCCGGGCATGATGCCGCCGCTGAGCCTCTGGTTGGCGGCGGGAACGAGCGGGTTCGCTTCGGTTCTCTTGATTCTGGTGATCGTCGCCCGCTTTGGCGTGGTCCGCCTCCGTGTCGCCACCATCACGCCTTTGCTCGTGATGCTCTTCTTTCTCTTTGGCGTGGGGCCGTTTCTCGGTCTGCCGGCAATCGCCGCAACCAAAAAGAACGTTCGCTTGCTGGATGCCGCCTATTCGGCCCGGCCCTTAGCTTCGATCATCAGCCGCATTGCCCGGCCGGGTGAGCAGGTAGCCGTTTTCCGTGTGCGCCGCGATATGGAATATGGCCTCTCGTTTTATCGCGACCAGCAGGTGGACAATTACGACATCAATGGCATTCCGGCCGGGGAGCATATCCTCGTCACCCGCGAAATCGATATTCCCGCTTTGAGAGCCCGGCTCGGCAACCGTGCTTACGAGCCGCTTTTCGCGTATCCGATGCAGGAACTGGTTGTCTATGAAGTAGCGGCGCAATAGCAAGCCGTCGTTAGCCTGGATTTCTCACGGAGTGTAGCCAAAACTGTCATCCCGAGCGCAGCATGACGATTTTTGTCATGCGGAGTCGAGGGATCTGCTGTTTGTTTCCCCGCCCGTCAGCCTGCCCCATATCGTCAGCCCTCGCGGGTGGCCCATTCAAGCCCGGTTTTGGCTTGAGTGGGGCATTTGCATTTGCTTTTCTTTCTGTCATTTCCGGAAAGGAGTCTGCTGTTCGCAACCTCGCCGTCATCCTCCCTCAACGACAGAGAGTGGGAGAAATCCACTTGAAGTGTTTATAAAAACAATGCCTCGTACGTGGCCGTTTCATCGAAAAACGGCCACTCCTGACTACTCTCTCCATGTCAGAGGGAAAGAAAACGCTTCTAGCGGTGCGCCCAGACGCGGTATCCGGTTACCCTGCCGCTGGCATCCCGTTCCGCGGCGTAGCGGTCCAGCTCCACCGGTCCCGAGATCGCCTGGATCCGTGCCAGCAGCTCCGCTCGCAGATCTGCTTCTTTCTCCATCGTTCCGGCAGAAGCGGCCGGCGCAAGTTGTCCGGCGGAGATTTCGTAAACAAACGCGTTGGCCCCGTCCTCGCGCACGAGCACATCTTGTGCCGCCGCCGGAGCTTGCTGCGGACGCTCCCGGTAGTTGATCACGAAGGGCGATCCGAAGATGAAAATCAGAATGAGGGTCACCATCACGTCGTAATGGAAGCTGCCTCGCGGAAAGGTCCAGAAAAGATAGCTCTTCAAAATCTTCTTCATTTGCGTCGAATGGCCTTCATGATTTCCGCCGCCGGATGACCTGTTCGCCGCCCATATAGGAAACGAGCGCATCGGGCACGCGAACCGAGCCGTCCTCCTGCTGATAGTTTTCCAGGATCGCGAGCCAGGTTCGTCCCACCGCCAGGCCGCTGCCGTTGAGGGTGTGAACAAACTCCGGCTTTCCCTTGCCTTTGCTCCGGTATCGGATATTGGCGCGCCTCGCCTGATATGCCTCGAAGTTCGAACAGGAGGAGATCTCGCGATAGAGACCCTGGCCCGGAAGCCAGACCTCGAGATCATAGGTCTTCGAGGACGACGCTCCCGTGTCTCCCGCGCTAAGCAGCATTTTGCGATAGGGAAGCTCGAGCTTCTGGAGCACCGTCTCGGCATGGCCGGTAAGTCGCTCGTGTTCTTCGGCCGACTGTTCGGGAAGCGCGAATTTCACCAGTTCGACTTTTTGAAACTGATGTTGGCGGATAATGCCCCGCACGTCTTTTCCATAGGCTCCCGCCTCGGAGCGGAAACAAGGGGTGTACGCCGTCAGGCTGATCGGCAAATCCGCTTCCTGCAAAATCTCGTCGCGATAGAGATTCGTTACCGGAACCTCAGCCGTCGGAATCAGCCAATGGTCGCTGCCCTCGCACTTGAAAGAATCCTGCGCGAACTTCGGCAGTTGCCCGGTGCCGAACATCGATGCGCTGTTGACCATGAATGGCGGCAGCACTTCGCGATACCCATGTTCTCGGACATGAAGGTCGAGCATGAAGGCGGCCAAAGCTCGTTCCATGCGCGCGCCCAGATCCCAATAGACGGCAAAGCGCGCTCCGGAAATCTTCGCGGCTCGTTCCAAATCCAGAATGCCGAGCTCCGCACCCAGCTCCCAATGCGGCTTGGCTGCAAAAGAGAACGGACTCGGTTCGCCCCACCGTGCAATCTCGACGTTGTCCTTGTCGCTTTGTCCTAGGGGCACGCCGGCTTGGAGCATGTTAGGCACACGCGCCAGGAGCGAGCGCATCGATTCTTCCGCCTCCGCCGCGCTTCGTTCGAGAGCTTCCATCGTGTCTTTCAGCTCGCGCGTCCGGTTGACGATCTCCGCTGCATCCTCGCCCGCGCGTTTGCGCTTCGCGACCTCTTCGCTCAGCGCGTTGCGCTCCGCTTTGAGTGTCTCGGCTTGCGTGATGCGCCCGCGCCGCGAAGCGTCAAGCTCACGGAAATCGCCGAGAACAAGGTTGGGATCCTGGCCGCGCGCTCGTAGCATCTCCTCGACTGAGCCGAGGTTGGCGCGCACAAAGTTCAAGTCGAGCATAAGAACTTACTTTACCGGAACCCCTGCCTGCGCATCCACAAGGTCGGCTGGAATCTGCCGTTTGTTACGCGAACCTGTCATCTCGACCGGAGGCGGCGCGTAAGCGCCGTCGTAGCGGAGAGATCTGCTTTTCGCCAACTCTCTAACCTGCCAACATGCTGACTCGCTGCTTTTCTTTCTGTCATTCCCGCAGGGAATCTGCTGCCGTTGTCGTCCCGAGGTCCCAAGCGCGGGCGAGCGGTCGAAGGATCCCCGTATTTCTGTCCTTTGCATGAAGTCCGCGGCCTTGCCAACTCGCTGACTTGCTAATTTGCGATACTGATAACGGCTATGCCGATCTCCAAGCGCAACGTCTGCCTGCTGATTCTTGCCCTCTTGGTCGCGATGCGGACGCCATCGGCCAAGGCGAGCGCCTATGACGCGCACCCCAAACTCGTAGTCGTGCTGGTGATCGACCAGTTTCGCGGCGATTACCTCGACCGCTATCGCGCCGACTTCAAAGGCCGCGGCTTCCGCCTCTTTCTCGACCACGGCGCCTACTTTGAAGACTGCTACTACGACTATGCCAACACCGAAACCGCTCCCGGCCATGCCACGCTTGGGACCGGCGCTTACACTGACGGCCATGGAATTGCCGCCAATTCGTGGTGGGACCTCGACCGCAACAAGGAGCGGCCCGTTACTTCGGTCGAAGACGAACGCTATCATCTGATCGGCCTGCCGCAAACGAACGCTGCGGGTGCCGCAGCTGCATCGAAGGTGGGCGCATCGCCCCTCAATCTTCGCGCGTCGACCATTGGCGATTCCCTGCGATTGGCGACCCAGGGGCAGGCCAAGGTCTTCGGCGTTTCCCTCAAGGATCGCGCTGCCATCCTGCCTGTCGGCTACTCCGCCAACGGCGCGTTCTGGATCGATCCCGCCTCCGGTGCCTTCATTACTTCCAGCTTTTACATGACCGCGCTCCCTGGGTGGGCTGCCGACTTCAATGACGGGGATCGCGCCTCCCAGGCCCGCCAGGAAGCCGGCGTTTCCTCGACCGCCAACTTCTACAACGCCGTCGGCAGAAGCCCCGCCGCGAATTCCTATGAATTGGACTTTGCCCGCGCTCTGATCACTGGCGAGCAGCTTGGCCGCGGCGCTGTCACGGACATGCTCGTCATCAGCCTCTCCGCAAACGATATTGCCGGCCACCAGTACGGGCCCGATTCTCCCGAAGAACAGGCCATGGTCGACGATCTCGACCAGCAGTTCGACAGCTTCTTTACTTGGCTCGACAAAAACATTCCCGGAGGATTGGCGAATGTGTGGATCGCCCTTTCGGCCGACCATGGAATCGCTCCCGTAGTCTCGACAGCGGACGCCATGGGCCTGCCGGCCGCGGGCATCGATCTTCAGAAGCTGACCGCCAGCCTCAACAGCGCCATGAACGACAAATTCTCTCCTGGAGAAAATGTCCCGTACCTGCTGCCCCAGCAGGCTCTCCCCTATCTCGCGCTCGACCGGCCGTCGTTTGAAGCGGCGGGCATCAATGAGCAGGAGGCGGAGCAGGCAGTCGAACAGGCGGTCCCCGCCGCGGTCGCGGCCTTGGCGCCACCGGCCGGCGCGACGATTCCGGTTCCCCAACCTCCCGCGCCGCCAGAGCAATCGCCGGATGCTGCCGCCGGCCAGGGAGCGCAGAAGTCGGCCGCCGCGCCCGGCCGCAAGACCGCGCGCTCGCGGGAAACCAAGCCGGCGGAAAAGTCCCAATCGCCGGCACAGAGCACGCAGAATCCAAAAGGGAATCGATCTGGCGGTCAGTCGCCGGCAGCGAGCGCAACCCCCTCCGTCAGTGGCCAAAACCCGGAGACAGCCGAGGCCCCCGTCCAGCCGCCGCCGGTGCGCTTGCAGCCTGCACCCATCGTCGTCCACACCTACACCCGGGTCGAGCTGGCGGCGGGACAACTGCCGCCCTCGGAGTGGGGAGAGCTTCTTGCCCACAGCTATAGCCCCGACGGCGGCTGGTATGTGATGGTGATTCCCGCCGCATTCGACATGCCGGCCCTCACGAGTGGGACCACTCATTTCACGCCCTGGTCCTACGATCGCCATGTACCCCTGGCCTTCTTTGGAGCGCCATTCACTCCCGGCATCTATCACGGCCGCGTCCAGCCTGTGGATCTCGCTGCCACTCTGGCCTCGCTCCTTGGCGTCAATCAACCCTCGGCCTCAATCGGCAAGGTGCTTTCGCAGGCCATCCACAATGTGCCTGCTCCTCCTCCGGCCCGTCCGGTTCGTCCGGTTCGGCCGCATGCGGGCGCGGCGAAGCCGGAGAAGACTCCGCAGTGAAGACCCAGATGGATGTCCAATTCGCCGGGCTCACGCTGCGCAATCCCGTGCTCGCCGCCAGCGGCACCTTCGGCTATGGAGTGGAGTTTGAAGACATTCTGACCCTCGAGCGCATCGGTGGCTTTGTCACCAAAGGCCTCTCCTGGGAGCCGATGCCTGGCAATCCTGCGCCGCGCTTGATCGAGACCCCGGCAGGCATGATCAATGCCATCGGCCTCCAAAACATCGGCGTCGAGGCCTTCATCGAGAAGAAGCTGCCCGCGCTCAAGAACCACGCCGGCACCGCATGCATCGCCAATATCTTCGGCTATCAGGTGCGCGACTATGTTGCGGTTGTCGAAGCTCTCAATGACGCCGAAGGTGTCGCCGCCTACGAATTGAATGTCTCCTGTCCCAACACGCAGCATGGCGGTATGGTTTTCGGTACTGACACCGGCATTCTCGACCAACTGATCACCCGCGTGAAGACGGTCGCCAAGCGGCCGGTCATCGTGAAGCTTTCTCCCAATGTCACTTCGATTGCCGAGATGGCGCGCTGTGCCGAGAAGGCGGGAGCCGACGCGCTTTCCCTGGTGAATACTTTTGTGGCCCTCGCCATCGATGTGGAGACGCGCGGTCCGCGCATCGCGAATGTTACCGGCGGCCTCTCTGGCCCGGCCATCAAGCCGATCGCAGTGCGCATGGTTTATGAGGCTGCGCAGGCCGTCTCGATTCCCATTTGCGGCATCGGAGGAATCGCAACCGCGGAAGATGCAGTAGAATTTCTCCTCGCTGGAGCAACCGCGGTCCAGGTAGGCAGTGCCAGCTACGCCGACCCCCGCGCCGTCGAGCATATTGCGCAGTCCCT
>DATAWF010000130.1:0-6903 GCA_036267335.1 Acidobacteriaceae bacterium
GCCCGAGGATAGATGCGGCAGTCGCGGCCGACAGTGACACCCCTGCCGATCACGGCGCCGCTGCCGATCTCGGTGCCGGCGCCAATGTGGACGCCCTGGTCGAGGACAGCGCAGGCTCCCACAGAAACCGAGCGCTCCACAACGGCGTCCTGCGCGACGACGGCCGAGGGATGAATTGCGGGCGCGGGGGGCCCATTGCCTGAAGACCGCAAAAGCTTCGCGGCACGAGCGAAGGTAAGTTTGGGATGGGCGCAGAGCAGCGCCGGCTTCCGGACCCCGGCGTCATCGCCGGCAACCTGGGCGGAAACAAGAACGGCGGCAGCAGGGGAAGCAACTGCGGCCGCGAAGGAAGCGGCGTCGGCGGCAAAGACCACGCTCTGCGGCGTGGCACGGGATATGCTCGCAACCCCGGCAATGGGCGGATCGCCGGGCGCCGCGGTTTCGGCGCTAGCGGCCGGGATCGCAGTCGAAACGCCCCGCAGGTCCGCGCCGAGGAGCTTGGCGAGTTGGCTCAGAGAAATCATCGCATCTAGAGCAGAATCAGCATCCGCGTATCCGGTCGAATGTCTGGGAAATTTGATTTTTCTTGATAAAAAATCCAGTCCGGCATCTACCCCGCTGGGTACAGTAGTGCTGATTCTGCTCTAAGTGTAGACCGGAGGATCGCCGGGCGGCCGTGTCTTCCAGCGGCGATGGACCCAAAGCCATTGGTCGGGATATTGCCGGATGGCAATCTCAATCTGCCTGGTAAAGGCGGCGGTGTTGTCCCTGAGGTCGGTCTCGAAATCGCCGGTGTCCTGGAGCGGGATAGGCGCGCCGAAGCGCAAAACATATTGCCCGCTTTCCTGCTCCCATAGAAGAAAGCCGGGCAGCACGCGGGCTCCGGTCTTCATCGCCACCCGCGCCAGTCCCGAGCCGGTGCACGCTTGCAGGCCGAAAAAGTCCACGAAGACGCCCTGGGGCGGCGTCATGTTCGTATCCATCAGGATGCCGACGGTCTCGCCACGGCGCATGCTGGCGAGCAATCCGCGGGCAAAGTCATCCTTATGCAGCACCTGGTTGCCGTGCAGACAACGAATTCGATTCACGAGATTGTCGATGAAGGGATTGTCCAATCTGCGAATCACGATGCTCATGGGATAGCCCATCAGGGAGTGATAGAAGCTCGAGAGCTCCCAGGCGCCGAGGTGAGCGGTGATGATCAGCACGCCTTTGCCCTCGGCGCGCGCGGCCAGGTAGTGCTCAAGACCGTCGTAGCGGAGAAACGATGCCGTGTTCTCGCGGGTGTAGCGCGGCATCTGGCAAAACTCGGCCAACAGCCAGCCCAGATTGCGATAGAGGAAGCGCAAGACGCGCTCACGCTCGGCGGGGGACAACTGAGGAAGCGCTATTTCCAGATTGCGGCGGCCGGTACGCCGCAGCCGAGGGACGGCCAGGAGGGCGCAGGCGCCGATTGCGGCCCCAATGCGCCGCGCGACCGGGCGGGGAGGCAGACCCAGCAGCCGGAAGAGAGTCCACGCGAGAATGAATTCCAGTCGATTGCGCATCCGCGAGGGCGCGCCCAGCGGATCATCCGCAAGGCCGCAACTTTCTCTGCACTTTCTTTGAGCCGCGCAGACCCCGGTCAAGGCAGAAACGATTCCAACTCGTCTCGCGACTGCACCGGCAGAAGCACCACCAAGAGTAAACGCCAGCCCGGCGAAGTGCCGAGACGCTGGAACTGGTCTCATAAACGGTGGGCGCCCACCGGAGCCACGGATGAGACCCGCCACCAAAGCGGGGCTCATGCTATTGGCTAGAGCCGCAAAGCTATCTATGAGACCAGTTCTAAGCGCCTCAGCCCGGGCAAAGAGCCGAGCTATTTGTTCGCCTGGACAAAATACTTCGCCACCGTACGCACGAAGGGGGCTGCATCCGGGGGAACGACCACTTGCCCTTTCAAAAGCTGATCGAAGGGATAGGCGGTGCCATAAAAGGTCCGCGTGGCGTCGACGTTCTGATTCACGACCGCTCCCGTAAGATCGACCCCGGCAAAGAGCCCCTTGGCACGCGAGTAGGTCAGCAACTCCGCATTCATCTTCCAGTCAGTCGCGGCGGCGGAGTCACGCCCGACCGGCCCGGCGGCGGCCGACGCGTCGCCGCCAATCTTAAATTTGTTCTTGAGGAGATCCTGAAATCCGCGATCGTTCACCGCAATCAGCACCAGGTCGATGGCCTGGCCACCAATCTGAAAACCGAAACTGCCGCCGGTAATTTGGATGAAGGCGGGAGCGCTCCAACCGTGATCGGTGCGGCAGCTCACGACTCCCTGGCCGTATTCAGCACCGACCAGAAACGCCGCTTTTTTCAAGCTGGGAAAGACCCCGACACATTTTGCCTGGCCCATCAGATAGCTGGGGACGGCCTGGTCCGGCGCATCCATGATCTCGGTGAGCACCATGCGAGCCGCTTCCACCCGGCTGGAGATGGCAGCGCGGCCGTCTTCGGCAAGCGCGGGCAGTGAAACAACGGCCAGGCAAAGAACTGCAAATAGCTTTTTCATCGTTTTCTCGGATCTCCCAGGCGAAGACCGGATAGTCCCGCCGCAAATTCATCATTGCTTCTACAGTAGAAACCCACAAAAGCTGTGGATTCCTTCTGAAGCTATCAGATGTGCCGTTTGGAGCACCTCAAGATCGGCATTGGCCAGCAAGCAGGCGCGATTTTTGCGGTTGGTATCGGGGATTTCGGAAGGTGTTTTTGTTGGGGGCTGGAAATCAGCCCCCAATCGGGGGAGGGACGAAGCGATGAACTCAGATGCGGGGAAGGATCAAAAAAAGGGGGCTGGTGATAGCACGTTGCGCGCCTTCAGGAGCCCCGTTCCCCAGATCTGCGTTTGTTCTAGGGTTACTTTCGCGCATCGGGAGGTTACCTTCAAGATTACCCACGGACGATGACCGGAAGTAACCAGTCCGGATTTCTCAGAGAGTGTAGGCAAAACTTTCATCCCGAGCGCAGCCTGACGATTTTTGTCATGCGGAGTCGAGGGATCTGCTTTTGGGCTAGCACAGCGAAGCAGCCGGACAAGCAAGCAAAAGCAGATCTCTCCGCTAAGGAGGCTCTGAATAAATGCGTGAACCTCTTGAACCCGTTCCCTCAGGGGCTAAAAGCCCCATTCCTAGGCCTCTTCAATGGCACAGCTAAAGCTGTGCCCTACCAGCCGTGGCCTTTCAAAACGGCGACTTCTTCAGAGCTTTCCTAACGCATTTCTCCCGACACCGTGGAGTGGTTACGCCCGCTACGAGCAGCCATTCTTTGATGGAATGGCTGCGTTCCCGCATTTCTCCTGACACGTGGGCGTGGTCATGGTTGTTCTGTGCGGCCATTCTTCGATGGAATGGCCGCGTTGAGGTCTGCACTCCACTCCACAACATCAGGAAAATGCGTTGGGCTCTGTTCTCCGCTCCCACACCATCAGGAGAAATGCTCGGCGCGCCGCCTCCGGTCGAGATGACAGAAATCGCGTGCTGGTAAACCTCGTGTGAGAAATCGCGGCTAGGCTCAGAGCCGCTGTGTGCGGATTCCAACGGTTCGCTTGTTCAAACTCCAGATGTTCCTTTTTCCCCTTCGGGCGCTACCTGATCGGCTCGTCTTCGGCGGCCTTGGTAACGATGGAGTGGGTGACCGCATGGATCGAAAGCGCGATGCGATTTTCGACTCCCACTTTTCGCATCAGCTTGGCGACATGAGCCTTCACGGTCCGCTCGCCGATTCCAAGGTCTTCGGCGATCTCGCGATTGGAGCGCGCAGCAACCAGGAGTTTGAGCACCTCCCGTTCCCGGGCGGTGAATTGGATGGTAGAGACCTGCGCGGGCCGGGCGGCCGGGCGGGTCACGCGGTCGACGAAGAGGGAGAGAACCCGGCGCGGCGCCCAGATGGAGCCTTGACTGACGATTTCGATCGCCTGCTCCACCTGCTGCCGCGTGGCGCTGGCCTCAAGGTAAGCCTTGGCGCCGGCTCCGATCGCGGCCAGAATCGCTTCGTCATCGGCTTCCGGCCCCATTACGATAAGGCGCAGATCGGAACGGAGGGCGCGCAGCGTTCCAAGCATTGCGGGCGTGAGCTGATCGCCATGCAAGCCTACGAGGGCCAATGTGAATTCGCGATCGGCAAGCAGCTGGGGCAGATCGAAGACGACAAACTCGATTCGGGGATGCCCCTGAAAGACAGACAGAAAACCTTGCACGCGGACCGGCTCAGGCTCGAGCAGGGCCACCCGCAGGCGAGAGATCGTTTTTAGAACGGCAGGCATTTTAGGAGCATTTTCGCTTTCCTGCGAACGAGGGCCTGTGAACAGGCCCTATTGAAATCGATTCAGAGCGGCCGGACTTTCCATCCCAGCAAGCCCTTAGAGCTTGGGCAACACGATTCCCTGCTGCTTCTGATATTTTCCCTTCCGGTCGGCGTAGCTGATTTCGCAGGGCTCGTCGGAACGGAAGAAGAGAATTTGGCATAGACCCTCGTTGGCATACACCCGGGCCGGCAACGGTGTCGTATTGGAGATCTCGAGGGTGACGTAGCCCTCCCACTCCGGTTCAAAAGGCGTCACGTTGACGATGATGCCGCAGCGCGCGTAGGTCGACTTGCCGACGCAGACCGTGAGCACGTCGCGAGGAATCTTGAAATATTCGATCGACTTGGCGAGAGCGAACGAGTTCGGCGGAATCACGACCGAGTCGGCCTGGACGTTGACGAAGGAACGCTCGTCAAAATTCTTAGGATCGATGATCGTGCTGTTGACGTTGGTAAAGATCTTGAACTCGTCGGAGACGCGAAGGTCATACCCATAGGAGGAGAGGCCATAGGAAATGACGCCCTCTCTCACCTGCTTTTCACTGAATGGGGCAATCATTCCCTTGAGCGACTGCTCGCGGATCCACCGGTCGGATTTGATCGACATGCCACTCCTTTTGAAGGTCCGGCTGGGGCGCGCAACCGCGTGCATCGCCTTGCGGAAAAAGTTTTGCTTGAGAACTGCATCTTACGGTAGGACGAATCGATTGACAATCCTAAGCGGGCTCCCTAGGATCGTGGTGTAACCCGGGCGATTGCAATCAGATACCGAATGTTCGAGGCGCGCATGATCAAACAAGACATCATCCATCACGTTATCGAGAAGACGGGGCTGCCGCGGAACAAAGCCGAAGCGGCTGTCGACACTGTCTTTGAAAGCCTCAAGAAGGCACTTGCGGCGGGAGATAGGATCGAGCTGCGCGGATTCGGGGTCTTCAACGTGCGGCCGCGCAAAACCGGTATCGGCCGGAATCCCCGGACGGGAGCCGAGGTTACGATCACTCCCGGCAAGGCAGTGCGCTTCAAGCCGGGAAAAGAGCTCCACTTGCTCGACGCATAGTCAAGGTTTCGACATTCTCATGGCAACCTCCACGACGGGCCAAGAGCGGCCACGCGCGCTTGATTGGTGCAGCCCGGATTCTCCGGTTTCCGGTTCTCCCGTCCCACGGACTGGTCGTCTCGGCTCCTCGATCCGGCGGGCCTGGCTTCCCCTGCTTCTACTGGGGGTGAGCATCCTTACGATTTCGGCCTCCGGAAGCGGATTCATGCAGGACTTTCGCCATGGCCTGCTTCCGCTCTCAAGCGAAATCGACCTCTTCCCTCTTCCGCTGATTTGGCGGCATCCCGCCGCACTGCTCCAGGGGTGGAGTTTCACGCTCACGCTGCTGTCGATTCTTCTCGCGCATGAGATGGGCCATGTGGCGTATTGCCGCAAGCACGGAATCAAGGCATCGTGGCCTTACGTGCTGCCCGCGCCGACGATCAGCGGCACGGCGGGGGCGGTCATCCGCATCCAGTCGCGCATTCCCTCGCGCGCGGCATTGATCGAAGTGGGAATCGCGGGGCCGATCGCAGGGTATGCGGTTGCGCTTCCCGCGGCAATTCTTGGCTTGCTGCTCTCAAGGCGCGAAAGTCGCGCTGCCTCTGCGGCCGCGGTGCTGCACTTTCACCAGCCGGTCACCATTGCCTTGCTGCACAAGGGCCTTTGCGCGATTGTCCCGGGATTTCCCCGTCATATTCTTCCCCACCCGGTCCTGCTGGCCGCATGGATCGGATTTTTTGTCACGTCGCTGAACCTGATTCCCGCGGGCCAACTCGACGGCGGCCACATTCTCTACGCCATCTCTCCCAAGGCGCATCGGGCCACAAGGTTTGTGGCGCCGGCGGTGCTGCTGGTGATGGGTCTTCTATTTTGGGCCGGCTGGCTGCTTTGGGGAGCGATTCTGCTGCTGCCCATGATGCGGCACCCTTTCATTCCGGCGAGTCCCTCCCTCTCCGGAAGGCAGCGGCTGCTGGGCTGGATTGCGATCTTGTTGCTGATCCTGTGCATGCTGCCGGCGCCGTTCGCCGGAACCGGGCTGCTGGACTTTTTCCGGTAGTGCGTTTTCTCTTGAAGCGTTTCCAAAAACAATGCCTCGTACGTGGCCGTTTGATCGAAAAACGGCCACTCCTAACCACTCTTCCATGTCAGAGGAAAACGCTCTAATGTCCTGAGTCTAAAGTTCGCTGAACAATTCGACGAATCGACGCGCAACCCAAAAAAGCCCTCAGGGGCTAAACAGGCTGCGGAAAAACTCGGTACAGGTGGCGCGCAATTCACAAAAGCATCCTTCAGGGGCTGAAGGCCGCCTTGATTTTGCGGCTTTTACGGCGCGACTCAAGCGGATACCGCAAGGGAGAAAGAATCCGCCGGGGTCGCGGTGAGCGCAAAGTCGCGCCCTGATACAAAGCTAAAGTTCACTTCTTGAACGAACGAATGACTCAGGACGCTAGGGCAAGCTCACATCAGGTTGATGGGGTTGACGTCGACCACCAGATTGCGGCGCGGAACTCCGAGAGCTTCGGCCTGCG
>DATAWF010000131.1:0-6484 GCA_036267335.1 Acidobacteriaceae bacterium
AGTACCAGGCCCTCCGGAGAAAGGGTGAATTGCGGAGGCCACGGAAGAGCGTGGCTGAAGCAAGAGGGCGAGAGCGGTAGTAGCGCGAAGCCCTCTGGAGAAACGACTATGGCGATCAAGACATTCAGACCGGTGACACCGACGCTGCGGTTCCAGACCGCGCTGGTGAACGATGAGATCACGACCTCGCGGCCGCACAAGCCACTGTTGGCGGTCCGGCAGCGTACCGGCGGACGCCGCAACTCCGGCGACATTACCATTCGGCATCATGGTGGCGGCCACAAGCGCAAGCTGCGCCTGATCGACTTCAAGCGTGACAAGTTCGGCATTCCGGGTAAGGTGGCGTCGATCGAATACGATCCCAACCGCTCCTCGCGCATCGCGCTGGTCAGCTACGTTGATGGCGAGAAACGCTACATCCTGCAGCCGGTGGGTCTTAAGGTTGGACAGACGATCATGAGCGGGCCAGAGGCTGACATCCTGATTGGCAATGCGCTCCCGCTTAAGAACATTCCTGCTGGCACCATGGTGCACAACGTCGAGCTTCGCCCCGGCAAGGGCGCGCAGATGGTTCGCTCGGCTGGCGCTTCGGCGCAGTTGGTCGCGAAAGAGGGTGACTACGCGCTGCTCAAGCTCCCTTCGGGCGAAACCCGCCGCGTGCTTGTCAACTGCATGGCGACCGTGGGGCAGGTGGGGAACACCGAGCACGAGAACGTGGCCATCGGCAAGGCTGGACGCAATCGCTGGAAGGGTATCCGCCCGACCAACCGCGGCGTGTCGATGAACCCGGTCGACCACCCGCACGGCGGCGGCGAAGGCAAAACCTCCGGAGGCCGGCATCCGGTCACTCCCTGGGGGCAGCCGACACGCGGCTACAAGACGCGCAACAACAAGCGGACCGACACGTTTATTGTCGGCCGCGCGAAGTAACCGGAAGTCGAGGAGCGAGACGGAGATATGGCACGTTCGACAAAGAAGGGCGCGTTCATCGACGGGCACCTGATGACCAAAATTGAAGTTCTCAACCGCGCCAACGACAAGAAGGTCGTGCGCACATGGTCGCGCCGCTCGACCATCCATCCTGAGATGGTGGGTCACACGCTGGCTGTTCATAACGGAAAGAAATTCGTTCCCGTGTATGTGACGGAAAACATGGTCGGCCACAAACTGGGCGAGTTTGCGCCGACGCGGACCTTCAAGGGTCACTCGGTCAAAGGGGCCGAGACGACGGCTAAGCCGCGGTAGCGGGGTCGTCGACTTGTACCAGAGGTTTTTCGCGCAAGCGAAGGAAGGATAGAAGGCCAAGGCAATGCAACTGGAGACGAGAGAATTCCGGGCCGAGGCGCGCTTTCAGCGTGTGTCACCGCAAAAGGCGCGGCTGGTGCTGGGGCTGATCAAGGGCCGCCGGGTAGGCGAGGCGTTGGAGACTGTGGCTTTCACGCGCAAGGGTGTGGCTCCACTGGTCGAGAAGGTGCTGCGTTCGGCGATCCAGAACGCGAACTACCTCAGCCAGGAAGAAGGCTTGGACGTTGATGTCGACAATCTCTACGTCAAAACTGCCTTAGCCAATGAAGGGCCAAGGATGAAGCGCATCCGCCCGGCGCCGATGGGGCGGGCTTTCCGCTACCAGCGGCGTCTCTCCCACATCGTGATTGCGGTGGCCGAGCGCAAGCGTGCGGGATTGGTTGAGACGGTAGGCGATGAAGAGCGGGTGGCGAATACCAGGAAAGTAGCGGCCAAGCGAAGCGCGAAGGCCAAATCCGGAGCGAAGGCCAAGACTTCAGCGAAGGCGAAAAGCAAGAAGCCGGCGGCCAAGAAGGTCTCCGCCAAGCAGCCGAAGGCTGACAAGTAGGAAGCGCGAGGAAGAGTATGGGACAAAAAGTCCACCCTTATGGATTTCGGCTCGGCATCAACAAGCCGTGGAGGTCGCGGTGGTTTGTCGAGCGCGACTATGACAAGCTTCTGATCGAGGATGTCCACCTTCGCGCGGAGCTCAAAGAGAAGCTGAAGGCCGCCGGCGTCAGCTCGGTAGAAGTCGAGCGTCCCGGCAACAAACTGCGGCTGATCATCCGCACTGCCCGTCCCGGCATCGTCATCGGCCGCAAGGGTGCGGAGATCGAAAAGCTCAAGACCGATCTCCAGAAGCGGACCAATCGTGATGTCTTCATCGACATCCTTGAGGTCAATAAGCCCGAGCTCGATGCCCAGTTGGTCGCCGAGAATATCGCGCTGCAGCTTGAAAAGCGCGTCGGTTTCCGCCGTGCAATGCGCAAGTCGGTCGACTCCGCCCTGCGCTTCGGCTGCAAGGGCATCAAGGTGCGGGTCTCCGGCCGCTTGAATGGCAATGAGATCGCGCGCTCCGAGTGGTACCTGCAGGGGCGTCTGCCACTGCACACGCTGCGGGCCGACATTGACTACGGCTTTGCCGAGGCGCGGACGACCTACGGAGTCATCGGGGTCAAGACATGGATCTATCGCGGCGACATTTATGAGCAGAAGCGCCGTCAGCCGCAAGGGACGGGCACGGGAGCTTTCTAGACGGCGGCCGGCAAATGCCGGTGGGCCGGTGGAATCGAAGAGGCTGAGAATTTTTTATGTTGATGCCGAAGAAGGTAAAGTTTCGCAAGCAGCAGCGCGGCCGCATGTGCGGCAAGGCGTGGCGCGGCTCCGAGCTGTCGTTCGGAGATTACGGGCTGAAAGTAATGGAGTGCGGTTACATCACCGACCGCCAGATTGAGGCTAGCCGCGTGGCCATGACCCGTTTTATCAAGCGCGGTGGCAAGATCTGGCTTCGGCTCTTTCCCGATAAGCCGGTCACCAAGAAGCCGGCCGAAACCCGTATGGGCAAGGGAAAGGGAGCGCCTGACCATTGGGTTGCTGTGGTGCGCCCGGGAAAAATCCTCTTCGAGATGGAAGGGGTATCGCAGCAGATGGCGCAGGAGGCAATGCGCTTGGCCTCACACAAGCTGCCGCTTAAGACGAAGTTTGTCGCGCGGCATGAAATTAAGCCCACGGTTGCGGTCTAGCGGGAGAGAAGAAGGCGATGGATATTGAAAAGATTCGCAATCTGGGTCCGGAAGAGCTCAGGCAACAGGAACGGCAGGCCTCTGAACAGCTTTTCCGGCTGAAGTTCCAGATGAAACTAGGGCAGAACGAGGGCGTCAAGAAGCTGCGTGAGCTGCGCAAAGAGATTGCGCGCATTCGCACGATCGAGCGCGAGCGTGAGCTTGCCGCCCCGCGCGATTCGGCTCAGAAAGAAAAACCGGCCGACCGTGGGCCCCAAAAGACGAAAGCCGCGAGGAAAGGGCTGGCGAAGCAATGACGGACTCAGCAGTGAAGACCGAACAGAGGCCCGATTCCCGCCGCAACGAGAAGGTGGGCAACGTGGTTTCGACCAAGATGCAGAAGACCATCGTGGTCGAAGTTGAGATGCGCAAGGCGCACCCCAAGTACAAGCGTGTCGTCAAGCAGAGCAAGAAGTTCTACGCGCACGATGAGGAGAACTCTGCGCGAGTGGGCGATGTTGTTCGCATCCAGGAAACCCGGCCCTTGAGCAAGCTCAAGCGCTGGCGTCTGGAAGAGGTGATCCGCCGCTCGGCGCTGGCGCAGGTCCAGGAAGCGGAGCGGACTGCGGGCGGCGTGGAAGCCGGACAGTAAATCCGCGCCAGCCGGGCGGCATGCACGGCTTGAAGCTGGTCGCCGAAAACTGGTCGTAGAGAAGGCGCACAAAAGAAGGCGCAGAGAAGGAGAACGCGACGATGGCAGTACAGATGAGAACGATGCTGGAGGTCGCCGACAACTCCGGTGCCCGTAAGCTGCAGATGATTCTGCCGCTGGGCGGCTCGAGTGGGCGGAAGGCGAGCCTGGGCGATGTCATCACCGCGGCGGTCAAAGAGGCCTCACCCGACGGCCAGGTCAAGAAGGGCAAGGTTGTGAAGGCGGTGGTCGTGCGCACGCGCAAGGAGTGCCGGCGCCGCGATGGCACGTACATCCGCTTCGATCAGAATGCCGCTGTGCTGATCAATGACGCGGGCGAGCCGATAGGTACCCGCGTCTTCGGGCCGGTGGCTCGCGAACTGCGCGAGAAGAAGTTTTTGAAGATCGTCTCGCTTGCTCCCGAAGTCCTTTGATGGTTGGAGCGCCTTCGATCAGGCGCTAACGTTTAGAATCCTTCGCCTGCAGGTTTGCCGCGGCGGAGGCAAAGACGAGGAAGGCTGGTTCCGGTTATGGGTTTGAACATTCAGCGCAACGACACCGTGGAAGTGATTACCGGGAGTGACAAGGGTAAGCGGGGTCGGGTCTTGCGTGTGCATCAGGACAAGGAGCGCGTATTGGTGGAGCACGTGCGCGTGATCAAGAAGCATGTCCATCCCAATCCCCAGCGCAACATCCAGGGCGGGATCGCCGAGCAAGAGGCGCCAATCCAGATCTCGAACGTGATGTTGGTGTGCGATTCTTGCGGGCCGGTGCGGGTGGGCCACAAGTTTGAAGGGGATCGCAAGATCCGCGTTTGCCGGAAGTGCGGCCAGGAGATTGCCCGCCCGAAGAAGAAGTAAACGGCGCGTGTTTGGCGCCGGAACAGGGTGCCCGACGGCAGGCGAGCAATTCTGGCGAGAAATTAAAAGACTAGCCCGCTCCGGGCCCGACCGGGCAGCGAGAACTGAAGTGCGCGGAAACGGTTTTAAGGAGCGAGGAAGAGACGGACGACCATGGCGGCAAAAGAGACACCGAGATTCAGAGAGAAATACCAGAAAGAGATCAAGCCCGCATTGCAGAAGGAGCTGGGCTTGGACAACTCCATGGCGGTGCCGCGCCTGGAGAAAATCGTGATCAACATGGGCCTGGGCGAGGCGACGCAGAACGTAAAACTGATGGATCCGCTGGTTACCGATCTCACGCTGATCGCAGGGCAGAAGCCGGTGACCACGAAAGCAAAAAAATCGATTGCTGCTTTTAAGTTGCGCGAGGGTATGCCCATCGGTGCGATGGTCACTCTGCGCGGCGAAAAGATGTACGAATTCCTCGACCGCCTGATCTCGGTGGCCCTGCCGCGCGTGCGCGATTTTCGTGGCGTTTCGACCAAGAGTTTTGACGGCCGCGGCAACTACACGTTGGGCGTGCGTGATCAGCTCATCTTCCCCGAAGTGGATTATGCGCGGGTGGAGAAGCTGAAGGGCATGAACATCACCATCGTGACCACGGCGAAGGACGATAACCAGGCGCGCGCGCTGCTGCGGCAGTTCGGCATGCCGTTCCGTCAGACGGCGTAACTCCCGGCGGACGGAAGAGGACTTCAGAAAGGATTCACCAAAGCATGGCAACCACGGCAAAACGAGTCAAGGACGAGCGGAAGCCCAAGTTTTCCAGCCGTAAGCACAACCGCTGCAAGCTTTGCGGCCGGCCCCGTGCCTACTTGCGGAAGTTTGGCTTATGCCGCCTGTGCTTCCGCCAGTTGGCGTTGAGGGGCGAAATCCCGGGCGTGGTCAAGTCCGGTTGGTAGTTTTTTGAAGAGACAGCATCCCTGCTGGTTCTTTCGCTTGAGGAGCGGAAGCGAACGGGGGATGGAGGAGAGAGAATGAGCTTGACCGATCCAGTAGCCGATTTTCTGACCCGTATTCGCAACTCGATCCGCGCACGTCACCAGAAGTTGGATGTCCCGGCGTCGAAGCTGAAGTCGGAGATCGCGCGCATCCTCAAAGAAGAGGGATACATCGCCAACTACAAGGCGGCGGAGGAAGATGGCCGTACCGTATTGCGCGTCTACCTGAAATATGGAGCCAACAACGAAGCTGCGATCCGCGATCTCGAGCGGATTTCGCGTCCGGGCTGCCGTGTCTATGTTAGCCGCGACCAGATCAAGCCCGTGCAGGGTGGTCTTGGCATTTCCATCCTCACCACGCCGCGTGGGGTCATGACTGGCCGCCAAGCGCGTCGCGAAGGTGTGGGCGGAGAGGTTCTCTGCCAGGTCTGGTAAGGCCAGACGAATTCGGCCTGAGGATTCGGGCCGCGTGATTCAGGCCACGCCGCTCGGGATTCGTCCTGGGCATTCGGCCGAAGCAACGAAGCACTGCTGCAGTGGAACGCGGAAGGGAAAATTCCGCGGGACTCGCAAGCGAAGAAGGATTACAGAATGTCGCGCATAGGAAACAAGCCGATCCCCCTGCCCCAGGGCGTGAAATATTCGACCGACGGCAACACCGTGCTGGTCGAGGGGCCGAAGGGCAAGCTGAAGACGTTGTTGCCGAAAGGCATCACGCTCAAGACCGAGGACGGTCACGTCGTCGCTGCGCGGGAGAACGACTCGCTTTCCGCCATTCATGGGTTGACTCGCGCCCTGGTCTCGAATGCGGTTGAGGGCGTCACCCAGGGCTGGACAAAAGAGCTGGACATCGTTGGCATCGGCTACCGTGCCGAGATGAAGGGCAAGAATACAGTCGTCTTCACCTTAGGCTATTCCCATCCAATCGAGTTTCCTCTGCCCACC
>DATAWF010000132.1:0-6532 GCA_036267335.1 Acidobacteriaceae bacterium
ATCCCCTCGCGTGGGGAACTTCGATTCCCAACTCCTACTTCGCACACCTGCGCGATAAGGCGGTTTCTCTCGGCATTCAAGTGCCGTTTTTCTTCAGTGGACTCCACCATGACCGGGATCCTGCGGGCAACAAGGTTTCGCTCGACGATCCCGGTCGCCCCAATCCCTGGTTCAGCACCGAGTTCTACGCCATGTGGTACGACCACTATGGGCCGCAGCCCACAGATGCCGAGGTCGTTGGCCGCCGGGCGTGGAAGATGATCGCGCACGGTGGCAATGGATACAACGTCTACATGGGTTATGGCGGGACGAACTTCGGCTACACCAACAATGACGAAGACGCCGCCTCCTACGATTACGGCGCTGCCGTTGGTCAGGCTGGAGATCTGCGGCCGCTTTATTACAGTTTCAAGCGTGCCGCCTGGTTTGCTCGCAGCTTTGAAGATGTGCTCGAAAACAGCACGGACGCGACGGCGGCTGAGCCTGTTTCCGCCGGCAACAGCCAAATTCACGTCACGGCGCGCAGCGGGCCGGCAGGCAATATCGCTTTTTTGGATAACCCGGCAAACTCGCCCCAGCAGACAACGATTGCCTATGCCGGAGTCAATGCCGGAGCTCATCCCGGAGAAGGATCGTTGCAAAAGGCTGAGGTCACGCTGCAGCCCGGAGAAATCATGCCGGTGGTATACGACACGCCTATCGCTCCCGGCCTCCGGCTGGATTGGGCTCCCGTCCGCATTTTTGGTGTCGCGAACCAAAGCAAGAACCAGGGAACAAATCAGGGCGCAATCACCACGCTCGTGATCTACGGTCCTCCAGGTGCGCCGGCCGTGCTCGATTTCACGACCGGAACTCGGCCGCAAATCCTCCGCGGCGGCGATGCCTTTGAGGCTACCGGACACGGCATTCGCCTGGATGCAAAGTTTCCGGATGGTCCGCCGCAGCAGTACCTCTTCGCGGCAGGCGGTCATCGGGTGCGCATTCTCGCGACGAACTCCCGGCAGGTGGATCAAACCTGGTTTGTCGACAGCGGCGCGACAACGTACGTCGCCACCGGACCGGACTACGCCGGAGAGCTGTACGGCGTCGGCGGCCATCTGCGTCTCGACACAGAACATCCCGAGGACCAACGCGGCGCAGCTTCCGCTCCCGTCGATCTCTATGGCACGCAAGATGCTCCGGCTGAGCTCAAAGAAATCACGGCAGGAAAGCTTGCGCCGGAGGAGACATCGTTGCAGCTAGGAGTCTGGCGGACGGCCAGCGCCTCCGCTCCGCGCGCCCCCAACTTCGACGACCGCGGCTGGAAGGAAAGCTCCGATCCGCAGCAGATGGGCGCGGACGGCGATCTTACCGAGGACGTTTGGTATCGCACCGCCATTGCCGTGAGCCATTCCGGTTCCTACCTGCTGCAGGTTCCTCGCGGCGGGGATCGCGCCACCATCTTTGTCGACGGCGAGCAGGCCGGCAATCTCTCGACTGCAAAGAGCGGCAATGGACAACGGCCTGCCGGGAACGGACTCACGTTTCCTCTTACGCTGACCCCCGGAAGGCATAGCGTTGCGATCTTTGTTGCCACCGATGGGCGCAACAAGCTCTACAACTACCTCGGCCCCTTGACCGACAAAGATGTGAAAGGTTTGGACGGCGCGGCAACCTTGCGCCTTGCCTCTGATAGTGAGGCGGCCGCGGCTCCGGTGAACGGCTGGCACATGCGCGGCGGCCCGGGCGAGATCCCCGCTTCGACCGCGTGGCGGCAGCTCAAGGCAAGAGAAACTTTCACCGGCCCTCAATATTTCGCGACTACTTTCTTCGCTCCCGTCTACGGCGCCACAGGCCGGCACCCGATCTGGCGGGTCACCTTCGCGGGACTTGGCCATGGATCGATCTGGGTCAACGGCCACAATCTAGGGAGATATCCGGAGAAAATTCCGATCGATGGACTCTACATCCCGGAATGCTGGCTGAAGGCATCGAACACGCTCGTTGTCTATGACGAAGATGGCAAGACACCCGGCCAAGCGCGAATCCAGGTTGAGGCTGCTGCCAGCCGCGACCTGACGGAATACGATCTCCCAGGAAAAGCAAAGATCCGCTAAGCGGCCCTAGCCTTGCTTTAGCCCGGATTTCTCACACTCTCAGTCAACGCTGTCATTTCCGGAAAGGAGCCTGCTGTTCGCAACCTCGCCGTCATCCTGCCCCATATCGCCAGCCCTCGCAGGCGGCCCATTCAAGCCCGGTTTTGGCTTGAGTGGGGCATTTGCCTTTGCTTTTCTTTCTGTCATTCCCGTAGGGAATCTGCTGTTTGTGTCCCCTCGCCGTCATCCTCCCTCAACGACAGAGAGTGCTAGCTCTGCCCGTGCTTGCGCGCACGGATCTTGCGAATCTCCTCCATCCGGTCGGCCAATATCTTTTCGCGGCCCTCTCGGGTCGGCTGATAGAATCGGCGTCCGCGAAGGCTGTCCGGCAAGCAATCCATGTCCGCAACCTTATCTTCGACATCGTGGGCGTACTCATATCCCTTCCCGTAGTCCAACTGCTTCATGAGCCCGGTGGGAGCGTTGCGCAGGTGCAGCGGAACCGGCTCGGCCCGCGTCTGCTCGATGGTGGCCGAGATCTCCCCAAACGCTGTGTAGACAGCATTTGATTTTGGGGCGAGCGCAAGGTAGACGGCCGCTTGGGCCAGCGCCAGCTCTCCTTCAGGCGAGCCGAGAAAGTGCATGGCGTCGCGCGCGGCCAGCGATAACGTGAGCGCTTCCGGCGCGGCGAGGCCGATGTCCTCGACCGCCATCCGAACCAGGCGGCGCGCAAGATACATCGGGTCTTCTCCCCCTTTGAGCATGCGGCTCAGCCAATAGAGAGCCGCGTCGGCGTCGCTGTTGCGGATGCTTTTGTGCAAGGCGGAGATGAGGTTGTAGTGTTCTTCACCCTGCTTGTCGTAGTTCAGCACTCGCTGCTGCAGGGCCTCAGCTGCAACTTCGGGCGTGATACGCCGGTCGCCCGCGGAGGCGATTTTGGCTGCGACCTCCAAGGCGTTGTAAGCGCTGCGGGCATCGCCGCTCGAATAGCTGGCAATTGCGGCAAGCGCTGCTGGCTCAGCCGCCAGCTCGAGCTGGCCCAGGCCCCGATCGCGGTCGCGAAGGGCCCGCTCCAGCAATTGTTGAATTTGTCCTTCGGTCAAGGCACGAAGCGTGTAGACTCGGCAGCGCGAAAGCAACGCGGAGATCACTTCGAACGAAGGATTTTCCGTGGTTGCCCCGATCAACCGGATTGTTCCGTGCTCGACATAAGGAAGAAACGCATCCTGCTGCGCTTTGTTGAAGCGATGGATCTCATCGACAAAGACGATCGTGCGTGAGCCGAGGTCGGCAGCCTTCTCGGCATCGGCCATCACCTGTTTGATCTCCTTGATGCCCGAGAGCACAGCCGAGAATTCAAGAAAGCTGGCCTGCGTACTCTCGGCGATGATCTTCGCCAGCGTCGTTTTGCCCGAGCCCGGCGGCCCCCAGAAGATCATCGACGCGGTGTCGTCGCGCTCGATCTGGATGCGCAAAGGTTTTCCGGGCGCCACAAGATGCTCCTGGCCGGCAAATTCATCGAGCGAATGTGGCCGCATCCGTTGGGCGAGCGGGACGGTCGAGGAGCGTGCGCGGCCGGCGCGATGCTGGCTCTGGCTGCCGCCTTCAGGGATGCTTCCAAAGAGGCTCATCGGCTGATACCGTTCCGTCGATTGGGATGCCGGTTGATTCTTTGCCGTGGGCCTGCGGCTTTTTCCAGGCGCTGCCGGGCAGCCTCATAGAGCAAAACACTGCCGGCCACAGCCGCATTCAGGCTTTCCACCGCTCCCGGACAAGGGATGGTCACCGTCTGATCGGCGCGAAGGAGCCACTGCTCCGGCAATCCTGCGCCTTCATTTCCCAGAAGAATCGCAGCTGGCTGCGCGAGATCGGGGGAGCGGTTCCCGTCGTGGGGAGTGGCGGCAAAGAGGCGCACCCCATGGCGCCGTAACAGCTCGATCGTTTCTTCCTCGCCGATCGCGAAAGAGGGAAGCCGGAAAGCGGAGCCGGAGGAGGCCCGCAGCGTCTTTGCGTTCCACAGGCTCACCGTTCCTGGAAGCAGCAAGACTCCGGTAGCTCCAAAGGCCTCCGCCGAGCGTACAAGCGTGCCCAGGTTGCCCGGATCTTGAATTCCCGCGGCAACCAGCAAGAGCGGTGTCCCTTCAAACGCGGCGGAGAGAGAAAACTCCGGCGGCTCGAGCAGCGCGGCGAGTCCTTGGGGATTTTCAGTTGCCGAGGCGCTGCGGAAGAGATCGCTTTCGAGCAGCAGAACCTCCGTCCCTTCGCTTGGAACTTGACCGGGTAGGATGGCTTCGAGACGCCTCTCCATTCCTCGGCGGACGAAGATCGTGTGCACCGTCAGCCCGCTGCGTAGGGCCTCCTCAAGAAGGTGCTCGCCTTCGATGGCGATGAGGCCGCTTTTCGTCCTGC
The DNA here is from genome assembly GCA_036267335.1 of Acidobacteriaceae bacterium. Lineage (GTDB taxonomy): Bacteria > Acidobacteriota > Terriglobia > Terriglobales > Acidobacteriaceae > PALSA-350. Next base: position 4,485 of record DATAWF010000132.1, read on the forward strand.
CTTGTTTGAGGCCGGCGCGCAGCTCTTTCACCCGCGCATTTTGGGGACTCTCGATTGTGCGCATTCCGCCTTCCCCGGCCGCTCCATCTCATGGCGATTCTACGCGTAGCGACAACGATCGCAGCCGGTCGCATCGCGCGAACCGGGCCTGCCGGCGAGACCTGAGAAGCCCGCGAAGAAATTTATCCCGGTTCGAATCTGCTGGTTCCGTCGTAGACTGGACCTGGTGGTGGCCCGCGTTGCGGGTTCTTGCTCGCCGACAAAAACCTTTCCTTGCTGGAGCGATCTTGTTCGCTGAGATTCTGCGAGTGCATCCGGATGAGCCGGAGCCTGAGCGGGTTGACTACATCGTGTCTTGTATCAAGAGCGGCAAGGTGGTGGGGATTCCCACCGATACGTTCTATGGCTTGGCCGTTGACCCGGTGAACCTGCGGGCGGTCGAAAAAATCTACGAGATCAAGAGCCGGTTGAAACACAAGCCGCTCTCTCTGCTGATCGCGGATACCTCCCAGGCCTATCGTCTGGCGCGAGAGATCGGTCCCGCCTTCGACCGGCTCGCCGAACGGTTCTGGCCCGGTCCGCTGACCGTGATTGTGCGCGCGGGGTCGCAGTTGCCGCTGCGTTCTACGGCCAACACCGGAAACGTCGCTTTGCGCGTTCCGGATTCCGCCATTGCCAGGGCTATCGTCGAAAAGTTGGGATTGCCGGTTACGGCCACTTCCGCCAATCTGCAAGGGTCGCCCGAATGCAGCCACGCCGCATGCGTGCTCAATCAGATCGGCGATCGAATTCCGTTGATCGTCGACGGGGGGGCCACGGGTCGTAACGTATCGACCACGATCGTGGATCTCTCCGCCGGCAACGGGTCTTGGACCATCCTGCGCGAGGGCGCAATCCCGACGCATCAAATTGCTTTAGCGCTGCACAAATAGGAGCGCATGTTCCTTCCCGACACGAACTTGCGTCAAGTCCGGACGGGACGAGGCCCCACAGGGAGCCCCAAAGCGGCAACCGCCCGCTCCACGGCGCGCCTTCTAGCGCGCATTGTTCTCGCCGCCGGAGCAACCGCCGCTGCGGGCTGGTTCCTTTGGGTCTATGGCCAGATTCACGATTACGCCGGACGCGACGAAGCGCGCCCCGCGGACGCCATTGCGGTCTTTGGTGCGGCCGAGTATGACGGCCGGCCCTCCCCCGTCCTCCGCGCCCGTCTCGACCATGCCCTCACTCTCTATCAGGAACATCTAGCGCCCCTGGTCATCACCTTGGGCGGCGGGGGCCAGCAGGACACGGAGGGCGCGGTTGGCCACGATTACCTGCTGGCTCACGGCGTCCCTGAAACGCAGATCATCGCCGAGACCCAGAGCACGGACACGGAAGAGTCGGCCCGGCGCTTGGCCTCGATTGCCCGCGAGAATCACCTGCGTACGATTCTTGCCGTTTCGGACGGAACGCACTTGTTTCGCATTCACGCTTTGTGCGAAAGCCTCGGCATGCAGGTCTATACCTCGCCCCGTCCAGAGGCCCGCCCCCTGACCCGCTGGCAGGAGGCGCAGCGCGTGATGCATGAAATGCTCAGCTACACGCTCTGGCGCATGCACCTGCACTAGCCTGGCACTAGCCTGGATGTCTCACACTCTCAGAGAACACTGTCATCTCGACCGAAGCATGAGGGGTTATCCTCATGCGCAGCGGAGAGATCTGCTGTTTGTTTCCCCGGCCGTCATCCTGTCCTATATCGCCAGGCCTCGCGGGTGGCCCATTCAAGCCCGGGTTTTGGCTTGAGTGGGGCATTTGCCTTTGCTTTTCTTTCTGTCATTCCCGTCGAGCATTTCTTCTGATGATGTGGGAGCGGAGAGCCGAGCCGAACGCAGCCATTCCATCGAAGAATGGCTGCACATAGCAGACATCACCACTCCATAGTGTCAGAAGAAATGCGTTAGGGAATCTGCTGTTCGCAACCTCGCCGTCATCCCCCCTCAACGACAGAGAGTGTGAGAAATCCGCGCTAGAGCAGAATCGGCACAACTGTACCCAGCGGGGTAGATGCC
>DATAWF010000133.1:0-4853 GCA_036267335.1 Acidobacteriaceae bacterium
ATCCATCGGCGACAGGCTGGTGCGGGCCAAAGCGGCGATCGCTCCACGCGGTAAGCTCAGCCAGAGACATCGAATTTTCCTGCCCGCCCGAAACATTCTGCAAGCCGCCGTTGCGGGGCCTACGCAACTGGAGATCGACGAGGTGCGCCAAATCGCGAGGATGCAGAGCGTCTCTCACCTGAAAACCATGACCGCCGAATCCAAGATACCTCAAGTTACGCCGGGCTGCGTGAGCGTGAAGCCAGTAGGAAAAGATTCCCTGCTCCGCAGTGCCGAATTGTCCCGCGCCGGCCAGGACGCCACAGCGATTGATCCAGACTGGAACGCCAAACCCGGCGGCGTACTCTTGCGCCAAACGCTCGGAAGCGAGCTTGGTGGCGCCGTACAGCGAAATGGGGGCCTGGGTGCTGAAAGCTTCCGTGATGCCGGCCGCGCTTACCGCGGGCGATGGAGACTGTTTCGCATCGAGGACGTACCTTGCAGAGTCCACCAGCAAAGGTAACTTCGCCAGAGCGGGAATGGAGTAGACACGGCTGGTGCTGAGGAGAATAAGGCCGGCTCGCGAATTGCGGCAATACTCAAGCAGATTGATGGTGCCGAGCAGGTTATGCTCGAGCAACTGGCGTGGGCTCGTTTTGCCGTCACGACCGGCAAGAACGCTGGGCTGCGCCGCGGCGTCGATCACCCAATCGACCGGCGGAAGCGAGTCAACATCGCTGGCCATGCGAAGATCGCCGTGGAAGAATCGCACGCCCAGCCGCTGGAGCCCCTGGCGGTTGGTTTCGCTTCCCTGGCGCGCCAGGCTGTCCAATCCCAGGATTTCGATTCCCTCGTGAGATTCGAGCAGGAATCGAGCCAGATGGCTGCCCGCGAAGCCGCACACTCCTGAGATCAGTACTTTCATGCTCTGATAACGACAATTCTAATCCCTGCCCGGGGACGAGCTTCCGCAGGCTAATCCATTTTGCACTCTGAAAAGCAATGCGCGAGGGTACAATTTGATGGATCGGTGCCAAAAAAATACCCTCTCCTATGAAAAACCCGGCTGAAATGACTCGCGCGTCCAGATTCGCCCTTGCGCCGGTCGCCGTCTTCCTCGCGTGTTTTTTCGAATTTGCCGCTTGCCACCGCCTCATCGATGGAGACGAGGGATTCTATCTGCTGGCATCGCGCCTGGTAATGGAGCACAGGACACCTTATTTCGATTTTTTTTATACGCAGGCTCCTCTGGTGCCCTACGCTTATGGCCTCTGGATGTGGCTGTTCAGAATCTCGTGGTTCTCAGCCCGAAGCTTTTCCGCACTGTTGACAGCAATTCTCGGTGTGCTTATTTACGAGCATGTCTGCCATGAAACCCGGAAATGGGCCGCCGGGGCGGCAGCGGTGATCCTGTTCGCCTCAAGCACGCTAATCTTCGCGTGGTTTCCGCTGGTGAAAACCTACTCCCTGGCGGCGCTCTTTCTGGTTGGCGCGTATGTGATTGTCACGCGGCTCTCGCCGGCATCTTCACCATGGATGGCAGCGGTTGCGGGATTGCTCTTTGGCCTGGGCGTCGATACACGTTCGTATGTCGTGGGACTTGCGCCGGTTTTTCTCTGGTGGGTGTTGCGCCACTCCGGGACCGGGAACAGAAACACCCGCGTGCTCTGGTTTCTCGGCGGATTCACAGTCGGGATTGTGCCGTGTCTTATTCTTTTTGCCTCTTCTCCTAGCCTGTTCCTCTTCAACAATCTTGGTTATCACGCGATTCGCTCGAACGCGGGCCTGATCGGGGACTGGCGAGGAAAATTTGTTACAGGACTGATGGTTCTGTTTGGCCGAGCAAACGGCGTTCAATTCGCGATTCTCTCAGCAGTGTCGCTGGTCGTGATTTTTGCGACACGGATGCGCAAGGGCGGCGCGCTCCTGGCATTCGCGATCGCATTTGTTCTGGGATTCATTTCCATTCTTCCGACGCCGCCGATGGTGCAGTATTTTTGCATGTGCATGCCGTTCCTCATCGTGGGGGTTGTATGCGGGGCAAGCGACTTTATTGCTTCGCAGCGCTCGGGTTCGCCGAAGCGGATTGCTGTGCTTGTCAGTGTCATTGTGGTGGTAACCTTCGTTGTTGCGTCGGCGCCAGGTTTTCGACGGTATCTCTTCACCGGGGACAGGGTCGTAGGCATCAAGAATACCGACGATGCTCGGAACTGGACCTTGGCTAATGCAAGCGCGGTCTCCAGAGCGATTGACGAGTTGGCTGCGCCAAAAGAACAGATTGCCAGCTTCTGGCCCGGCTACGTCGCCGCGTCCAAAGCGGAACCTTCGCCGGGCTTCGAAAACGACTTTGGATGGGTAATTGCCAACAAGCTCACAAGTGATCAGAGGGCGAAGTATCACATTATTACCCGGAGCGAGATCGAGGCTGATTTTGCGGCTCACACTCCGCGCATCATCGTTCTAGGAAACCAATGGAATGGCGGATTCAGCGACGCCTCGGAGTGGGTGAGCATCCTCCGCAAAGACGATTACGTCGAGGTGCGAACCATCGGAGATACTTCCATCTTCGTATGCTGTTCCAAGAGGTAGTGAGGCTCGGGCGAGCCGGCAGCGAAGCGGTTTAGCGCGAAGGCCACTCTTCGACGACCACGCCGAGGTCGTTGAGCTGGCGAATGACGGCTTCAACATTGCGACGGACCTTGGGCCGGTCTTTGGGCGCTGCGGAGGTGGATTCCGCGACCGCGATTACGCGACCATACGACCATGCACCGGGAGGAATGGCGGCGACCGCAGTATCCAAGTCGGAGAGGCGCAAATCCAGCTCCTGGCGCCGTGCCGCCGCGGGGCGAAGCAGGGTTCCCTGCCCCACCGTGCTGGGGTTGGCGTCGGCCAGAAGGATGCGCAGGGTCACCGTGTCAGCGCCGACGGCGAGAAACGGATTTGCCCACTCCGAGGGGTCGTGAATGTCAACGTAGAGGCTCTTGGTGGGCAGCGGGATCTGGTCAAGCTCGGCGCGTTCCTGATCGTGCTCCGCGGCGGCCTGCTGCGCCCGGTGCTCGGCGTCCACCGCGTCCTTTTCCACTTTGACCACGGCGCGCTCTTCACGATGGCAGGCGGCGAGCACAAGCGTTGGAAGGACCAGAAGCGCAAACAATCTTTGGCGGGTGCGGTGCGGAATCACGTGATTAAGGATAGCAGGGCGTCCGTAACGGCTGGAGGCTTGCCCAGGTACGGAAGTTGAGCACCGTCCGCGGGGTCTGCACCTTTTCGGCTGCCCTTTTGTCTCGCTCGTTCAACGGCGCTGCGCGGTCAATGCACCTGGGCTCTAGCGGGCGGCAGCAATGGCCGGCTTCTCGGCTCCCTGCTGCGGCTTGGTGGCGATGGCCTCAAGCCGCTCCTTGAGACGTAGAAAAGGCCGCTCAAAGAAACGGTAGGAGAGCTCGGCAAGAGCCCAAGTGACGAGCAAAGGTGCGACCACCCGTATCACCAACTCGAGACCGCCTCTGAGCGGGAGGGAACGAAGCGTGTTTACTCCCACTCTCGTCGGAATCCTTGCAAAGAGCTCAATGACGAACTCGTGGAACACATAGAGTCCGTATGAAATTCGGCCGAGATGAACAGCCCAGCGGGAATCACGCCCCATTCGAAAATCAAGCATGGCCAATAGAACGAGACTCGATCCGAATCCCGCAAGCGCATAACTGACCATGAGCTGCCAACTCCCGGAACCCGGGCCCGATTGATAGAAGGCATTGAAGAGGCTTCCTGCAATGAGCCATGAGGTTGCCGCACCGGCGAAAACAACAGCGCGCACGGCAGCGCGCATTCTCGGAATTCTGCCGTTCAAGCATAGACACAAGAGAATGCCGGCCGCAAAACATTCAAATTGAACGAGGGAATTAGACCATGTTTTGTCAATCGGACCGTCTTTTCCAGCAACGATGTACAGAGTCCAATTGGAGACGGCCACGACAAGAGCGCAAAAGCCGAACAAGACTCCGCGGCCGCAGTATTTCGCCAGCCAGGGAGCAACCAGGTAAAACTGCTCCTCGACCGAAATACTCCACAGAACATCTGCAGGACTATACATCCAATCGTGCGTGGTTACGAACCAGGAACCAGCAAATACCGCGAACGATCCGAGTGCCGGGAGGTTGTCCGCGCCGCTGCCCAGGGTGAACGCCCACCATAGGCCCAGCAGGAGCCCGAGATAGTAGAGAGGCCAGATGCGGAGGATGCGCCGGAGATAAAAGCGCTTGATGCTGGCGCTTCCGGTGGATTGCCTTTCACGCAGGAGCAGTTCGAAGATGAGGAACGCGCTCAGTGTGAAGAAGAGGCAGAGGCCGAACCTCAAGCCGTTTAGAGTGGCGGCGTAAAGTGCGGCTGCGTCAACGCCAAGGCGATTGACGACCCATGAATCGTGCGCCGGAGGGAGCACGTGCCACAGAAAGACCATCAGGAAAGCGATGAAGCGGACCACATCAAGTCCCGGGCGGTAGTATCTTCCGGCCGGATTTCCCTTGAGATCTGCGGATGGTGAAGGCGCATTTGATCGCGTTAGCTCAGGAGCCGGCATCGGGGCGGGGCCTTCTAATCCATCCATCTGAGCGGACATCGCAGATTCTTTTGCCTATTCTTGCTGGGGAACCCAGACACGGAACGGCCGAGCCATGGGAAAGAGAGCGGCTTGAGGAAGTATAGCGGGACGATTTCGCCGGGGCAATGAGTTCCGCGGCTCTGAGCGCGGGGGAACGAGCCATTGAGGAAGCGCGCTCAAGAGCGCAGGGCGATGACGGCTGATTTCCCGACTGCCTCGTGCGGCTCACTGACGATGACCGCAAGCCGCTCCTTGAGGCGCAGAAAAGGGCGCTCGA
>DATAWF010000134.1:0-17269 GCA_036267335.1 Acidobacteriaceae bacterium
TGCTCGGTGCTGTTGGCCGGTTGGAGTTTCGAGCCGGACCTGGCAATTGTTAGCGCGAGCACCGGCATCTCCCGCTTCTCGAAGTGCATGCGTAATCCGAAGCGATCAGCCAGTAGTCCTTGAATCATGGAGCGATAGGCATCCATTCTTCCGTCTCCCGACATGTGGTTCATTTTGTCGGCGACATCCGGCATCTCCTTGGCAGTAATGTCGAACCTGGCGGAATTCACCCACGCGGGCGCGCCTACAAGCTGGGTGGGTGATGTCAGATGGTAGGCAAATACAAGGATTCCCTGCAGCGTAAAGTTCCGCGCCGTGAAGCCATCGTCCTTGAAGTTCAGGTTGGAGTTAGGTGAAGGCCGGCTGGGGTCAATCGTCGCAACCTCGAAACTCAGGCCCTTCGAGTCAGGCAATTGGGCCTGTCCGGTCCAAGGCGCCGCAAGCAGAACCATCCCCAATGTGTATTTCGTCCATTGACTCGGCATTCGCTCTAGCTCATTCCTCGCTCTTCTGTCGCCAGCTCGGTTGCTTTACGCTCCAGAAACCTGCGGTGAAGGTAGGAACATGCCGCTGTTGTCGTCCATGCTGCCCCCAATGGCAGCAAAAGGGGCAACCACATCAGCCAAGGATGCGAGAATTCCTTGCCGGCTCCCCACAGGCTTGGATACAAAACGAATTCCAACACAGCAAAGAAAATCCCTATCAAAATGAACCCGATCAATCCCGCTACAGAAGCAGCACAAGCGACCGCCGCGCCCCGGCGCCATTCACGATTGCAGAGGGAAACTCCTACGACACCCGTGCCCAACGTCGCGCACATCACGGGAAAGGCCGGCAGCCACCAAAAGTAGATGCCCGCTGTTACCAATGCCATCGCCGCAAATGCAAATCGCGTCAAACCATCGCGAAGTCCATAGCGGATCGCCGCATAAGGAAGCGCCGTACCCAGAGGGAGGATGAGCCAAGTAGCGATTGGCACCCACAAATCCGGGCGCGGGTGCCGTGGATGAACCTGGATCAGTCTGAAAAAGAGCAGATCGGAGATCCGGTTTCCAAGATAGACTGCGGCGATCGTGGCCACCGATCGCCGCCACGCCAGCGACAGCAAGACCTGCGCGATCGCATACCAGAACCATGCCACTCCCTTTTCCGCTTTGACCTCGACCAGGTCACCCACAATTGCCGCGGCCCGCTTCCTGTCGGTAAAGCGGGCGACGATCCATTCCGCGATCCAAGCGCTACGCATTGGCATCTCCCAGCAGATCGAGACCTTGCAGCAAACGCTGATACGACTTTTGCGCATGGATGAGCGCGGCACGGCCTGCTTTCGTCACCGCAAAGTATCGCTTCGGCCTGCCGCCACGCTGTGGAGTCGCTTCTCCAAGCCAGGAGCGCACAATTCCCTTGCTCTCCATGCGATCGAGCGTGGTATAGAGAGCGCCGGGAGCAGGCTCCCGTCCGGTACAGGATGCAATCTCCGAGCGGATCGTGACGCCGTAGGCTTCCTTGTCCAGACGCAGGATGGCGAGCAATACCACTTGTTCGAATTCACCGAGAGCAGGGGCGGGATTCATTTCCCTACAATGTAGTTTTATCCCGGATACTAAGTCAAGGCAGTTGTTGCGATTTCTTGATTGATTTTGCGATTTCTTGACGATTCCGGTGGGCTCTAATTGGCGCGGCGAATTCGTAGGAACGATACTGCGGGCTTCATCTTCGTGGCCGAAGAAGAGGAGTATGATGGCGGGTGCTCAAGAGCGAAGACGCTCCCTCTTGCCTATCTTCCCTTGCGAGGATCCCCATGGTAAAGCCGATTCCCGATGGATATAACTCCGTCACGCCGTATCTCATCATGCACGATGCCGCAGCGGCGATCGAATTTTACAAAAAGGCCTTCGATGCCAAGGAGCTCTTCCGTATGCCCATGGGCCCGCGCATCGGACATGCCGAGATTCTTATCGGAAACTCCCGGATCATGCTGGCAGACGAGTTCCCGGAGCGGGAGATTCGCAGCTCCAAGCATTTCGGAGGCTCACCGGTGAGCATGATGCTCTATGTGGAAGATGTCGATGCCTCCGCCGAACGCGCAGTCGCCGCCGGAGCCACAATTCTGCGGCCGGTTGAAAACCAGTTCTATGGCGACCGCAACGGCACCTTCGTCGATCCTTTCGGCTATCAATGGACGATAGGGACACACGTCGAAGACGTTTCGCCGGCCGAGATGACCAGACGTATGGCCCAGGGCGCGGCTGGCTGAAATTGAACAGGGACGCAGCGGGAAGCCCGCCGCGTTCCCTACCCCAGTTTGCGCAAGGTATGGCGGTCAGACAGGACGACGACAGCCCGTCGCAGGCAGCCAAGCGTGTTGGCTGAGCTTTTAGGCTGCCCGGATCGCAAGCCAGGCGCACTCCACACCGCAAAAGACCTGGCCCGCGAGCTGAACGCCTTCTCCTAGGATCCATGCGTCGCAGCATTTGCAAATTGGCGCTGTTATGTTGGCCAATTCAAAGCCATCGAAACCATGCTGCATGCACGGTTGCGAAAACTCCAAGTACCGGCCCCCAACCTCAGGTTTCGGCATACGCACTCCCTTCGGTAAAGCCTGCTAGTGTGGTGAGTCTGAAGTTCATGAACAATTTGGCGAATTGGAGTGGTTCGAAGAACAGCCCTCAGGGGCTAAGCCCTATTGATTTTACGGCGTTTATGGCGCGACTAAAGCGGATACCGCAACGGAGAAAGAATCCGCTGGGGTCGCGGTGACCGCAAAGTCGCGTCCTGATACAAAACAAAGTTCACTTCTTGAACGAACGAATGACTCAGGACACTGGAGCGTTTTCACTTTTCCTCTGACATAGAGAGACTGGTTAGAAGTGGCCGTTTTTTTCACCCCAGCAAGCTCCGCTTGCCGGGGACCCCGGTTTTTCGATGAAACGGCCACGGACAAGGCATTGTTTTTGTAAACACTTCAAGTGAAAACGCTCTAACCCGCGATCTTTTGGCCCGCGATCTTTTGGAAAGATGGGAAAAAGCGCCCAGCTAAAAAAGCCGGCGATGTCTCAGTGCGATCTCTTCCGCGGCACCTTCGCGCCCTTTTTGCGAGCCTCGGAAAGGCCAATTGCAATTGCCTGTTTCCTGCTCTTCACCGTACCCCCCTTCCCCTTTCTTCCGGAGCGCAGAGTGCCGGCCTTCTTGCGGCGCATCGCGCTCCCGACACTTTTCTTCGCTGCTTTGCCATAGCTGGCCATTTCTCCTCCTTTGGTCAATGCTTCTTGAAGTATTGAACCTCGCCCTCATGCTTCTTGGCTTTCTCCAGTGTTGAAAACGTCCCCAGATTGCGGCGTTTCCCCGGGGAGGCGTCCTTCTTCCTCGAGTACAACCGGAATTCGCCGGATTTGAGTTTGCGGATCACGTTTAAGTGGATGCGAGTTGTGACTGCCTGAGCCGCCCTGGCGACGAACCCCCGGGCCGTTTGACCCAACATCGGCACTTCGGAACAGGCGAAGACCCGGCCCGGAAAACTCGCCGGATCCAGAAATCATCTGAGTTGTTGAGTCCTGGCCGCGCCTGGAAAGCCCTCAGCCGGGACGCACAAAGGATTCACGGGCGGCATGAAAGTGAGGGAGATAAGATGTTGGCGACTTGTTTTAATCCAAAATGCAACAAAGAGCTACGCTATCTGAGGACCGGTCGCGTCGTGCGGATCTCACGCAAGCGCAGCGGGAAAGAAGTAGTGGAGCATTTTTGGCTGTGCGGAGAGTGCTACCTGGTGCATGACTTTCACTTTGCCAATGACGGAACTATTTCCATAATTGACCGGCGCATCCCCGACGCTTCGGCAGGAATCGATCTCTTCATCGATGAGCTCGAAGCAGAGGATCTGGAGATGACCGCCTGAGGTGGGGTGGCTGTCCTGAAATGGTTGCCGCACTGGATGGGACGGGTGCAGCATCGCTGCGGAAAGCAATGGGAAGGGACCAATGACCAAACAGAGAAGCCTTCCACGCGGCGTGATAGCCGGCGTTGCGGGCGGGCTCGTGGCAGCATGGGCCATGAACGAATTCATGGCTGGCCCCGGCCAGGCGTTGCAGCAAGCAGTCTCGGGCGGAGGCTCCGAATCGCAGACATCTTCCGCCAAGCCGTCGAATGCCGAGCCTCAGGACGATGCAACGATGAAAACCGCGGACGCCATTGTGAGCATCGCCACGGGAGGCCGCCACCTTACACGCGCTCAAAAAGAAAAAGGCGGGCCTATCGTCCATTATGCCTTTGGCGCGATCATGGGCGGGCTTTATGGCGGCCTTGCCGAATATTTTTCCGGGGTGACCTCCGGCTTCGGAACAACCTTCGGCAGCGCCCTCTTTGGAGGCGCCGACATGCTTGCCGTACCTGTGCTCAACCTCTCGGGCTCCGGCGAAACCTCGGCCTCTTCGCTCGCTTCCCCCTTTGCCGCACACCTTGTCTATGGCGTCGTGACAGAATCGGTGCGCCGCGGCGTCAGGTTAGCTCTTAGCTTCTAGCTTTTAGCTGTTAGCAGTTAGCTCTTAGCTTCTAGCTTTTAGCTGTTAGCAAAAGCGGATCTCTCCGCTAACGCATTTCTCCTGACTCGGTGGAGTGGTTACGCCCGCTACGAGCAGCCATTCTTCGATGGAGTGGGCTGCGTTGGGCTCTGTTCTCCGCTCCATCATAATGAGGCGAAATGCTCTGCGCGCCGCCTCCGGTCGAGATGACAGTAGAAAGTTTTCAGTAGTCAGTGATCAGTTGTCAGTTGTGGTCAGCGCTGCGCGCTACCTTGTGGTTACAAAACAGCAGATTCCCTAACGGGAATGACAGAAAGAAAAGCAAAAGCAGCAAGTCAGCGTGGCTGCGTTGGGCTCTGTTTTCCGCTCCCACCCCATCAGGCGAAATGCTCTTCGCGCCGCCTCCGGTCGAGATGACAGTAGAAAGTTTTCAGTAGTCAGTGATCAGTTGTCAGTTGTGGTCAGCGCTGCGCGCTACCTTTTGGTTTCAAAACAGCAGATTCCCTAACGGGAATGACAGAAAGAAAAGCAAAAGCAGCGAATCAGCGTGGCTGCGTTGGGCTCTGTTTTCCGCTCCCCGTTATGCAGACGTGCGGCTGACAATGACGTCCGCTTCCCTACACACGCGTATCCCATCCCCCGCCGTCACCGCGTCCATCCGTGCTTATGAAGACTTGCGGCTTCGAGCCCGCGTTTGGGCGCCCTTCTTGGCTGCCGCTCGAACTCCCGCTTTCCCTTTGGTCCGGACGGCCTTGCGCGCTGCGCTCTGCCTGTCGCTTTTGCTCCGCTGACTGGAGGCCGTGCGCGATTGCTTTGAAAGGGCGCTGTGCGAGGCCGTGTTGCGCGGCTCCCGTTCGAGTACCGCCTTGCGCGCGCGCGAGGCCCGGGGCGAAGGCTTGTCTTCGCTCTTCGCCTGTCCCCGGCGATAGGCTCCCGCGGCGCTCCGCCTTGTGCTTTCTTTCGCCTTCCCTTTTTCGGGAGGGGGCAAAGGGATGCCGGCGCGCCGAGCCTTGCTCAATCCGATGGCAATTGCCTGCTTGGGGGAACGGGCCCCGTGTTTTCCCTCTCTCACATGCTCCACCTCTTCATGCACGAATTCTCCCGCCGCCGTAGAAGCAGACTTTCCCTCGCGCAGGTCCTCTTTGGCTTTTCGCAGCGTCGATTTGTCTGGCATGGCACTCTCTCCTTTTTCCTATCTTGCAAGATGAAAAATCCAGTCCTCGGCCTCAAGACGCAAGCACCTGCGCTTCAATTGGGCCGAGGATCAAAGCCTTTCCACTCGAGTTCGATGAGCCCGGGAATCTTTTCTAGCTGAACAACCACGGACGGAAGCACAGGACCCTGTCTGGAAGAAGGCCACCGCACCTCGCATTTGATCTTCCGGCGATTTTCCGTGGGCAAAGAAACCGAGGTGATTGCCCTGATCCGGAAGGCGGCTGCCTCGAGCCGCGCTCGCAATTCTTCCGCGGAAAGCTGGCCTTCGGGAATGGTTATTTCCAGTTCACCCTTCTGGTAGGTCTCAATCGTATTTTCGAAGGGACGCAGCGCCGCAAGGACGAGCATGCCAAGGATCGTCGATACGGAACCGAGAATGATCTGGCCGCCGCCAAGACACAAACCGACCACGGTTGCGAACCACATCGTCGCCGCGGTTGTCAGGCCGACGACCATCTCATCTTTGCGGACGATCGCTCCCGCGCCAATAAAGCCGACGCCCGTCAAAATGCCGAGCGGCAGACGCATCAGGTCCATTACGGCATATGAATTTGGCGGCTTGCCATTCGTCGGGATCAGGAGATTCATCTGGATCATTGCCACCGAAGCGGCAAGCGTGACCAGCAGTGTCGTCCGCAAGCCTGCGGCGTGACCCGTCCGGCTGCGCTCGATGCCCAAAAGGCCGCCCGCAACGACGGTGAGCAGAAGACGAAGGGCGATGCCCGTCCAATGAATCTCTGGCGTCATGCATTTGGTTGGAGTGAGCAGGGAGGCGAGTGGATGTAAGTACCTTCGGTATTTCCACGATATCCCGGGCGGGTATCCGCGTGATTCCGGGGGCCGCCGGCCCGGCGGCACATCGCGTTCGAAGATATCCGCCCGCGAAAGAGCGCGAGGCGACAGTCCATCGGCTGGCGCGATTCTCCTACACCGTCGGCAAGCAGAGGAAATCGCGAAAACTCTGCTCCTGACCGCCTGGCGCTCACTTCCGCCCATAAGATGGCTGTTGCCGTCGCCGAAGATGCATCACCCCGAGGGCAGCTTCTAGCTCCTAGCAAATGCAGATCTCTCGCAGAGACATCTCTCTACCCGGTGATAGGCTCGTGAGGTGGAGATGAAGGCGGAGGCTCACATCGACTCGGATTCGCGCACGCAGTGCGGGCCTTTTTCGGAATTCGACGTTCTGGTCGCTGGGGCCGGCATCAGCGGGCTTATCGCCGCCTGCCGCCTTGCCCAGTCCGGTGCTCGCGTCGCCCTCGTCGAAGCCCGGGCGCGTATCGGCGGGCGAATTCACTCGATTCGCGTGCAGGGATCCAGCCTTCCCATCGAGCTTGGCGCAGAGTTTATCCATGGACGGCCGCCTGAGCTGCTTCAGCTTCTCGCCGAAACCGGCGCGCGGTATTTCGAACTTGACGGGGACAGCCTCCGCGTCCACGAGGGAAAGCTGCAAGCCCGGGACTTTGGTGATGCATTCTCAGTTCTGCACCAGCTCCCCGAAGAGCCGGATCGAAGCTTCGCAAGCTGGCTGGCGGAACAGAGCCTGCCTGAGGCCGCAGCTCGCTCCGCAACCGCCTTCGTAGAGGGCTTCAATGCCGCCGACTCGACGGTCATCGGGACAAAATCTCTGGTTGTGCAGCAGCGCGCCGAAGACGCGATCGACGGAGACCGGACCTTTCGTCTGGAGGAAGGCTACTCATCGGTCGCGGAATCGTTGAAGGGCCGATTCCTCGCCGCGGGTGGAATTCTTCTGCTTTCTACTCCGGTACATACCATTCGCTGGAAGCCCGGCCAGGTCGAAGCTGAGGCCAACACAGAAACCTCCGAAACTCTTTGCCTGCGGGCCAAACAGTGTGTTCTCACTCTGCCCCTCGGTGTATTGCAATCCGGCACTATCCATTTTGACCCGGTTCCGGCCCGGCCCATCGCCGCCGCCCTCCGTCTGGCCATGGGCTCCGCCACGAGAGTCACCTTCGTTTTCGCCGAGCGCTTCTGGGCAGCCCAACATCCGGAGCTGCGTTTCCTCTTTCTTGAGGACGCGCTGCCCTCCGTCTGGTGGACGCCGGCTCCGAATACCGCTTCAACGCTTACCGCATGGGTCGGAGGCCCGCGAACGAAGTCCCCCGCAATTGCCGGGCATGGACTCATCGACCGAGGCATTGTTGAACTCGCAAAGGCCTTCTCGCTTCCCCCTGATTCGATCCGCAGCCAAGTGCGAAGTTGGCACACCCATGACTGGCAGAACGATCCGTTCAGCCGCGGCGCTTATTCCTACGTGCCGGCGGGGGCTCTCGACGCTCTCTCGATTCTGGCCGAGCCAGTCGAAAACACACTCTTCTTCGCCGGCGAACATACGGATACAGAAGGCACTTGGTCGACGGTGCATGGAGCGCTTCGCTCCGGCCTTCGCGCCGTTGGCCAAATCTTGGGTTGAGCCACATTTCTCCGCCGGATGCTTGCTTTGTCATGCAGCCTTTTTCCGCCGCTGGATCCGCTCCGACAGCAGGCGCTTGGCTTTTTCCAGTTCCCGCCGCCGAGCCGCGCTCATTCCCTTGCCTGCGCGATTCATGAAATAGGTCAGCATCCGCATGCCCGACCCGGGCCCCTTGGGCGACGTCTTTTTAGAAGCGAGATTACGCGCGATCACCGCTGCGCTCTTGGTAAAGAGTCCTGCGGGGGGATGCGTTGCATCCGTGGTTACGTTTTTTACCCAGCGCGCGTTCGCACCTACGGCGTGGGATCCCTTGGACGCCGCGCCTCGGGCCGTCTTCTTTTTTCCCCTCGCCGTGGCGGGGGAAGAAGATTTTCTCGCCCTTTCTTGTCCGCCTGCCTTGCTCGCCTTGCCGGTCTTGCTCGCCTTGCCGGTCTTGCCCGCCTTGCCTGTCATTCGGATTCACCTCGGTTCGAGCGTGTGCCAAAACGGCCGCCGCATGTATCTCTACGAGGATTCGATCTTTCTTCTGATGCCTCCATTCCGGAGCTGATGCCTCCATTCCGGAGCTGATGCACGCGCCGGTGGCTTGAGACGCCGGCGGTAAGAAAACTCCGTGGGCCGACAGCGCGTCCTATGGTGGCAGAGAGAAGGGGAATCTATGCCAAACGCGTCGGACGTGCTCGTAGAACGTTTGCTTGCCTGGAATGTCGACACCGTCTTCGGGTTGCCGGGGGACGGCATCAATGGCGTTTTTGAAGCGCTGCGCACGCGCCAGGAGAAGATACGGTTCATTCACGTCCGCCATGAAGAATCGGCTGCTTTTATGGCTTGCGCCTACGCCAAGTTCACCGGGCGCCTGGGGGTCTGTATCGCGACTTCGGGGCCGGGAGGAATTCACCTGCTGAACGGGCTTTACGACGCCAAGATGGACCAAGCCCCGGTGCTCGCGATCACGGGAATGCAGCACAGCGACCTGATCGGGACCTTGACTCAGCAGGATGTCGCCCTCGACAAGCTCTACACGGATGTTGCGGTGTACAACGAGCGGGTGATGAGCGGAGCGCACATGGAGGCGGTCGCGGACCTCGCCATCCGGACCGCCCTCAACAGGCGCGGCGTCGCACACCTCACCATTCCGGTCGATGTGCAGGTGCAAGAGAGCAAGAAAGGCCGTTCCGAACGCAACCCTCCTCATCACACCTCCGCCGTTCCGGCCTATTTTGAACAAGTGCCGGCCGACGTGGAGCTTGCACATGCCGCGGACATTCTCAATCGCGGAAAAAAAATCGCAATTCTCGCCGGCCAGGGAGCCCTGCACGCAACCCGAGAGTTGGAGGAGGTGGCGGAGATTCTCGGCGCACCCATTGTGAAAGCTCTGTTGGGCAAGGCCGCCGTTCCCGATGACAGTCCTTACACCACCGGAGGAATCGGACTGCTGGGAACCGAGCCATCGCAAGATGCACTCGAGGAATGCGACACCCTTTTCATCGTCGGCAGCTCCTTTCCCTACATCGAGTTTCTGCCCGAGCCGGGCTCGGTCAAGTGCGTTCAGATCGACATTGACTCGCAGCGCATCAGTCTCCGTTATCCGGCCGATGTTGGACTCGTCGGCGATTCCAAGTGCTGCCTGCGGGGCCTGCTTCCCCATCTCAAGGACCATGGCAAGCACTTTCTGGAGCGCGCACGCAAAGCCAAAGCGGAATGGGAGAAGCTCATGAACGAGCGCGGCACCCGCACCGACAAACCGATGAAGCCTCAGGTTGTCGGGTGGGAACTGGGCAAACGCATCCCGGCCGACGCCATTGTTACTTCTGACTCGGGAACCATCACCACCTGGTGGGCAAGATACGTTCCTGCGTTGCGCGGCCAAAAACATAGCTGCTCGGGAAACCTCGCCACGATGGCCTGCGGGCTCCCTTATGCGATCGCCGCGGCCGTCGCTTATCCCGACCGGCCCGTCTACTGCATCATCGGAGACGGCGGCCTCAGCATGCTTATGGGCGAGCTCATCACGGTAGCCGCCTACAAGCTCAACATCAAGATCATCGTCATCAAGAACAATACCCTGGGGCAGATCAAATGGGAGCAGATGGTCTTTCTCGGCAATCCGGAATATGCCTGCGATCTATTTCCTGCAAACTTCGCCGCGATCGCGCGCGGATGTGGAATCGAGGCCATCCATATCGAGGATCCGGCGGAGTGCGGCCGGCAGCTTGATTCGGTGGTTGGCCGCTCGGAGCCGGTGCTGATCGAAGCTGTTGTCGACCAGTTCACCCCGCCGATGCCGGCGAAGATCAAAGCCTCGCAAGCGGTGAAATTAGCCGAAGCTCTGGTTCGCGGTGAGCCCAACCGGTCGAAGATCGTTCTGACAAATGCGCACGACAAAGTGCGCGAATTGGTTTGAGAGGTTCCAAACGAGCTCTCTTGCGATGGATTTTCCCCGGACGCCAATCCACGGCATCGAGGTTTCCGCCTACACGATCCCGACCGACGCTCCCGAGGCCGACGGTACGCTCGCCTGGGACTCGACCACGCTTGTCCTGGTGCAGATCGACGCCGGGAGCGTTCGCGGTCTCGGATATACCTATGGCGACAAAGCCATAGCCACGGTGGCCAAACGGCTCGCGGAGCGGTGCCTCCTCGGAAAACCCGCCTGCGACATTCCGCAACTGCATGAGTCGATGCTGCGGCAGGTACGCAATGACGGCAGCGACGGCATCTCGGCCATGGCCATCTCGGCGCTGGATATCGGTCTTTGGGATGTCAAAGCGCGGCTCGCAGGCTCGCCGCTGTCGGCTCTGCTTGGAAGAGCGGAGTCGTCTGTGGCGGCCTATGGAAGCGGCGGCTTCACCTCCTACTCCGATACGCAGTTGACAACCCAGTTCTCGCAATGGGTCGAGAGCGGATTCACCCGCGTCAAGATGAAAGTAGGATCGGACCCGGGCGCCGACCCCGGCCGCGTTCACACCGCCCGCAAAGCCATCGGCGCGAACACGTCGCTCTTTGTCGATGCCAATGGAGCCTACGCGGTGAAACAAGCGATCGCTCTATCGCGGCGGTTTGCGGAGGAAGATGTGAGCTGGTTCGAAGAGCCGGTCAGTTCCGACCATCTCTCCGGCCTTCACCGCATCCGCGCCGAGGCTCCTGCCGGAATGGAGATCGCCGCCGGCGAATACGGATATTCACACTTTTACTTTCGCAGGATGCTCGAAGCAGGAGCAGTGGACGTTTTGCAGCTCGACGCGACCCGATGCAAGGGCTATACGGGATTTCTGAAAGGAGCAGCAATCGCGGAGAGTTTTGGATGTCCTCTTTCCGCTCACTGCGCACCCAGCTTGCACATGCACGCCGCTTGCGCGGTTCCCGGCTTTCGCCACATCGAGTACTTCCATGACCACGCCCGAATCGAGCAGATGTTTTTCGACGGCTTCATCGCCCCCAGGAACGGAAGGCTGCAACCGGACATGAGCGCGCCTGGACTGGGGCTTGTCTTCAAACAAAAGGACGCGGAGCGGTTCGCCGTTTCATGAAACCGCAGCGGAGAAGATCGGTATCTGCATGAGCTTCACTCTCGCCATCGAACTCGAACGCACTGCGCGGAAGGTGCTCCCCGCGCCGGCCAGCGCCGCTGTGACGGACGCACTGGAACATCTCCGCAGGGGATGCTTTCAGAGAAGCCTCTGCCTGGTCGTCACCGCGACTAGTATCGCCAGCGGCCTCGAAGTGGGTTACGAGCATTACAAGGGCAGCTACAGCAATCCTGTGATGTACACGCCTGTCCTGTTGAGCGGAGCTCTGGCCGGCACGGGCATGCTCGGTGTCTTCCATCGCTTCAGCGCGCGCGTCCTGCTGCGCGTGGTGAGCGGCGCGACGCTCGCTGACGGGTTGATCGGGTTCTTTTTCCACATACGCGGGGTGGCGCGGAAACCGGGGGGATGGCGGCTTCCGGTCTTCAATATCGTGATGGGGCCGCCGCTCTTCGCGCCGCTGCTCTTCGGCACCAGCGCCTATCTGGGGTTGATGGCCTCCTATCTTCGCCGGGAAGACGAGTTCCGCGGTTCTCTGGAGCGGGCGCGCGAAAGCAGCGCGATCGTGAGCAGCGGGTCGGGCTGGCGTCAGAACCTCCGCCACGGCCGCTTCCAAAAACATCTCTCCGTGGTGACATTTTTCTGGGCTTTTTTCAGCGGCTTCGAAGCGCTCTACTCGCACTACAAATCCAACTTCCGTTTCAAAGCGCAGTGGACACCTATCCTTTTGACTCCTCCCCTGATGGCCGCCGCTGCAGGAGCCGTCAAAAGCCGGCGCATCGCCAACACCTGGCTGCCGGCAATTTCCGCGCTCGCTCTCGCCGACGGCGCGACGGGCTTCTACTACCATGCGCGGGGCATCGCGTCGCGCAATGGCGGCATGAAAAAGCCGCTCTACAACACGCTCTATGGTCCGCCCATCTTCGCTCCTCTTCTCTTTGCCGCCTGCGGCTTTCTGGGGTTGATGGCGAGCCTGCTGCGCCGGGAGTCCCCATGAAAAACGACCGATCCTATCCCTTCGATCGCATTACGGGAAGAGAGATCCGCGATCTCGCTCAGCCTGGCTACTACCCGGGATTCAGCACCCTAGGGCAGCAAGAAGCCTGGGATGATGCCACGCGAGAGACCGTGCTGCAGCGGCTTGCGTCACCGCCGCCGATACGTTTTTTTGACGCCGGTGAAGCAGCGATTCTCTCCGCGGTCCTTGCGCGCATCTTGCCCCAGGATGACCGCGCACCCGAGAAGACCATCGCGATCTTGCCCGCGATCGACGAACGCCTCTGGAAGAATGCGCTTCGCGGCTTCCGCTACGAAAACATGCCATCGGACCGCGACGCATATCATCTGGGCCTGAAAGCGATTGGCGAAATGGCCCACAACCGCTTTGGCGCAGCCTTCCCCGATCTCCCCGTGCACCGCCAGGAGCTCTTGCTGAAGTCGCTTCACGAAGCCTCACCGGATCCGGACCACCCGGTCTGGCATAGCATGCCGGTTCACCGCTTTTGGTCGCTGCTGCTGGAAGATTGTGTAACCGCGTATTATTCGCATCCATGGTCCTGGGACGAGATCGGCTTCGGCGGTCCGGCCTATCCCCGCGGCTACATGCGCCTCGAAAACGGTCTTCCCGAGCCGTGGGAGACGGAAGAGCAGCGTTATGAATGGAACGCCCCCGTCGATTCGGTTTCTGAACTGGACGAGAAGCTGTCGCCGCCACCCTATCTTTCCACGCATGGGCACGGAGGCAGCCATTGAGCCGTTTGTCCCACAACGGCAAGGCCGGGCCGCACCGCTTGGGAGCCATGCAGGTCCTGCGGCACCCGATGCGGCAGTTCGCAGACAGCGAAACCGTGGACTATTGCGTCATTGGCGTCGGATCGGCGGGAGGCGTTCTTCTTCAACGCCTGGCTCGCGCCGGCTTTCGTGTCGTCGGGCTCGAGGCCGGCCCCTTCTGGGATACGGAGCGGGACTGGGTTAGTGATGAGAAAGGCTCCCACGAGCTGTATTGGAACGATCTCCGCATCACCGGCGGCCAGCATCCACTCGCCTTGGGCGAGAACAACAGCGGCAAAGGAGTGGGTGGAGGCTCCGTCCACTGGGCGGCCTTCACGCCGCGCTTTCACCCCTCCGACTTTCACATCCGCACGCTCGATGGCGTGGGCGCCGACTGGCCGCTTTCGTACTGGGATCTCAAACCATACTATGAACTACTGGAACGGGAGATGCCGGTCGCCGGCCCGGCCTGGTTTCCGTGGGGCGATCCTCACGGACATCCCTATGGTCCCCATCCCATGGGCGGCGTCGGCGATGTGCTCATCCGTGGTTGCAGCCGGCTCGGCATTCGCACCGTTGCCGGTGGGCCGGTTGCGATTCTGTCTGCCTCGCACGGCGACCGCCCGCACTGTATCTATCGCGGTTTCTGTATTCAGGCCTGCAAGGTAGGCGCAAAAGCCAGCACTCTGATCACGCACGTTCCTGACGCCATCGCCCATGGCGCGGAGATCCGCGCACATTCCATGGCTACCCGCATCTCTCTTCGTCCCAACGGCCGGGTAGATGGCGTCCTTTATTACGATAAGGACGGAAAGCACCACTTTCAGCGCGCCCGCGCCGTGATCGTCTCCGGCTACGCCATCGAGACACCGCGCCTGCTGCTCAACTCAGCCTGCCCAGGTCATGACCGCGGCCTCGCCAACTCCAGCGGGACCTTAGGAAAATACCTGATGGCTCAAGCCGGCAATATCGTCGCCGGCCGTTTCCCGGAGCTGATCCGGCTTTACAAGGCACCTCCCGCGCACGCCCTCTCCGAAGACTTCTATGAAACCGATACCCGCCGCGGTTTTGTCCGTGGCTTTGCCATCCAGACCGTTGCTCCATTGCCCATTGCGTTCGCCAAACAGATGATCGCGGCGACCGGAGCGTGGGGATGGGGGCTCCGGAGGATGATGATGGATTACAACCATTGGGCCACCCTGGGTGTGCTTGGTGAGATTCTCCCCTGGGCGGACAACCGCGTGGAGCTGGCGGCTGAAACCGATCAATATGGCCTGCCCGTTGCCAAGGTCACATTCAATCTCCACGACAACGATCAGAAACTGATCGCATTTGGCAAGAACAAGGTCAGGGAGGTGATGGAAGCGGCCGGCGCCGAAGAGGTGGTTGTGGAAGACCGGTTCGCGCATCTGGTTGGCGCGGCGAGAATGGGAGCGGATCCATCCGATTCGGTTGTCGACAAATTCGGCAGGACCCACGATATTCCCAACCTCTTCGTTTGCGACGGCAGCATTCTGCCGACCCAGGGCTCGGCCAATCCTGGCCTTACCATCCAGGCATTGGCTGCGCGCACGGCTGACTACCTGATCAAGCAAGGCGAGGCAATCTTTTCTTCCAACCAACGCGACCTCAGCGAACCCGGAATCCGCTACGATCTGAGTCCCCCCTTCACTCGCTTCAAAGGCAATCCCCGCATCGCGTAGCCCGGGCGATGAAAAGAAAGTTTTCAGCAGTCAGTGATCCGTTGTCAGTTGTGGCCGGCGCTGCGCTCTACCTTCCGGCTACAAACAGCAGATTCCCTGACGGGAATGACAGGAAAGAAAAGCAAAAGCAGCAAGTTCGCGGGGCGACGAAAAGGCATCCCAATTTAACAGGAACGTTGCGTCGGACCGTATCGTCCATACCAAACCCCCTAGGAGATACCGATGAAGTTTTTTTCCGCGAATTTGGATAGTTTGCGCAAGCTCTATTTCAACCAATTGCAAACGCTGTTATCGGCTGAGCAGCAGATCATCGAAGCGCTTCCGAAGATGATCGACAATGCTACCGATACGCAGCTAAAAGAGGCCTTTCAATCCCACCTGCAAGAAACCGAAGTGCAAGAGTCACGATTGGCACAGGTGCTGGAACGCACGACCGGTGAGAGCAAGCCGGTGAAGTGCAAGGTTCTAGCGGCACTGATTGATGAAGCTGAAACCATGATTCAAGACGCCACGGACGAGTCGGTGCGCGATGCGGCGCTGATCGCGGCCGCGCAGCGTGTCGAACACTACGAGATCGCGGCCTACGGTGCGGTCCGCCATTTCGCCCAGATCCTCGGCAACACCGATGAGGCTCGGCTTTGGGATCTCACGATCAAAGAGGAGGGGCATGCGGACCATCTCCTGACCGAAATTGCAGAGCGCGTCAACCTATCCGCCCAGAAAGTAGCTTGATATCAATGACAACCCCGCCGAAACGTGAGTATCGGCGGGGCTGTCGTTCGTTTATAAGAAGATCCGGCAGTTGTGCGCTTCTGCGCACTCAAACACGAGAGCGGATCTCCTATTGCGATAACCCACAACGGTCTGAGAAGTGCGGCTTTTCCTGCGGAAAAGCCGCGTTGCATGTTGTCGCTTCCGCCTACGCCTATATGCGATCCGCGCTAACGCGCATACCGGTCGAGTTCTGCTTGCAAAGAACGCGTGCCAGCCGGAGATTTCAAGCTGCCGTCCAGGATGTTGTGGCGGTCAGCGGTTGGACCATAAAGAGCGTCGTCGGCGCTTTTGTCGATCTTGATGACCGACCCGCTTAAGCTGACGCCGGCGAAGATGCCCCTCGAGCGCGAATAGGAAAGAATCTCGGCGTTCAACTTAAGATCGGTATCCGCCGATGCTGATCGCCCAACAGGTCCCGCGGCCACAGACGCGTCAGCGCCCAGTTTGAAGTTGTCGCTCAACAGGCTGTGCAGAGCGTGTTCGTTCATGAGCAAGAACACCAGGTCGGTCGCTGAGCCTCCAATCTGGTATCCAATGCTTCCCCCGCCCAGGGCGACAAACAACGGAGCGCTCCAGCCATGAGGCGTCCTGCAAGTTGCCACACCACGCCCATAGTTCCCGCCGAAGATAAACGCGAGTTTCACCGTTCCGGGGATCACGACGACGCATTTCGCTTTTTGGAGCAGATCGTGCGGGATTCCGCCGTCCGGAGCTTTCATGATTTCTCCGAAAACCTCTCCCGCCCTCTGGGCGCGGCTAAGATCGTCGTCGCGATCGGATGCAAAGAGAGCGGGCCCCAGCAAAAGAGCCGCGGCTACGACAACCAGCAAACGTTTCAACATAGTGTATTTTTCCTCTCCTGGGCATTGGGTCCTGAACTTCGGGCCGCGTTGCAACCCGTCCCCTAAGGGGATGGGAGACGCATTGGATTGGTTGCTCTTACCCAGGGAGTACGGGCCCGCCATGGGGTTTCGCAGCTTCGGGATACACCTCCAGCGCGGATTTCTCACACTCTCTGTCGTTGAGGGAGGATGACGGCGAGGTTGCGAACAGCAGATTCCCTAACGCATTTCTTCTGACACTATGGAGTGGTGCTGTCTGCTATGTGCAGCCATTCTTCGATGGAATGGCTGCGTTCGGCTCGGCTCTCCGCTCCCACATCATCAGAAGAAATGCTCGACGGGAATGACGGAAAGAAAAGCAAAGGCCAATGCCCCACTCAAGCCAAAACCGGCTTGAATGGGCCACCCGCGAGGCCTGACGATATCGGACAGGATGACGGCCGGGGAAACAAACAGCAGATCTCTCCGCTGCGCATGAGGATAACCCCTC
>DATAWF010000135.1:0-10022 GCA_036267335.1 Acidobacteriaceae bacterium
CCTAAAACAAAACCACCACTGCCGGTGGAGACAACCTCAAAACAAGACCGCCGCGGCAAAAAGGACAAACGGCGCTCTCACGCGGACACTTTAGCCCATCTGTTTCGCGATCTTTACGGCACGACTGAAGTCGTGCCCTGATACAAAACCAAAGAACATTCCTCGAACGAACTTCTGACTCAGGACACTAGGGCTGCGGCTGGGGTGAAGCGTCGGCCGCGGGCTTCGGCGGAGCAGGCTTCCTCGCAACTTCGGCCTTTTTGCCGGGCGCAAGAATGGCATGCAGGGTCGTACCTTCCATGCGCGGCATGAACTCGACTATTCCGGCATCGCCCATATCCCGAATCAAACGGTTGATGATGGCGTAGCCCAGCTCGCGGTGCGCCATCTGGCGGCCTTTGAACCGCAGCGAGGCCTTGACCTTGTCGCCCTCGCTCAAAAAGCGGACCGCCTGATTCTTCTTAGTCTGATAGTCGTGCTCATCGACGGTTACGGAGAACTTCACTTCTTTGACGATGATGACCTTTTGTTTTTTGCGCGCAGCGCGATCGCTCTTGTCCTTTTCGTAAAGGTACTTTCCGTAGTCTTGAATGCGGCAGACCGGAGGCTGAGCCGTGGGCGAGACTTCCACGAGGTCCAGGCCGCGCTCGCGCGCGATTTTCAGCGCTTCAAAAGGGGGCAGGATGCCGAGTTGATTGCCAGCCTCGTCGATGACGCGGATCTCCCGCGCGCGAATCCTATCGTTGATACGAATAAATGACTTTGCCGAACGCTTGTCGATGGTTCCTCCAAGGACCAGGGGGAATACACTCCCCGGAGCTTAAGCATAGCATTCCTCTGCCCAGAGCCATGGCATGGCGGGCAGGGAGCGCTGACGATCTCCAAAAGGCGGGCTGGAGGGCGGCCGACGCGGGCTGCGGCAGCTATTTTCGCGACCTCGCGGCAATCTCCCCGGCCAATCCTTCTCCCTCGACCCGTGTGATGGCGGCCCACAGGCTTTGGTTGGAGTCGAAAATGCCGGTTAGCCGCAGGTCGAGAAAGTTCCCGGTCAGGGCGCGGGTAAAGCCCTGTTGCCGCTCCTGATCGGAGGTCTTGAGGGTGATGGCCGGGAGATCGCGCCCGACGAAGCTTTGGCGGAAGGCGAGGCTCTTTGCTTCCACGAGCCGCCGCAGCCGCTGCATTCGTTCGTCGACCCGCGCCGGCGGAACGGGGCTTTTTTGCGCGAGCTCCCACGCGGCCGTTTGCGGGCGGGCGGAGAAGGGAAAGAGGTGGAGATAGGTGAGAGGCTGGCTTTCGATGAAGGCGAAGCTCTCCTCAAACAACGCGTCGCTCTCACCGGGGAAGCCTACCATCACATCGGCGCCAATTGCCGCGTAGGGCAAACGCTCGCGGATAGCGCGGAGTTTTTCGGCATAGTGCCAGGGCCGGTAGCGGCGGTGCATCGCCCGCAGGATGGCGTCGGAGCCGGACTGCAAGGGCAGATGAGCATGGTGGGCGAGACCGTGGAGCGACTGCTCAGCAGAAAAAAGCTCAAGCAGTTCGGGAGTCCAATCCATCGGCTCGATCGAGCTCAAGCGGAGTCGCGGAACCTCGAGCAACAGGTTCTCGACCAGATCTTTGAGGGTGAGGGGGCGGGAAAGATCGCGTCCCCATCGCCCGAGATTGATGCCGGAGAGCACAAGCTCCTGCCCTCCTGCCGCGGCGAAGGCGCGGGCGGCGCGGAGGCACTCCTCGAGGGGAAGAGAACGGCTGGGGCCGCGGGTCTGGGGAATGACACAAAACGAGCAGCGGTTGCCGCAGCCATCCTGCACTTTGAGAGTGGGGCGGGTTTGGCGGCTGGAGGATGCATGATCGAAGACGGCTTCAAGGGGCGCCGCGGCAAGCAGGGTGTGAGCAAAAACCTGGTCGGCCAAAATGGCGACGCCGCTTGGAGGATCGCCGGCGCCGGACCAACCCGCTCCCTGGGATTGCGCCAGAATCTTCGCCGGGGCTTGCCGGGAAAGCAAAGAATTCACCGGGACGAAAGATCCCCGAGCGAGGGCCGCCTCTGCCGCCAGCTCCGGCACGATCTCCGAAACCAGAGCTTTGTGGCTGTTGCCGACAACCGCGTGGACGCCCTTGAGGGCAGCGACCTCGCCGGGGGCCCGCTGGGCATAGCAGCCCGTCACCACAATGCGGGCGTTGGGATTTTTGCGCTGCACACGGCGGATGAAGGCGCGCGCCGTGCGGTCGGCCTGGGCAGTCACGCTGCACGTGTTGATGACAACAACATCGGCCTGCGCCGGCCCTGCCGCCGGCATGAGGCCGCGCCCGCGAAGCTCCGCGGCAATCGCCTCTCCGTCGGCCCGGCTGGCCCGGCAACCGAAATTCTCAACGTGGTATTCTGCCACCACTCGCCAGTCTACCAATGGGTAGCCGACCGAGGAATGGAAGTAGTAGGATGACGGCGGCTCACGGAATCAGGTTTTTTGTTCCGGCGCCGTTTCACCGCAATCCACCATTTTGTACTCGTTGAACTGTAAGAGTTTTTTTGTTCCCTCGGAGTTGTTTGTCAATGAAACGTCGCATTCTTTTAGTCGATGACGAACTCGCGATTCTGCTGACGCTCAAAGCGGTGCTCGAGATCAATGGTTTTGAAGTGGAGACTGCCGCTTCGGCGCAGGAGGCGAAGGCCAAGCTGCGCACCGGCAAATACCACATGGTCATTACCGACATGCGGATGGAGAGCGAAACTGCGGGCATCGAAGTCGTACGCGCGGCCAAAAAAGCCGCCAACCAGCCGGCGGTAGCGATGCTGACGGCCTTTCCTCTTCCCGGCTTCGAGTGGCAGGAATATGGAATGGACCAGATGCTGGTGAAGCCGATGAACACGGAAGAGCTCTTGCGCCAGATCGAAGCCCTGCTGGTAGCGCAAGAAGACAAGAAGCAGAAGGCGGCAGCAAGCAGTGAAAATCCGCGCGGCGAAAGCCACACCAAAACGGCGCGGGCTCGCTAAAGCATTTTCGGAAATGGTGTAGACCGAAGCCGCAGGCCCGGAGTGGATTTTTTCTCAAGAAAAATCCACCTATTGGGACCTCAAAAGTTCACAGTATTTCCGAAAATGCCTTAGATCTTCCCAATCCTTTTCTTGTTCCCCTGCATTGTTTTTTGAGAGAGGCTCGCGCGGGTGGCGGGGCGGATTTCCATTCTCCGCAAAGGAATCTTCAGCCAGGATTTCGGCGGCGGGACTTCGGCCGTATGCCGGGCCGTGGAGGAGGGAGTCTCCAAGGCGCAAGCAGAAAACGGCAAAACTCCGGCACAGGTTTCCCAAAGGGGCTTTGGCGGACTGCCGGGCCTTTTTGGAATGAGGACTCGAAGACCCTTCTACGAAGCCGCGCCAGCAGAGACCGCAGGAGACGCCGGACGCTTCTGCTGGAAGCAGGAGCGACACAACACCGGACGGCCCTGGGTTGGCTTGAAAGGAACGGTAGTTTCCGTGCCGCACTCGGAGCAAACTGTGCGCGTTTCGGTCCTTACTCCGCTCCCCGTTCCCGAAGCGCGTTTGGTCTTGCACTGTTTGCAGCGCTTGGGATCGTTCTTAAACTGCTTGTCATAGAAGAAGAGCTGTTCGCCCGCGGTGAAGACGAAATCGTTGCCGCAGTCCACGCATTTCAGAACTTTGTCGACGAACTCCATATATGCACCTTGACCCTCCCTAAGGATTTCCTACCCCTGTTTGTCGAACGCGTTGGGTGGATAGAGATCTCCCAAAACGGCGTTTGTTCATGTAGTGCAAATACCGCAAAGCAAAGCTGGCGGAGGGGAGGGAAAAGGATACTTCGAACCCTGTTACAAAGTGAAGTGCAAGCTCTTACGGCCTTCTCGGGAACCGGCCCGCCGTTTGCCAGCAGGCCGGACCCCTACTTTAGTCCTGCTCTTTTCGAGCCTTCTTGCGATTCCGCTTGCGCGCCAGAGCTTCTTTGACTCGACGGCGCTCGCCCGGTTTCAGGTAAAAGGAGTGACGTTTTACTTCTTTGATGATGTCTTCCTGTTGAACCTTACGTTTGAACCGGCGCAACGCATTCTCAAGCGGCTCGCCTTCTTGCACGCGAACCTCTGCCAAATCAACGACACCTCGCAATCGACCCAATTGGGCCATCCTAGAGTACGTTACTTTCGTAGCGGTCCTCAAGCGCATTTCTCTTGGGAGAGCGGCTTTTTTCATGCCTTCAAGGACTTTGGGCCCCCTGGAAGGGCGGTTCCAGGGGATTTTGGCTTCCATTTGGAGAAAGACGCTCTCAGAGAGGGCTAAAACTAACGATAAGCTGGGATTGGTTGGCGGGTCCGGGAAAACCGGGTCCAAACCCTATTCCCTGGAAAAGAGCCTCTCCACTCCGATGATCCGGTCCTATCTTGGCCACGTGCCCACCATTCCCGCCTCCTGCTATGTAGACCTATCCGCCCAGGTGATCGGAGATGTCGAACTCGGCGAGCACTCAAGTGTGTGGATGAATGCGGTCCTGCGCGGCGACGTCCATTCGATCCGGCTGGGCGAAAACAGCAATGTGCAGGATTGCGCGGTGCTGCACGGCATGCGCCACAAATACCCGGTGATCGTGGGGGACTGGGTGACGATCGCCCACAATGCGACGGTGCACGGCTGCGTGATTGAAGATGCGTGCCTGATCGGCATCGGGGCGGCCATTCTGAACAATTCCAAAATAGGCGAAGGCTCGATCATCGCGGCCGGCGCGGTCGTTCCGGAAAACACCGTGGTTCCGGCGAATACTCTATGGGCCGGGGTGCCGGCCAAGGAGAGGCGAAGGCTCGACCCCGCCGAGCGCGAAGGCATCTTGCAGTTCGCCAGAAATTATCTCGACTACACGAAGAACTATCTCGAAGAGAGCAAGAAGTGGGAGTTGCCTAGTCCGCGGGAAAAACCCTGATCGAAAGGCGCCGGCTGAATTAGACAAAATCCCTGTCCAGAGTGAAGATCGGCCAGTTGCGCCGATGGGCCGCGGCACAAATACGAAGGTCCACTGCGCTGCCTGCGATTCCGCGTGCGCGGCAGGCATTGTTCATGCGGGCGGCCTCTTCGTAATCCTCCGTGATCAAATCGACGTCGGGAAACGCGCGCAACGATCTTCGCAGGCGCGGATACTGCGCGTCCTCGCGGATGCCGCTTAGAAGCTCCTGCCGGATTGCGCCGAGCAGCGCCGCCCTTCCCGCGAAAATCATCTCTTCTAACGTTTTCCGGATCTCCCGCTGACGGCCCGCGTGCTCCGCCGCGCGACGGCGCAGAGCCAAAGACCAGACCGGAGTATCAATCAGAACCATCATCGCTGGCGTGCTGTGCGCTCAGTCTTGTAGTCGTAAGCCGGATCGTAGTCGATAGAGCCGAAGAGCTCGATAACTTCCACTTGCTTGCAATGGCGGATGTATTCCTCCAACGCGGCCGTCACCGCCATCTTCTTTGATTTATGTTCGCAGATCTTGCGGGCTTCTTCGATCAGACGGTCGTCGAGATCAAGGTTCGTCGCCATTGCCAGCCCTCATGTGTGTCTTATTACACATTGCCATGTGTGGATTCGCCCCAACACCTCCGGTAAACTGCTGGAGAGACTGACCCAACGGAATGAGCATCCTCAAAGCTGTGCGCGGCACGCGCGATCTGCTGCCCCCCGAAACCGATCTTTGGAACCGTATCGAATCCGCGGCGCGGGCGGTCTTCGAGCGCTATCGCTTTCGCGAGATCCGCACCCCGATTTTTGAAGATACCCAACTGTTTTCCCGTGGGGTGGGGGAAGAAACCGACATCGTCTCGAAAGAGATGTACACGTGGGAAGACCGGCCGCGCGCGCAATCGGAAAAAGCGCAGTCGCTTACTCTGCGGCCGGAGAATACGGCGGGCGTCGTCCGCGCGTACATCGAGCACCGCATGGGCGAAGGCGGCCAATTGCAAAAGCTCTACTACATCGGACCGCAATTTCGGCGCGAGCGGCCGCAAAAGGGCCGCTACCGCCAGTTTTTCCAGATCGGCGCGGAGGTTTTGGGACCGCCGAGCGCGGGCAGCGAGTCGCCGCTGAGGGACGCCGAGGTTCTGGAGATGCTGGCGGCCCTTCTCAACGAGGTGGGGATTCGGAACTGGAAGCTCAAGATCAACTCCGTCGGGTCATCCGAAGACCGGGCTCGCTACGTAGCGACGCTGCGCGAGGCGCTGGCTCCGGTGGCGCAGGGCATGTGCGAGGATTGCCGCCGCCGCGCGGTGACCAATCCCCTGCGGGTTCTCGACTGCAAAGTGCCGGAAGACCAGCCCATCATCGCCGGCCTTCCGCGTATCTGGGATTCGCTCGATGAGGCATCGCGTACGCATTTTGCCGCGGTATGCGCCGCGCTCGACGCCTGCGGCATCGGCTATGAGCACGACCACCGCCTGGTGCGGGGTCTGGACTACTACACCCGGACCACCTTCGAGTTTGTCGAAGAGGCGGAGGGTGCTGCGGGAGCGCTCGGAGCGCAAAACGCATTGCTTGGAGGGGGCCGCTACGATGGACTTTCCGAGGCCATTGGCGGGCCGGCGGCGCCCGGCATCGGCTTTGCCATTGGGGAGGATCGCCTGGTGCTGGCGCTCGAGGCCCGGTCACCACAGAAAGCCCGTCTGGCCGACGCCTACATCGCGCCGTTAGGCGAGCAAACCAATGCCGGAGCCTTGGCGCTGGCGAAAGAGCTGCGCGCCGGGGGCCTGAAGGTCGAGCTCGGTGACGGGCTCTTCCGCATGAAGAAGTCGCTCGAGGCCGCCAACAAGCAGGCGCGTCTGGTCGTGATCCTCGGCGAGGATGAATTGGCTTCCGGTATTCTCACGGTAAAGAACTTTGCAACCGGTGTGCAGCTCAAGGTTCCGCGCGGGCGCCTGGCCCAGGAACTGACCGAGCTTCTCGCCGCTACACCACACTCGAATTAACGCATTTTCGCTTTTCCTGGGAACAGGCGAGATCAGCTCAGAGCGGGTAGAACAGCCGCGTTCCGAGCAGCTTGCTGGTCTCGACCGAAAGCGGACATGCTCTAGGACTCCACTTGCTCGACTTTTTAGGCAATCTTCAGCGCACACACACCTGCGGACAGCTTCGCGCCGCCAACGCCGGCGATACCGTTATTTTGATGGGCTGGGTCAACCGCCGACGCGACCACGGCAGCCTGATTTTTTTGGACCTCCGCGACCGCACGGGAATCACGCAGATCGTTCTGGACAAAGACCTCACGCCCGCAGGCCACAGCAAAGGCGAGATGGTGCGGCCGGAGTTTGTCGTGGCGGTGACGGGCAAAGTGCGCCTGCGCGACAAGGATGTCGTGAACCCCAACATGGAGACCGGCGAGATTGAAATTGCGGCTGACCGGCTGTTGATCTTGAACGACGCGAAATCTCCGCCGTTCTCGCCCGCCGAAGAAGCCATCGGCAACGAGGAGCTGCGCCTGAAGTACCGCTACATCGATTTGCGGCGGCCGGAGATGCAAGAGCATTTTCTAATGCGGCACAAGATTGCGTTGGCGGTGCGGGAGAATCTGGCGTCGCAGGGCTTTTGGGAGATCGAAACGCCCTTCATGACCCGCTCGACGCCGGAAGGCGCGCGCGATTACCTGGTGCCCAGCCGCGTGCATGCCGGGCAGTTCTATGCGCTGCCGCAATCGCCGCAGCTCTTCAAGCAGATCCTGATGATCTCGGGCTTCGACCGCTATTTCCAGATCGCGCGCTGTTTCCGCGACGAAGATCTCCGCGCCGACCGTCAGCCGGAGTTCACGCAGATCGATCTGGAAATCTCCTTTCCCCAGCAAGAGACGGTCTTCACCATTGTCGAAAGCTTTCTCTCCGCGGCTTTTCGCGCCGCAGGCATTGCGCTTCCCGCTCCGTTTCCGCGGATCACTTATGACGAGGCCATGCGGCGGTACGGAATCGACAAGCCCGACCTGCGGCTTCCCGGCCTTACCGACGTCCGGCCGGCCTTCAGCAATGACGACCTGAAAGCGCTGCTGATCGATCCGGAATTGCCGGTCATTGCGCTACGCATTCCAAAGGTTGGGGAGCTGTCGCGCAAGGAGCGCGAAGACAACCGTCCGCTCTTCGATACGCGGCGGGGCGCCAAGCTGATCGACGATTGGAAGCGTCTGGAAAAAGGTTTCCCCGCAGCTGCGCGGAAGGCGCGCGAGCTGGCAGAGACAGAAGAAGGCGACCTGCTGGTGATCGTGGCGGGGGACGCGACCGCACAGCTCGCCGCAAGCGACACCAAGGTTGCGGGCCGGCTCTCGGAACGCGAGATATGGATTTACTCGGCCGCGGGCAACCTCCGGGTCGAGCTCGCCAAGCGTTATGCCGAGCGGCACGGCGCCTTCGCTATTACCGATGCGGTCCTCGCGTCGCCTGAGCGGCGCTCCGGTTCCCCGGTCGATGGCGGCGGGGGCTTCCGTCCTATCTGGGTCACCGATTTCCCGATGTTTGAATTCGACCAGGAATCGCAGCGCTGGACCCCGGCACATCATCCCTTCACCTCGCCGCACGAGGAGGACATGGACCGGCTGGTCTCCGATCCAGCCGCGGTGCGCGCGCGCTACTACGACCTGGCGATGAACGGCCTGGAGCTCGGCTCAGGCTCTATCCGTATCCACCGGCAGGATGTGCAGCAGCAGATCTTCCGCGCTCTCGGCATGAGCGAGGAAGAAGCCAAGGCGCGCTTCGGATTCTTCTTGGAGGCGCTCACGCACGGCACGCCGCCACACGGCGGAATCGCGCTGGGCCTGGACCGCATCGTCATGATCCTGGCGGGCGCGCAGAGCTTGCGGGAGGTCATCGCGTTCCCCAAGACAGCGAAGGCTATCGATCTGATGGTCGATGCGCCGACGCCGGTGAGCGCGCAGCAATTGAAGGAACTGCACATTCGCACGGTGCTGAAGGAGTAGCGAGCCAGCGGGTTGGCGGGTTAGCGAGTCAGCCAAATGCAGATCTCTCCACTACCGCGGCGCATTTGAGCCGCCTCCGGTCGAGATGACAGGAAAAAGTAGTCAGTTCTCAGTGATCAGTTGTCAGCGGCTTGGCTTCTGTTTCGATGGAGAGGAAATACAGGGATCCTTCGGCTCCTCGCCTGTGCTGTGGGGCCTTTTATGGGCAACAAATTACTTGGCTAACCCAAGAGCAGCAATTTCTAAGAAGGCTGCTCGGGCGTGGCCAAAATCTAGTTCTTGCTGATCTCCGAATCTCTTGACGATCCTTGATTCGTAGGTCTGCCTGTCGGGAGAATCCTGACCCATTTCGAGAACCCGACCCAACTGTATGCGCAGCGCACACGCCCCTAAATCAGCCGGTGTCCCCGAAGTGTGGAGCGAAAGAGAGTCTTAGTAAATGCCTGAATTTACCGTGGTGGCAGCCCCGAGTTTTTCCTAGGCGAATCTGAAGACGATGACATATAACTGTCCCTCTCGGCTTTGACCGACGGATGGCCTACCTGATTTGTATCACTGAGGAGGCCGTCACAATGGATGACATGGATGTTGCTTATATAAATCCGCGCATTATTACCTGGGCCATGACCCAGCACAGTCTAGTGCCTGAGCAGTTGGCCACGGAAGCTGTTACGGCTGACAAAATACGAGGGTGGGAGCGCGGAGAACCGATCAGTGAAGATCAGGCAGAATTCCTTGCCAACAAACTCCAAATTCCCTATTTGGTGCTATTCCTCGCGAATCCACCTCAGCCCGATCCGGTGCCGATCCCCGATCTCCGCACCCGCAGCGGAAAGCCTGTAGCCAAACCATCACGGGAATTTATTGGCGTAATCAATGACGCGCTCATGCGCCAAGATTGGTTTCGTGATCACAAGCTGCGCCAGGGAAAGCAGAAACTAGCTCTTGTTGGCCGGTTCACAACCAAGGATTCCGTGACCGATGTTGCCGCTAATATGCGATCGGTCCTCGGGGTGAATTCTGATTTTCGGCAGCAGTGTCGAAGCTGGGAGCAGTTCCTCCGTAAGCTAATGAAAAAGGTCGAGGCTGCGGGA
>DATAWF010000136.1:0-3996 GCA_036267335.1 Acidobacteriaceae bacterium
CGACTGCCCACGTCGCCACGGCAAGCCGGTTCGGCGCAACGAACGAATTTGCCACAGGCCGATCACAACCGGAAGCAGAAAAAGCGCGGTTCCGACAGCCCATCCCGCCAGCAACAGATTAGACAACGAAAGTTTCGACACCTGCGTCGTTACTGGGATGACATGGCTATCGATACCCGCCGTTGTGATGGATGGCTCGGCGTCGACGCCCGTCCCGAGCTGAAGCAGTGCGGTCTGACTCTGCACCCTGACTGGCAAGCCGATATGGAGTGGCGGCATGACGACAGAGACTATCGGAAGCAGCAACATTGCGCCGAACATCACAGCCAGCAGCGCATGACGTACCGCCGCACAGTTTCCGCGAGCCAGCCATGCAGCGATGAGACCCAGCGCCATCGTGACGGTCACCTTGGCGATGATCGACGCGGCCAGCGAACTACTGATCGCCAGCATCACCCCATCGATGGCGGGCATCATCGCTGATTCTTCCTTTCTCTGCGAACCCGGTCGATTTCATCCTTGAGGGCGTCGAGTTCTTCGTCGGTCCATGACGCCTCCGCCACCAGGGCCGTCATCATCTTGCGCATTGAGCCACCGAAAAACGTCTGCAAATACTGCTGCAACGCCGTGCGTTTCGCGACGGCGGGTGAGATGGTAGCGGAATAGATATAACGGGGGCCGTCCTGCTGGTGCTTCAGGCAACCCTTCTTTTCGAGTCTGGCGAGCATGACGCGAACGGCCGAATCGCTGGGCGGGTTCGCTAGGCGCGCGCGGATTTCATCCGCCGACGCTCGATTGCCCAGCGCAAAGACGGTGTTCATGATCTCTCGTTCCCGCCGGGTAAATAATGAGGAATTGGTTTTGGGCATCGTTCTCTTCGTTTCGAAAGTAATGCGACATATGTAACATAGAGCGACAATTGTCGCATGTCAAGCAGCGCCTGGATCACATGGTTCCGGGCGAGCCGTCGTCGATCCGGAAGCTCTCCGGCTCCGGCTAGACCGTACTGCGCCGTCTCTAAAGTGAGCCGTCGCAAGACGAGCCCGGTTTGGCTATCCGCCGTTGCGGTCTCCCACCCTTTGCGCAAAAACAAAACGCGCTCAGGATGCTGCACCCTCGCCTCAACTGCCAGCCGCTTACGAGCCGCTCCGACCCAAGTACAACCTCGAGTTCTTCTACAGGCACCCAGGCAGTGTGGAAACGGCTCGCTGAGAACTCGTCCTCTGCGCTGGTATCATCGTTGATTGGCGCAAGGGCTCCTGTAGATCTCTTTGCGCCTCAACCCTTTCCCTAGGACACGCATGAAGACCGGCATTCTCGGCCTGCCTCAGGTCGGCAAAAGCTCTCTGTTCAAGATCCTGACCAAGGCCAAGCTCGATCCCATGGCCTACTCCAATCCGCGCGAAGCGCATCTCGGCGTGGCCAAAGTGCCCGACGACCGGCTGGACCGGCTGGCAGCTCTCTATCAGCCCAAGAAGACCACCTACGCCACGGTGGAGTACGCCGATGTAGGCGCGATCGGGCAGGAGACGCTCAAGGAGACGGCCTACCTCGCTCACCTCCGCAACAACGACGCGTTCATCCACGTGCTGCGCGCCTTCGAAAACGATGCGATTCCCCACGTTGGGGAGATCGATCCGCTGCGCGACATCAAAAACGTGGAATTCGACCTCATCTTCTCCGATCTGGGACAGGTGGAAAAACGCCTGGAACGGTTGGAGAAAGATTTGAAGAAGATGCGCACCCCCGACCTCGAAAAGGAGAACGCGCTGCTTCTCCGCTGCAAGCCGCAGCTTGAAAGCGAGCGGCCCCTGCGCGAAATGGAGATGACGGAGGAGGAAAAGAAGCTTATTCGGGGCTTCATGTTTCTTTCGCAAAAGCCTGTATTGTATGCACTTAACATTTCAGAGAGCGATTCTCTCGGCGCCGATCTGGAGGCCGCCGTCAGCCGCTACAAGCTCGAGGATGTGGCGGGGCGGCCCAATGCCGGGGCGACCGCAATCTGCGGCAAGGTGGAAGCGGAGCTCGCGGAAATGAGCGAGGAGGAAGCGGCAGAGTTTCTTGGCTCCTATGGGCTGAAGGAAAGCGGCTTGCACCGCCTGATCCGCAAGAGCTACGAGCTGTTGGGCCTGATCTCCTTCTTTACGGCGGGCGAGGACGAGTGCCGGGCCTGGACTGTTCCGGCGAACTCCCGGGCCCAGGAGGCGGCGGGAGCCATCCACTCCGATCTCGAGAAACACTTCATCCGGGCGGAAACGATCCACTGGGATACGCTCTTGGCGGCCGGTTCGGAGGCCGCGGCGCGGGCCCAGGGCACGCTCCGGCTCGAGGGCAAAGACTATCGTGTGCAAGACGGCGACGTCATGCACATTCGTCACAGCGGTTAGAGCATTTTCACTTCAGGATAACGGTGGTTGGGTGACGAGAAACCGACACGTGGCAACCAGCCTTTGCGTCTCCCACCCTTCGCAGCAAACAGCGCTGCTCAGGACGGGGCACCCGGGCTCCGTTTTAGGGAAAAGCGTTTCAGATGACAATGTCGACTGAGATCTCCGCGCGCAAATCATGTCTAGCTTCGTACTCTCGTTTCTTTTAGGGCTGGTGGCGGCGGTCGCCGACGTCCTCGGCGGCCTGCTGATGGTGCGGGCGCACCGGCAGCAGAAATACCTGCGCTATTTTGTCGCTCTGGGCGCGGGCTTTATGCTGGCCGCCGCCTTCCTGGAGATGGTTCCGGAGAGCTTCCGCCTCAGCTCCACCTGGACCCCGGCGCTGGTCTTCGGCGGCTACTGTGTCATGCAGCTGCTGGAACACACCATCACCCCGCACTTCCATTTCGGGGAAGAGACCCATCACGACGAATTCCTTTCCCGGCATACCGGCAATTCGGTCGTCGCGGGGCTGGCCGTGCATTCTCTTTTCGACGGTGTCGCCATCGCCTCCGGCTTTGCGCTTTCCTCCTGGCTGGGATGGGTGATCTTCATCGCCATCTTCCTGCACAAGATGCCGGAAGGATTCACCGTCGCGTCGGTGATGCTCGCCAGCGGCCGCGGGCGCTGGAGCGCGCTGCGCGCCTCTTCGATCGTCGCGGCGGCGACTGTATGCGGAGTTCTGCTGATCAACTTTCTGCCCGGATGGGTTCGCGCCGGCTTGCCGCTGTCGGCGGGCGTTGCCATCTATGTGGGAGCAACCGATCTGGTGCCCGAAGTCAACCGTGAGCCAGGGATTCGCATGGCCCTGGTCTTCTTTGCCGGCGTGCTGCTTTTTGTAGCGTGCATGGCTCTGGCCAATGGCTTCGCGCGGTAGCAAGTCAGCAAGTCAGCGAGTCGGCGGGTCAGCAAGTCAGCGAGTTGGCGGGTCAGCGAGTTGGCGGGTCAGCGAGTTGGCGGGAAGCAGATCTCTCCACGAACTCATTTCTCCTGACACTAGGAGTGGTGATGTCCGCTCTGTGCAGCCATTCTTCGGTGGAATGGCTGCGTGGGGTCCCGCTCTCCGCTCCCACACCATCAGGAGAAATGCTGTGTGGCAGCGCGGATGCGCCGCCTGCGGTCGAGATGACAGGAAGAAGTGGTCAGTTCTCAGTGATCAGTTGTCAGCGGTTTGGCTTCTGTTTCGATGGAGAAGAAATACAGGGGATCCTTCGTCTCCTTCCCGCCCCAGCAAGCAAGCTTGCCGGGGGCCCCGGTCCTCGCCTGCGCTCGGGAATCCTCATGATGACGTCCGTCGGGGTGAGGTTGGTTTCATTCGGGCTGGTAAGCTCGTGAGAAGAGATAGAACGGGCTGGCGATGAAGATCATTGTGTTTGGCGCGACCGGGTCCACAGGGCGGGAAATTGTGCGGCAGGGCGTCGAAGAAGGTCACTCGGTAACCGCGTTCACGCGTAGCGCCGATGCGCCGCTCGAAGAAAACTCCGAGGTTCGCGTCGTGCGCGGCGACGTATTCGATGGAGCGGTTGTGGCCGATGCGATCTCCGGGCACCGGGCCGTCCTCTCCGCTCTC
>DATAWF010000137.1:0-2368 GCA_036267335.1 Acidobacteriaceae bacterium
CGAGACGCGACCAGTAGAACTCAGCCTTGGCATTCGGGGAGGAGCTGCCGTCGCCGAACCCAAAGTCCGCTGTGCGTTGCAGACCCCAGAGCGCGACGCCGCAGAGAGCCGCTGCCGTGCTCACGAATGCCACACGAGAGAGCTTCATGTTGGACCTCCGCGAAGGGGAAGTTCGCGCGAAAGAGCGGAATCACCGGCTCAGCTAAGCTAATAGACGGCTCGGATCTCCGGTTGGTTGCAGTCTAAACCTCAGCGGGCTTCCTGTGTAGGGGTGGACCGCCTTTGCACTCGACGGCTGCCAATCGCCGCTTGAGATGCGGGGAAGACAGAATGCAAATTGCCGCGCAATTGCTGCGGTGTGCTCGGTGCTTGTCCGGCGATTCGAGCGTGTGAGACGATGCAGTTGGCACGGGCTTAAAAAGGGAGCAGGATCGTGAAGAGACGCGATTTGCTGAAACTGGGTGGCATGGCGCTCGCCGGAGCTGCCGGAGCCCGGACCCCGCTGGCTAGTCAATCCGTATTGCAGCCGTTGCAGGGAGCGGGCGCGAGTGGCGGTAATGCGGACTACACCATTCATATCGCGCCCGTTACGGTGGAACTCGACCCCTCTCATATCCTCTCGACGATCGGTTATAACGGGACGGCGCCGGGGCCGGTTCTGCGCATGCGCGAGGGGAAGCAAGTGACCGTCGAAATCATCAACGACACCGACTCCCCGGAGCTTGTGCACTGGCACGGCATGTTGATTCCGCCTGAGGTGGACGGAACGGCCGAAGAGAGTTCGCCGTTTGTGCCGCCGCACGGCCGGAGCCGCATTCAGTTCACGCCGGGGCCCGTGGGCAGCCGCTGGTATCACTCCCATGCCATGGCGATGGCGGATCTGCACAAGGGCGCATACACGGGCCAGTTCGGCTTCGTATACGTCGACGGCGGGCATGATCCCGGGCAGTATGACCAGGAGCTTTTCCTGGCACTCCGCGATTGGGATCCATTCTTCACCGCGGTAATGGACGACGAAGACGACAACACCCACAGCGGGCCGCTGCTGGAAAAACCGGCAGTACTCAACACCGATCCCGACGGCCTGGAAGTGGGTTCAATGACCTACTCGATCAATGACAAATCGCTGGGGTCCGGCGATCCGATCCGAGTGCGCGAGGGCGAGCGGCTACTGATTCATTTCTTGAACGCCAGCGCCATTGAAAACCGGCGCATCTCCTTCGCTGGACACAAGATGAAAGTAATCGCGATGGATGGGAACCCGGTGCCCACGCCGCAAACGCTGGATTCGGTTTTTCTGGGAGCGGGCGAGCGAATCGACGCCATCGTGGAGATGAACAACCCTGGTGTCTGGGTGCTGGGCGGAACCGAGAAACCGATCCGCGACGCAGGGTTGGGGGTCGTGGTCGAATACGCAGGGCAACACCGGCAACCGCAATGGGTCGATCCGCCGCAGACGCCGTGGGACTACACAATTTTTGGAACGGGAAGGCCTGGTACGCCGGCTCCGGAGAAAACGATCGAGTTGGTCTTCGGAAAGATTCCGGGCGGAGCGGGAAAATTCAATCTATGGCTGGTAAACGGGAAACCATTTCCGCACGAAGGCGAGCTTGTGTTCGAACAAGGGACACGGTACCGGCTCGTGATGCGTAACCAGACCGACGACGCACATCCCATGCACATGCACCGTCACCTATGGGAGCTGGTTTCAGTCAACGACAAGAAGACGGCAGGAGTGATCAAGGATACAGTGGTCGTTCCCTATTATGGCCGGGCCGTCGTAGACGTAATGGCCAACCAACCGGGATTGACGCTGTTTCATTGCCACATACAACACCATATGGACTACGGGTTCAAAGCGCTTTTCAAGTATGCCTGAGATCCCCTGGCCGCAGGGCCGCGTGGTTCATGGGCTCTTCGCGGCGTTACCGCGCCTCCTCGTTAGCTTGCTCCGGCAAAAAAATGCTGCATCCTATACGCTGCGCAATCGCTCTTTGCGCTGCCTTGCCGCCGCCTGCTCAAGAGGAGCGCAGCCAGGGGATTCAGTTTGCAGGACGGCGTTTTCTCTCTCAAAAAAACGACGACCCTATCTTTCGGCCTAAAGATTCGAGAACAAAAGACTTAGGCAGGCCCTGGTAGGCCTAAAGATCCGATTCTAAAGGGTTTAGAATGCAAATATTTGATTCTATGGAGGTTAACCCCCAAAATTCGCTGGCTTCCGAAGGATCCTTCCCACATGCCAAAACACGTGATGGCGAAGCGAGGCTCGCTGCCGCGGTGCATTGAACGAGTTTGACTGAATTGCCTCACGTTTTTCTGACTCCGGAATTGAGCATAGCAAAATGCAAGATAATTCCTTGCAAAGCTC
>DATAWF010000138.1:0-16196 GCA_036267335.1 Acidobacteriaceae bacterium
CTCGCCTGGAGGCCCGCGCATCATCACGACCGTCGCCAACATTCTCATCAGTTCGATCGATGGCGGCTTGAACATTCAGCAGGCCGTCGATGCCCCGCGGTTTCATCACCAATATCTTCCCGACAAGCTCTATCTGGAGCCCGGATTTCCCGAGAGTACGATTCAGTCGCTGGTGGCGATGGGTTACGCGGTTCAGATTGGGCCCGGACCGAATGGGCGCGCGGTTTGGAGCGATGGAGAATGCATTGCGGTCGATCCGAAGTCCGGAAGGATCGAAGGCGGACAGGATCAGCGGCATCATTTCGGCAAGGCCGCCGGCTACTAGGGCCTGAGTCAGAAGTTCGTTCAAGGAATGTTCTTTGGTTTTGTATCAGGGCACGACTTTGCGGTCACCGCGACCCCAGCGGATTCTTTCTCCCTTGCGGTATCCGCTTCAGTCGTGCCGTAAAGATCGCCAAAACAGATGGGCTAGCCCTTGAGGGCTGTTCTTCGAACCCCTCCAATTCGCCAAATTGTTCAATGAACTTCAGACTCACCACCCCAGCTTGCCCTGCCGGGCCAGCTCTCCCGCTGAAGATTTATCATGGTGGCTCCGGCTTTCGTTTTGAGGTGGTTCGTGATTTACGGGAAACGTATTCTATGCCGCTGCCTGCTTGCAGCGCTTATTGCCGCAGCTCCTGCCGCGGTCTCCGCCCAGGCGACTGCATCGCCGCTGACCGCATCGGCGCTCCGCTCTCTTTATGGAAACCCGACCGGCGACCGTTTTTCCGCCGGGCATGGCATCGATCTTGTTGCCCGCTACGGAGAGCAGCATCTTGTCTGCGCGATTTTGCTTGAGCCCGCTGGAGCGTCCGTTGCGTCGGCCGATTCGAATCTGAAGCCGATTCTGGACCAGAAGGCCGTCACCGCCGTTCTCGGCCAGCTTGTACCCGAGCTGGGATCGAAGAGCGGGCAGGAAGAACCGGTCAGCTATACCGATACTTCCGCCGCGGGATGCGACAAAGACGTGGTGGCGCGCTATCCCGGGGTATGGATCGAACAGCATTTCAACCGGTGCGAGTCCTCCGCTCCGGCGAAGGAAACCTATGCGTCGGTGGCCTTCAAGAGCGACGCATGCAATGGAGTGCCGCCGCCGCAGGACGAGCCGACCTGGCAGTTCCCCGAAAACGCGATTCCAGCAAATTGAGGGATAGCTGCTAGCTAAGTGCGAATGGGACGGAGTTTTGGAAAAGAAGAGAAAGCCTGTAGGGAAGAGGACGTCATTCTGAGCACCGCGAAGCAGAGCGAACAATCCCTGGATTTGTCCTTCGTCCTCAGGAGGTTGGTGATCTTTGCGCCTACGGCAGATTTCTCCCGCTTTCATGTGGCTGGTGAGGAATCCAGGCTAGCCCAGATGCGAGTGGGTACCGCTCAAGTTTGAATCTCAACTGACCACTGACAACTGACAACCGAATACCTCTCCTACCCGACCTCATTGATCAATGTTCCAATACCTTCAATCGTGATCTGGACCGCATCTCCGTGCTCGAGGGTAAAGGCATCTGGAGGAACCACACCGGTGCCGGTCATCAGAAAGCACCCGTGCGGGAAGTTGTTTTGGCGATAGAGGTATTCGACCAGGGTGGCGAGCGGCCGCTTCATTTCCGCGAGCGTCGTTCTTCCCGAAAACGCCGGTTGCTCGCCGCGAAAAATTTCAATCCGGATCTCGGTCGAGGAAGGTAGAGGCTCGGACTGAACCAGAATGCCCGGCCCGAGTGCGCAGCTTCGGTCATAGACTTTGGCTTGCGGCAGGTAGAGAGGATTTTCGCCCTCGATGTCGCGCGAGCTCATGTCGTTGCCGATGGTATATCCGGTGATCTTGCCGGTAGGCGTGATCAACAACGTCAGTTCGGGTTCGGGAACCGACCAGGCAGAGTCTTTGCGGATGGCGACCCGCCCGCGATGACCTACGACGCGCTGCGATGTGGCCTTGAGAAAAAGTTCCGGCCGCTCCGCAGTGTAAACGCGATCGTAGAAGTCGCCGCCACCGGCCGACTTCGACTCCTCCATGCGCGCATCCCGGCTGCGGTAGTACGTAACGCCGGCGGCCCAAACCTCTTGGCTCTGGATCGGAGGCAAGATCAGCGGCTCGATTCCGGCGAACGAGTATGCGTCGACAGCGCGGAGCCGGGGGAGAGAATCGGCCAGATATGCGCCGAGATCGTCGCGGCTCACGAGCAGATCCCACGACAACCCTGCGCCCGCATAGTAGCTGCCCTGTTCTTCGACGATGTAGCCGCTGCCCGCGCGGTAAAGTTTCATCGGTGTTCTTCTCCTCAGCCCAGAGGGTTGTGGGCGCGGAGCTCCTGCACGATCTCGGCGGCCGCAGCCCGTGCCTCATCTTCTTTGTCCGGCGGGAAGGAGATAGCGCCCACACGGGCGTGCCCTCCTCCGCCGTAACGCTCGCAAATGGTCGAGAGGTTCAGCATCTGGTCGGGGCGGGCCTTGGTCCAGGGATTCGAGCCAACCGCGATTTTCGTCCTGAAACTCGACTTGCTCAAGCCCACACTGTAGGTGGCCTGGGGATGCAGAAAATAAGGGATGAACTTGTTGTAGCCCTCGACCGGCTGGTCGGTAATGTCGAAGTAGATGGTTCCATCCACCTCCTGCGAACGCTCCCGGATCAAAGCCAGCGATTTTTGATGGCGCTCGAGGAGCGGCGGCAGCAGCGTTGCCACGAACGGCTGAGCCAGCACCTCCGCGAGGCTTATCGAGGTAAGCAGCGGAATGAGCCGCGGAATGAAGGCCGGGTCCTGGCTTGATTCGACGATCAGCGTCAGCTTCATGGCGGGTGCAGCCATTTCGACGGCCGCTTCCGGG
Organism: Acidobacteriaceae bacterium; assembly: GCA_036267335.1. Lineage (GTDB taxonomy): Bacteria > Acidobacteriota > Terriglobia > Terriglobales > Acidobacteriaceae > PALSA-350. The sequence goes on from DATAWF010000138.1 coordinate 2,860, forward strand.
CTTTCGTAGAGTGCCCCGTCGACGATATCTGCCCAGTGGATCAGGTCGGCCACCGGAGCGGGATTGAAGCCGAAATGCTTTTCCGCGATATACGCGATGAAGCTGGTGCAGGAGGTGTAGGTGGGATCGTAGAAGCGGCGATCGCGCCCCTTGGGCTCATTCTGGCTGCGGAGAAAATCCTGCTGATCTTCCGGCGTCAGAAACGCGCTGAGGTGATGATCGAACCACCATGTGATGCGGGGCGAAGCCGAGTACTTGAAGTCCACAATAGCGTTTTCGTCTCCGGAAAAATCCTTCTCGTCAAAGAGCGCGCCCGCGCGGTGAACCAGTCCGTGGTACTCATAGCGTGCATCGCCGCGAATGCACTCCCGATGGAATCGGGTGAACAACGAGGCCGAACACGCTCCATCGAAGCACTTGTCGTGGTAGAAAATACGGACGTCGAACCCAGAACCTGCCATGAACCTTCCAGTCTTTGCCGTGCAGGGGCCGAAAAGCTTTGGGATCTTCGCAACGAAGAACCGGCCTGCCGCACTTGGATGAGGAAGAATTAGGATTGCCGGGAGTGGTCCAGGTGTCAAGCCTGCGCAGTCCGGGATAGGGTGCTGGCCCGGGGTTTTTTGAAAAGAGGAGAGGGAGCCGGATTGGAATCAATCTCAGCGAAAAATCGCGCGCCGGGTGATGGCGCCCGGTGACCGCGCCTCCTGCACATGGTTCTGGCGCGGTGCGCGACGTGGCTCATCCTTCTGCCTGGGCCGTAGCCCTTGCCATTTCCGCCGCGGCGCTTTTGGCCGTCTTGCCGCTGCTCCTTCGCGGCAACTCTTGCGGGAATGACTTCAACTTTCACCTGCTCTCGTGGATGGAGGTGGCGCGCGCCTGGCACAGCGGTCTGCCCTGGCCGCGTTGGGTGGCGGAGGCCAATTACGGCGCGGGCGAGCCGAGGCTGCTCTTTTATCCGCCGGCTTCTTGGATCTTGGGCGGCCTGCTGGGAACGGTTGCCCCATGGGCTGCGGCAGGCCCGCTCTTCGTGCTGCTGGCTCTTTCGGGCGGCGGAGCGGCGATGTATCTGCTGGCCCGCGAATGGTCCGGCAAAGAGAGCGCCATGCTTGCTGGCTGCCTCTATGCCGCCAATCCCTATGCTCTTTTCAGCGCCTATGAGCGGTCGGCCTTCGGTGAGTTGCTTGCCGGAGCCTTTCTCCCCCTGCTGGTTCTCTTTGCCCTCCGGCGCGCCTCTTCCTCAGGGGCTTTGGCCGCGGCAATTGCTGCCATATGGCTCTGTGACGTGCCTGCGGGGTTGATCGCGAGCTACCTGCTCGCATTCCTCGGCCTCTCGACAGCGTTGCTTGAGCGCAAGGCCGGGCCGGTGATCCGCGCGGCTGCTGGAACGGTTCTTGGAACCGGGGTGGCGGCTTTCTATCTTCTGCCTGCCACCTATGAGCGGAGTTGGGTGCAAATGGCCCGCGCCATCACGCCGGGGATGCGGGTCCAGGACAGCTTTCTCTTTGGGCACACCTCCGATCCTTTTCATGACCAGGTTCTGCGTACGGCTTCCTGGATTCTCGTCGCGGAAATAGTCCTGGCTGCTGCGGCGATTTGGGCAGCGTCCCGGCGGCGAATCGGTTCCCGCCCGCGAGCGGCCATCGCGCTGGCTGCTCTTCTGCCGCTGCTCTTCTTCTTGCAATTGCCGGCAAGCAATCTTGTTTGGAAATACGCTCCGCAGCTCAGGTTCCTGCAGTTTCCGTGGCGATGGCTGCTGGTGATAGGAGTTACGGGGAGTTTTTTCGCTGCCCTCGCTCTCGATACGCGTGGCACCGGTCGAAATCGCCAAGTCGCTGCCGGTGGCCTGACGAGCTCGCATTCCATCTGGATACGCCGCGCCGGAGTGGGCCTGGCCGTCGTGGCAATGGTGGTGATCGGCCAGCGATTCTTCTTCCAGCCCTGCGACGACGAAGATGCCGTTGCCGCACGCGCCGCCGCCTTTCAGGCCGGTCCGGCGGCGGCTGGAGTCGAAGGAACGGACGAATACACTCCATGGAGCGCGGACAATGGCGCGATCCAACAGGGATTGCCGCTCGTTCGTGTTTTCAAGAGCCCTCAGGATGACGAAGTGGACGACAGCGCTCCGGATTCGGAAAATCCGATATGGAAGCCTGCAATCCGCGGCACAGTGCCGGCCAAGTCGACGGCGATGGAATTCAACGAAGAGCACTGGACGATTCGCATCGAGAGCGCCGGCGATGGATACGCTGTTCTGCGGCTGATGGATTATCCGGCATGGCGAGTCACGTGGAACGGCGGCCCAATCCATGCGCGGCCGCAACGCCCGGACGGTCTGATGACGATTCCAATTTCCACTGGAAGCAACACTATCGACATCCGTTGGGAGCCTACCAAAGATGTTTTAGCCGGCGACGCGGCCTCCGCTGTCTTCCTGGTGATCCTGCTCGGCCTGATGGCGCGAGAACGAATGCAGCAGAACATGAATCGCGAGGAGGCCCTGAGCCGTCAGTTATCATGATGCCCATGCAAACTGGCGTTCTCGATATTTTGGAGGCCGATGCGAAAAGCATCGACCAGGCGCTCGACCGCCTCCTGCCTGGCACAGAACAGGAGCCCGTTTCCATTCACCGTGCGATGCGGCATAGTGTTTTTGCCGGGGGCAAGAGGCTTCGCCCCGCATTGTGCATGGAGGCGGGAAGAATGATCGCCGGCAACGGTCCCGAGGGTATCGAGGATCTTGGCGCCGCGATCGAGATGCTCCATACCTATTCGCTCATCCACGACGATCTGCCCGCGCTCGACAACGACGATCTGCGGCGAGGCAAGCCCACCTGCCATGTCGCTTACGGCGAAGCGATCGCCATTCTTGCCGGCGATGCGCTGCAGACCCAGGCTTACGAAGTGCTCGCTGGAATGTGCTGCCCAAGCGCCCGGATCGTCGAGATCGTGCGCACGATCGCACAGGCTACGGGAACGGTAGAAGGCATGATCGGCGGCCAGGTGATGGATCTGGAAGGCGAGGGACACAAGCCCACCGCGGCGATGGTCCACGCGATCCATCGCGCGAAGACCGGAGCGCTTATCCGGGCCAGCCTCGTAAGCGGAGGAATCTTTGCGGGTGGAGACTCTGCCGACGTGGGCCGCCTCCACGAATTCGGCTCGAAAGCCGGCCTGGCCTTTCAGATCGTCGACGATGTGCTCGACGTTACCCAAGATTCCGCGCAACTGGGCAAAACCGCGGGAAAAGACGTCGCCAGTGATAAAGCGACCTGGCCCGCGGTCTATGGCGTGGAGCAGAGCCGGCAAGACGCGCAGCGCCTGATTGCCGAGGCCTTCGCGCAGTTGGAAATCTATGGTCCACGGGCTGAGGGGCTGAAGATGTTGGCCCGGTACCTTGTTGAGCGAACGCATTGACGGCGCGGCGGGGACGAAGCCTGGTTGTGCTCGAATCGGAGCGGCTGACGGGCGGCTCGTAATGGAGCCGTGGGCCGAAAATGCAGTATTCCTGGTTTTGGTTTTTCTTTTCTGAACAGACCACGAAGGGTCCGCGCCGGGTGCCCCAGGTCTCGCCTCTGAGACCTGGGATCTGCCACGGGCTATCGAGAACTGACAACTGACTACTGACAACTGACTACTGACGCTGTCATCTCGACCGGAGGCGGCGCTCAAGCGGCGCCGTAGCGGAGAGATCCGCATTTGCTAGGAGCTAGTAGCTAGTAGCTATTTAGCTATTTAGCGCAGATGTGCGCGCTCGAGCAGGTTGAAGAACTTCTCTTTCTGGATCTCCATCTCTTCAACGAAACCTTCGGCCTGCGAGAGCAGGCGCTTTCCAGATTGCAGGCGTGAGGGGATGCTTTGCCAAAAGGAGGCTGCTTGTTTGGGATTTTCAAGCAGCGCCATCGCCGTTCCCGCCGCCGAGACGACCAGCCCCGCTTTGCGTCTTCCCCGCGCCAGAAGCACTGCCCCGGTGATCAGCGACGTCACGGCAAGGGAGCGCATCCAGTGCTCGCAGCCCTCGAGCGATTCTGCCCGGTTGGTCCATTCGCCTTCTGGTTTGCTGGCGGACGGAATCCGCTGCGAAAGTTGTGCGATAGCCATGGTCGATTCTTCTCCTTCTGACGCCGGCGGAGCACTCCGCTGCGGCGCAAAAAAGCACGAGCCGGTCAATCCAGATCGAAGTCTCGCAGAGGCTTGCCCTCGTCGGGCGTCTCCTTGGCCTTCCGCAGCGCCTCTTGAAATTTCTTTTCGAAGAGATCCTGTTTGTTCTTTTCCGCTTCGACGGACTGGCGAAAAAGGCTTTCCTTACGCTCGTCGTGCTCGCGCATGGCGCGCGCGGCGGTCTCAAAATCTTCGAAAGTGCGCTTGCGCGGCGCGGGGGTGTGCGAGACGACGGCGCGTGTTTCCGGATCGACCTTGAGCATAGCTCCGCAATCGGGGCAGGTGACCTCAAACGAGCTGGTTTGTTTTCCCGGCATAGGCGCGTTCCGTCATTCTAGTCCCCAAGAGGCCGGCCGTCAGCGGGAGCGAGGCCTTTTCCTTAACCCGCGGCGATGCCCCGCGTTCTCTGGAGTGCGCTTGGCAGAAACCGGTCGGCCAGAGCAGGGCCGGCAATGAGGGCCCTGTTAACAGGCCCTAGAGCCAGATTGCTTTGTGGCCCGGACACTGCTGCCCAGCGTTCTCCACCAGCAGGCCAGGCAGGGACTCACCGTATCGGCAGAGGAACCATGCCGCTCCCAGCGTGCGCTCCTGCGGATGGCGGTCCGGGAAGAGATTGGTTTGGAGAGCCTGGGCATGTTTGGTGAGATGCTGATTGCGGCTCAGCTCGAAATTCGCTGCGAGCCGGCGGAGGCGATTCATCTGGTAGCGCATCTTCGAAGCCGCAACTTCGGCGGCCTTCCCCAGCGGCTCGTTCAGAGAATGCAGATACGGCATCAGCGCGGTGAGCTCTTCCTCAAGTGCGTTGCCGGCCGCGGCCAGCCGCCGTTTGGTTTCAATGGGCATGGCGCGTGCGCCCAGCCGCTGGGCGAGTTCCTGCGGATCTTCAAGAGCGCTCTCGATGATTTCGGGAAGCCCGATGTCATGCTGCGCCAGCAGGCTCGCGATCTCGGGCTCGATCAAGGTAGCTGAGAGGCGCGGCTGCACCGGGGTGGTGCGGCCGAGAATACGTTCATAGAGAACTTGGGACTGGGCAAAGTACGCCACTTCGGCCGGGCCGCCGATATAGACGGCTGTGGGCAGAATGGCGTCCTGAAAGACAGGCCGCAGCAGGGCGTTAGGGCTGATCCGTTCCGGCTCCGCATCGAGAATCGCAACCAGATCGGCTGTCGAATAGGTTTGCCGCCCCGCTTGCCAACCCTCCGGTGAGAGTTTGAGGGGAAGCCGGGCGCCAGAGCTTCCATCGATGAGAAAGAGAAGGCTCGACTGCGGCTGGGTCAGAACCTGAGCATGATACCCGGCGGCTGCCAGTGCCTGGCCGCGGTCTTCGAGCGCGGTCTGCAACTCGCCGGCGCGGGTCAATGCTTGGTGCAGAACCCGCTTGCCGAGAGCATGAAAGGCTCGCGATGAAGCATCGATCAGGATCAACCCCTCGGCCGCAAAAGCGCGTGTCAGCCACTCCGCGAAGGCCTGGCTGAAGGTTGCATCGGGGCGATAACAGGAGCGAAGACTTTCGAGGAAAGGCCCGGGGCCGAGAATTTTCTCCGCTTCATCGAGCGCCTTCTGAATTCCATCGCCAAGAGCCAGTTTTCCCACTGGCCGGCCTTCCGCACCCTCGACCGCGATCTGCAAATGGCGTAGCTGGCCCCCGGCGGGCAGCGCGACGTGATCGGCTTCGGCCAGGTCGTGGTCCTCGGAGGCCAGCCAAAAGATCGGCACGCAGGCATGCCCGCAGACCGTAGCATCCTTGGCCCGGCGAATGGCGGTTGCCGCCTTGAGAAGCGTGAAGAGGGGGCCGCCAAAGATCGTGACCTGCTGTCCGGTGACCACAGCACCGGCGCCTTTTCGCAGCCGCTCGATGTTTTCAAAGACCGCAGCGCCTGCGCCGATCTGCCGGTTCCAGCCGGTGAGCAATTCGCAGAGCTCCGCCCGGTGCTTTTCCGCCAGAACTGCGGGCGCCGTCATCCATTCCGTGGAGTAAGCGCTCGCGGGATAGAAAGGCGCAAGCGGATCGTGCCGCTCGGCAAAATCGAGAAAGAGCCGGCTCAAGTGAGGAAGCGTGGCAATGGGATAACACTCGTCGATCGCAGAACCTCTTGGCTCAGTCTTTGGAAGCATGTTCTTCGGAAGAATATCCCTTGGTCGCCATCGTTCCCAGGCTCGATTGCGCAGGAAGGCAGGCTTTAGTTTCTCATGCGGCCGGAGCGGGTTGAAGCCGCGCTGCGTCCGCGAGAGGGCTTGGCTGTTTTCGGATGCAACTCGCGCAGCGCGGCCCGGATTGCGTTTCCGTTGCGGACCGGCAGGACCTCGAGCGAATAAAGCGCCAGCGAGCGGTAAAGGTTCGCCAGAATCGGATGCTCGGCCATCGCCTGAAGATGCAGATGTATTGCCTCCGCATCTCCACGGGCGATCGGACCGCTGAAACTTTTGGGCAGCCCACGAGAGAAAACATTGCGCAGTGTGGCCGTTGCAATAGGCTCAATGAGGCGGCGGCCTTCCCGCGGAGAGAGCCCACTCCTGGCGGCGCACTCTTCCGCCGCCGCCATCAGGCTGACCAGCAGAGGAGAGGACAGCATGCCCATGGCATGGTAGAAGGCCTTTCCAGAGCTCGTGATCGTGAAAGGCTGGCCTTTCAGTTTGCGAATAAGGCCATACAGCTTGCGGTGCGCAGCAGCATCGGCCTCCACTGCGAAAAAAACGCCGCTTAGCGGCACCGGGTCGCGCGTAGGGAAGGTCATCAGCGGATGCACTGAAGCGGTGGAGGCCCCGGCGCGGGCTGCGGGTGCGAGGACTGCCGCGCTCAGCGCGCCGCTCGAATGAACGACGATCCGTCCCCGCAATGGGGCTGGGCCGGGAGCGATTTCGCTAGCCCGCTCCGCAAGCCGTTGCGCAACTCCCGCAATGGCCGAATCCGGGACACACAGCCAAAGAATAGAAGCATCGAGACAGGCATTTCTGAGTGTTGCCGGTCGAAGGTCGCGCGGAAGCGGGCAGCGAGTGCGTTGTTTCCGGGAAGAGTTGCCGGCGTGAATCGCCTCGCGCAGTGGAATCCCGGCAGCGTGAAGCGCGTGCGCAAGGGAGCTGCCCCAATTTCCCAATCCGACGATCGCGACCCCGGGGTGGATGGCATGGATGGGATGGATGGATGCCGGGCCCTTTCCTTGGGCGCCCCTTGCTGCGTTTCCAGCGGCGTTCACAAATCCTCCGATACCCGGATGGTAGGGTAAATGAAATGAATCTCGGGGGATTCCGAATGGTGAAACAAGCAACGCGGAAGGTGGCAAGCGAACGAAATGTCGAAAAGAGCGCAACGCGGAAAACTTCCGGTGGCCGCGCTGGTAGAGCTCATACCAGCGGCAAGAAGTCCGGTCCTCGCGGCGTTGAGCTGCTCTCTTCCAAGTTGAGCTATAGCGGGCCGCTCTTCCAGGTCTTTACCGATCGGATTCGAGAAAACGGCCGCGAGCTTCGCCGCGATGTGATCCGTCATGGCGGATCGGCGGTAATTCTCGCACTTGATGATTCGGAAAGCAAAACCGATCCGCTGGTCATTTTGGAGCGCCAGTATCGTCACGCGACGGATGGATACTTGCTCGAGGTTCCTGCGGGAAAGCTGGAGCCGGGAGAGAATCAGCTCTCCGGCGCCAAGCGCGAGCTTCTGGAGGAGACCGGCTACCGCGCCCGCCATTGGAGCCGGCTGGTACGCTACTTCGCCAGTCCTGGATTTTTGGGCGAGTGGATGCAGGTCTTTCTCGCCGAAGGGCTCGAGAGCGGCGACGCGGCCCCCGAATATGACGAGCAGATTGAGATTCAAAAGATCCCGCTCTCCGAGGTTTTGCGGATGATCGAAGACGGGAAGATACACGATGGCAAGACTTTGATCGCGATTCTGCTTTACAGCCGCCTGCACCAGAGCAAGGGCGGTTCACGCAGAAACAAAAAATAGCCGTATCTTTTCATGCAAACCATTCGCCAGTTGGACGCGTCTGTAGGAGAAGGCAGGTTGGGTTTCCCCAACCTCTATCCTGCTCCGAAGGAAGGCGAAAGGTTCGTGACGGCATACAAAGGTAAGGTGAAGTGGTTCAATAACGCAAAGGGCTATGGCTTTATCGGCCGCGAAGACGGTCCTGATGTGTTCGTTCATTACAGCGCCATTCAGCTCGATGGCTATAAGAGCCTGAAAGAAGGCGACGAGGTCGAGTTTGACATCGTTCAGGGCCAGAAAGGGCCCCAAGCCGATTCGGTCACTCGCGTTCGCGAAGTAGCTTAACGCGCTTCTGCTGACACGATGGTGTGGTGATGGCTGTTCAGCCATTCTTCGATGAATGGCTGCGATGGGCTCTGCTCTCTGCTCTGCATCATCAGGAAAAATGCTCCCGGCAAAACTGCCGGTTGTTCTGCCCGGTTGCGCGGGTCGCTCCGGGCGGAACGCGCGTGTGTGTGCCGGTTCCCGCCTCTTCCGGATACCTAACGAATTCCCGCGCGCGAGAAAAGCTGTCGCTTGAAAAACCCCTAGGGTCGTGAGCTCTGTATCAGGGCGCGACTTTAGTCGCGCCAACATGGGTGCAACATCTTTCGGGCTTTACAGGCTGCGGAAAAACCCCTAGGGCAGTGAGCTCTGTATCAGGGCGCGGCTTTAGCCGCGCCAACCTGGGTGCAACATCTTTCGGGCTTTACAGGCTGCGGGAAAACCCCTAGGGTCGTGAGCTCTGTATCAGGGCGCGGCTTCAGCCGCGCCAATATGGGTGCAACATCTTTCGGGCTTTACAGGCTGCCGAAAAACCCCAGGGCAGTGAGTTCTGTATCAGGGCGCGGCTTTAGCCGCGCCGTAAACGCCGCAAAATCAAGGCGGGCTTTAGCCCCTGAGGGATGTTTTTGATTTTTCCCTGAAAAAGAACCCGGGTGCCCCATCCTGAGCGCCGCGAAGCAAAGTGAAGAATCCCTGTATTTGTCTTTCGTCTCCAGGATGTGGCCTGGTAAGAAATCCAGGCCATAGCGTTTTCGGAAATGGAATAGACCCGAAGCCACGGACCCTGAATGGATTTTTCCTCAAGAAAAATCCACCTCACAGTCCGTTGAAGGCTCACGGTATTTCCGAAAATGCCCTTAGAAACCTGCCGCTGGTTTTCGCGGTGTATGGCTCCAGTGGCTTATCAGTTGCGGTGTCCCGAAGACCAGCGCCGCAACCACCGAGGTCGAGATGAGATCGTTGCGGTAGAACGGCAGACCCGCCGTGAAGCAGGCGGCCAGGCCGCCAACCGATCGAGGATACATCGCCGAACCGGCCCAGACAGTAAAGTTGCTGATTAGAAAGAACGATGTCGCCGAGAGCACGGCGGCGCCGGCGATTCTGCCTGTGGAGGGACCCGTTGGCTGTGGACCTTGAGCTGTGCCGGCCTTCGGCATTCCGGTCTTCAGCATTCCGGAGCCTAGCAGCACAATCCCCGCATACCAGAGCCAGGTCGTCAGGTAGCCGGCAACGTGAAACGGATATCCATACGCATAGGTGGTGAGGTAGTAGTCGACGCCCGCCAGCAGCGCTACCGCCCAAAATGCTTCACGCAGCGGACGCCGGGCTCCAAAATACAGCAGCGACCCGCCGATTGCGGTGAAATTCATCCATCCCGGATGCGGAACAACCCGGCTGAGCACCGCGAATAAAAGCAACAGATACGCTGACATTGGGGATCCTTTGGGCGCGGCCGAAGCCAGCGCAAATATCTGATCTTAATTCTCCGGGCAGCAGTAAGCCCGGTCAAGCCATTTCTGGCCCTGATGAATTCCAAGCCGCGGAATGCCCGCTACTTTTGCAAGCGGTGACCCACGGCCATGGCGTCGATTGCGCCCTCCGGAGTGACGTAAACCCAGGCATTCAGAGGAGAATTGTTTTTGCTTTGCCCCTGCAGGAGCGTCGGATAGGCGAAGCGCAGGTCGCGGAATTCGACGACCGAGTCGCGGGCATTGGGTGCTTGGCCGCCGGCGCTGGTCAACCCGGCAGGGCCAAGATCGGTGACAACGGGAAACCCCGCCCAATCCAGGTAAACGCGGCCCAGCCAGGATTGCTTCGCTGCGGCGACTGCCGGAGTCACTGGCGGCTTGAAGATCCGATTGCTCTCGTCGCCCAGATCCACTCGGCCCACGAGCGTGTTTGCGGATCCCAGTAGATAAGAATTACGGGTCTCCACCACGAGAAGCCAGTGGAAGGGATTGATCGGATAGGGCTCGGCGGCAATCCGGATTGCAGGTTCGCCTTCCGCCTGCGCATCGGCCGTGAGGCGCAGCGCTTGGCGGTGCTCGCTCCAGCGCAGACCCCAGAGCGCCACCGCGATCAGAAGAGCCGCAATCGCCCACCCACGCCCGCGAAACGGCTGCCGCTTCGCGCCGATCTCGCGGTCGGCCATCCCCAGCAACCCTGGCATGATCAGAGCCGCAAGCAGAACGGCAAAGAGAACCGGCTCGAAGATAAAGACGATATCCAGCGAATACCAGCGCGGGTTAAAAGGGAAAAAGGGCCGCACGCCGTAGTTGTTGGTCCAGTCGAGAAGGATATGGCTCAGTACGGCGATCCAGGAGAAGAGCCAGACCAGCAGCCATCGCACCGGCTGCTCGTTCGGGCCGCGCCCGCGCCGCCGAAAGATCCAGCGGTCGAGCAGCCAGACCGCTCCTGTCACCGCCAGCGCGACAAAGGGAGCGCCCAACAGTGTGTGCGAAAGGCCACGATGGTGCTCCATTCCTGCGACCGGCCCGCGAAGACCCCACAGGACATCGAGATCAGGCGCTTCGGCGGCCAAAGTCATGGCCAGAGTCGCGTAGGCCGTCTTGCGGTTGAGTCCGGCCCGCCCCAGGCATGCGCCGGTCAGAAAATGGGTAACGGGTTCCAAAGATTCCTTGACGATTCGCCTGGCAGCCGCCGCACGGCTCCCGGGTGCGCCTTTCTATAATTCACGGTATGTCGAAAGCAGACTCCGGTACGAGCCGTGACCCGGCAAAGCAGATCGCCGAATTGCGCGAAGAGATCCGGCGCCATGACTACCAATATCACGTGCTGGACTCTCCCGAGATCTCCGATGGCGCCTATGACGCCCTGATGCGCGAGCTGCGCGCGCTCGAAGGAGCCCATCCGGAGCTCATCACCCCCGACTCTCCCACGCAGCGCATTGGCGGCAAGCCCAAGGAAGGCTTTGCCAAGGTGCGCCATTCGCGTCCCATGCTCTCTCTGGACAACGTCACCAGTCCGGAAGAGCTCAGCGATTGGGAGCGCCGCGTGCGCGGCGTGTTGGGCGATGCCGAGGTGACGTATGTCTGCGAGCTCAAGCTCGATGGCGTCTCGCTCGCTCTGCACTATGGGCCAAACGAAGGCAGCGATGGCGGCGCGGTTCTGCTGCGCGCCATCACCCGCGGCGATGGCGCGGTAGGCGAGGATGTCACCACCAATGTGCGCACCATCCGCTCGGTGCCGCTTTCGCTTTCACGCTCACGCCTGGAGCGCGCGGGCATGCCTGCGGAATTCGAAGTGCGCGGCGAAGTCGTCATGCCCATCGAAGGTTTTCTTAAGCTCAATCGCGAGCGCGAGCAGCAGGGCCTGGCTCCCGCGGCCAATCCTAGAAATGCCGCCGCCGGAACCATCCGCACCCTCGAGCCGAATATCGTGGCCCAGCGGCGACTCGATTTCTACGGCTACTTCGCGCTGCGCAATGGGGAAAACATCTTTGGCGAGCAGTTGCAAGCGCTGGATGCGCTCTCCGCCGCCGGCTTCCGCGTGAATCCCCACCGCAAGGCCCTCGATACCCAGAAGGAGTTGCTGGAGTTCGTCGCGAAGGCCGAAGCCGATCGCGATACCCTCGGCTACGAGATCGACGGCGTCGTCATCAAGGTCAACCGCGCCGCGCAACAGCAGCAGCTCGGCTTCACCGGGCGCGCGCCCCGCTGGGCCGTGGCCTACAAATTTGCCAGCCGCTCCGCCATCACGAAAGTCGAAGAGGTTGCCGTGCAGGTCGGCCGGACGGGCAAGCTGACGCCGGTGGCCGTTTTGCGCCCGGTCGCGATCGGCGGCACGACTGTCAGCCGCGCCACCTTGCACAACGCCGATGAGATCGCGCGCCTGGGGTTGAAGATCGGCGATTTCGTGCTGGTCGAGCGCGGCGGGGACGTGATTCCCAAGATCGTTGAAGTGGTCACGGACAAAGACCATCCGCGTGGTCACGGCGTCTTCCATTTTCCCCACCGGTGCCCGGTCTGCGGAAGCGAGGTCGTGCGCACCGAAGGCGAAGCGGATTACCGCTGCATCAACGTCGATTGTCCGGCGCGCTTGCGCGAGAGCCTGCTGCACTTTGCCGCGCGCAAGGTGATGAACATCGATGGCCTGGGCGAGGCGCTGGTGACGCAGCTTTTAGAACGCAAGCTGGTCATCGGTATCGCCGATCTCTACGCGCTTACTGAGGACCAGTTGCTCACCCTCGAGCGCGTCGCCAAAAAATCTGCCGATGCGCTTCTGGCCGAGATCGAGGCTTCGAAGCGCGTGCCTCTCGATCGCGTGCTCTTCGGGTTGGGAATCCGCTTTGTCGGCGAGCGTACGGCGCAACTGCTCGCAGGAGCCTTTGGATCGATGGATGCGCTCATGGCCGCCTCCGCGGAGGAGTTGGAGCAAGTGGAAGAGGTAGGTCCGCGCGTGGCGCAGGCCATCGTCGAGTTCTTCGCCGAGGCCAAGAACCGCGAGTTGGTGGAGCGTCTGCGCCGCGCCGGATTGACCTTCACCGCGGAGAAGAAGCAGAAGTCCGCCGAGCTCGCGGGACTGACCTTTGTTCTCACCGGCACTCTGCCGGGGCTCACACGAGAAGATGCGAAGGCCCGGATCGAGGCCGCGGGCGGCAGGGTCTCCGGCTCCGTCAGCAAAAAGACGAGCTACGTCGTTGCCGGCCATGACGCCGGATCGAAACTCGACAAGGCGCGCGACCTGAAAGTTCCGGTGATTGAAGAGGCGCAACTGCTGGAGATGCTGAAATAGATCGATAGAGAGTTTTCAGTGATCAGTTCTCAGTTATCAGAAAAAGCCGTAGTTGCAAATCCCATGTCATTTTGATCCGAAGGCGGCGTGAATGCCCGCCGACGCAGAGAGACCCGCTTTTGGCGAATTTGCTAAGAAGCGGCCGCCTTTTAATGAGGTTTGAATCGCCAGGAGTAGGATC
>DATAWF010000139.1:0-9943 GCA_036267335.1 Acidobacteriaceae bacterium
CGGTTTTCCTCTTTTTCCAGTTCCGGCACATCCGCCGCTGCTCTCTTTCGATCTGAGAGTAACGGACCGATTTTGCATTTCTATTACAACCTTCTGACAATTGCATCCCCTAATCGTGATTGGATTGGCCTGCTGGTCGAAGCCTCGATTGCTTTTGGGGTTTTTGGGTAAGGATGCAGGGGTGGCGGACAGTGGTTTGCGCGCGCCCGGACGAGCGCAAAGGGCGGTCAAATAAGGTGATTCGTCAGTCTTCCGTTTCGCCAAGGAAAACGCAGGTATCCCGTGAGGGGTTATTTCCAAAGACAATAACTGTTTCAATCCCGCAAGCCAAACGACTGTCGAAGCACCGTCATGAAGCTCGCATTCCTCATCGGGAAAACAGGCGGCGTCGTGCCGCCGTGGTCGAAGATCTGCACCTGCACGCGCGTCGATCCCTCGTCAGAGCGCCGGGTCTATGACCGCTGGCTGGCGAGACTTCGGCTTTTCAATTGGAAGCGAAGCCTACGCCGGAGCGCTTCCTTTGCCCAACGCCCTGCGCAAGGACTCTAACTTTTCACTGGTCTCGGGATCCTGGCGGGCCTGGGCCAGCATGGCCTGGAGCAGCGCAATCGAAATTCCCACAATCAAACCAAGAACGCCCGCGACGATTGTGATGAGGCCGCGTTTGGGAAAAGATCTCCGGTCCGGCGGCAGAGCAGGATCGACGACCTGGATCACCGATCCCTCCTTCGCTTCATCCAGTCTCGCCAGCTCATATTGACGGGCGAGAATCTCATAGAGCGTCTGCTGGTATTCGACATCGCGAAATTTGCGCGCGTACTCAAGCCCGGCTTCGGGAACCGCGCCTTTCGGCAGAATCAGGCCCGCGCTCGAGACATCTCCTGATCCTCCCAGCTTGGTGAGCTGAGCCTGCAGCCCGTCCAATTCCTGCTGTAGCTCGATTACATTCGCATTCTCGTTCGTAGCGTAGGAACGCAAGGCCTGCAATTGCACTTGCTTGGCGACGATCTGCGCGCGCAGAACGGCGGCGGATTGAATCAGGGCTCCGGCCTGTGCGCCCACCTCGATTACGCCGGTTTTTTGTTCGGTCGCTTTCAAAGCCTCTTCCGCGTCGGCGAGGTTGTCTTTCGCTTGCTGCAGTTGTTGTCCAAAGAAGAGCCGCCTCTGCGACGCTTCGGTAATTGCCAAGGATTCCGATAGCTTGCGGAACTGATCGATCCAGCCGTTGGCTAATTCGGCGGCGCGCTGGGGGTCCTTGTCTTCGACTGAAATGTGCAGCAGACCGTCTTTCTCGTCGCCTTGAATCGTAAAACGGCTCTCCATGGCTTTGCGCGCATCGGAGAGGCGTTTCCGCTTGTATTCCTGCATGAGGCCGAAGCGCTGGACCACCCCGTCCTCGACGGTGTCGCTTTTGAACATCGCGACAAACATGTCATTCGGGTTTTTAAGCAGCCCTCCTCCGCCCCCCGCCAGGGCCGCCAAGGAACCCAGCCCTCCCCCAAGCTGCGATTCCAACATCGAGGAGAGAGAGGAGTTTTGCTGCGGTGGCAGGACCGTAGCCGTCGCGGTAAATTTCTTGGGCAGCAGCAGCGAGACGATGATAGCCACGATGACAAAAGCCGCCGTGATCTTCAAGATCAGCGATTTTCTGCCCGCCAGCACAATCAGAACGTCAAGCAGGGAAATCTCGTCGTTCGGGTCGGCGTGTGTATCTACCGGCTCGCGCAAAACTTCCGGCTCGCGCTCTATGCCCGGGATACTTGTATCAATTGCCATCGGTTTCCATCATCGGCCGTTTAAAAACACAAAGTGCATTCCAGGCCACAGCCTTTTCGCTTTCGGTGGATATCGAAGAGGTGCTCTGAGCGCGGCCCTTCCGCCGAAAAATCGGAGTCCCGGCAAACAAAGCGTGCTGGGGCGGGAAGAATGACCGCTCTTAGCCGATCTCAGTTCACATTCAAAGCGAAAATGCGTGAAGCCGCGACGCGGAGCCGATGTGTCTGTATTTTACCGGACGGCCTGCCTCTCTGCTGCTTTCGGTTCGGCAGGCCGCCGGCAAACCTTCAAGAACAGGTTTTTATGCGGAGAGCCGGTCGATCTAAGCCGCTCGCCGCCGGAAGAGCGCATGGTAGATGAGGAGGAAGACGATTGCGCCAACCACCGCCACAAGCAGGCTATAGAGGTTCAGGCCTGTGACCCCGCTGGCTCCAAAAAACCGGAAGATATAGCCTCCCACCACAGCACCCACGATTCCCAGGAGAATATCCACGATAAGACCATCGCCGGATTTATTGACGATCTTGCTGCCGATAAATCCTGCTATGAGCCCTAGTACGATCCAAGCAATCCAGGACATAACAACTCCTTTCCGAAGTAGGGGCCTGGGCCGCAGTCATGGAAGCCGGCTGCGAAAGCGGACCGGCCTTTTGAGATGCACAGGAGTTATATAGGAATGAAGTCGCGAATGACAATGGAATGGTAAGTTCGCGGCTTGAGCGTTTTCACTTCAGGTGTTTACAAAAACGCTACTTCGTACGCGGCCGTTCCATCGAAGAACCGGGGTCCCCGGCAAGCGCAGCTTGCTGGGGTGGGAAGTACGGCCACTCCTACAGCATTTTCGGAAATGGTATAGACCGAAGCCACTAGCCCTGAGTGGATTTTTCCTCAAGAAAAATCCACCTGACAGGACCTCGAAAGTTCACAGTATTTCCGAAAATGCCTTAACCGTTCTCTCCTTGGCATGGGAAACGTGAAAACGCTCCAAGCATCTTCACCGTCAATCTTTCCATGGGAGAATTGGCAGATAGCACGGTTCGGGAAGGAGACAAAAATGCAGAGCTTGCTTGTTACAGCGGGCCGGCAATCGATCACGACCCGCATCCAGAGCCTGAGCCCCAAAGATACTCGCCGCTGGGGCAAGATGCAGGTCGAAGAGATGATCTGCCATCTTACTGACTCGTTCCGGCTCGCGATCGACGATACCGAAGTCAGATTAGCTACCGGACCCTTGCGCCGGTCGATCGTCAAATGGCTCGCTTTTCACGCCCCGATGAAATGGCCCAAAGGCGTCCCGACACGTCCGGAGATCGAGCAGGGCAAGGGTGGAACGCCACCCTCGGATTTCGAAGAGGATCGCGCGAAGTTGCTGGAATCGATCGATCAGTTTTGCGCAACACCACCGGGCGCCGAGTGTCCTCATCCGATTTTTGGCGTGCTGACGCGAGAGGAGTGGATGCGTTGGGGCTGGCTGCATGCGGATCACCACCTGCGGCAGTTTGGCCGATAGATAGCTGTCCTTATGCGGCCGAGATGCTTCTTGTCGAGATGGCAAAGTAGGGCTGGTTCGAGAGGGTTGTGTTGAAGCCGGGATAGAGCCAGGCTTTCTCCTCGTCGCGCAGCTCGAAATAGTACTGCAGCGGATAAGGAGAATCCGTATAGTCTCGTGGGATCGAAACGCGATATATCCCGCCGCTCTCCTCCATCTCCGTCTTCTGCCACCGTTCCGCGTGGTTTACATGGCGGTAGTGCAGCAATATGGATGTTATTCGGCCGCTCGTGCCCCGGGCCTGCAATGACAGTGCGAGCGGCTGGCCCGGCCTGAAGGCCTGCGGCGGTGTGTGCGTGCAGGTTGCCGCCGGGCGAACCGTGCGCTTGCCTGCCGCTTCCACCGCTGCGGCGTTGTCATAGCCGGTTGCGCTCTCGAGCTGCGCCTGCATCGCCGCGATGTCGGCGTCGATCGCCGCCAACCGGTCGCTCCAGTGTCCTTTGCGAATAGGAACCGAGCCGTAGCTCACATCGGACACATAGACTCCCTCCGCCCGCACTGCCATGGATGCCCATGTTGCCCGCGCCTTTGCATACTCTGCCTGCGCCAGCCTTCCGGCCTCGCGATTGCCGGTGCGGCGGAAGATTTCAAAGTAGATTGCGCTGCGCATTTTGGCGGCAAAAAAGCTTCCCAGGCCGTTCTGGATCAGAACATCTTCCTCCATCTTCTGAAATTCAGGTCCCTCCGCCGATTTGGATTTCAGACGCGCTTCCGCCAGATGCCCCGCGGATGCGGCGGTAAATTTGTCCAGCCAATCCGCCACTTCCGCCGGGGAATACTTCGCGTTTGGCCGCGCCGCCAACAGATCGTCCACGTGTTCAGCGATCGTCGAAAAAAGCTGGGGGTCGAGCGGGCTTACGTTGGCAAAAACTTTAGGAGAGGGAGTATCGCCGTAGGGCGATGCCGGACCGTTCTCCGGAATCCGCATGTTGGTGTACATCTCCGGCCAGTAAGAATGATTCGACCCCGAGGGCAAATGCGCCGTGGTCATCAAAGGGAGGATCCGGCTGGCATTGGCCAGAGCGCCTTCGACCGGGATCGCTCCCGCGCCGAATGGGCGCCGCAGCATCCGCCGCCATCCTTCGGGATCGGCGTCGGGGTTGTACAAAAGCCTTCCCCAGAGGCGATACGTATATTCGAACTTTTCCCAATCCCCGCCGGTAGGGTTGAGCGCAGCTTTTTTGTAGGCGCAGCGTCCGCCCGGATGGCCGGAGCCCTCTCGCCCCTTGAATGTCAAAGGCTCGCAGATCTCAAGCCCCACCGCCCCGCAAAAATTCGAAGTCCGGCCATAAGCCGCTGCCGTTTCAGGATCGCCCCACAGCAGGTGCCGTTGAGTGCCCGGCCAAAGCCGGAAGAGCACGTCGTAACGGCGGCCCTCCTGAAAGAGGTCGCTATATCCATAACGGGTAAACAGGCGGGCGCCTCCGCTCACGCTGTACATCCCTTTGGAGGTTTGGCCGGGCTTGGGAATCTCCAGCGCGCGAATGTCCGCCTGGTGATACCCCAGGCTCTGATGCTCGGCCGAATACTTCGGCGAGACCTTCACAGGCATGCCGGTTTTGACCGCCATGTCGATCATGATCTGATTGATCCCTTTGGCGTGCATGTCGATCTCGACCTTGCGGCCGCAGGCGGGCAGCGCGTCAAACAACGTTTGCCAGAAAGGGTAGCTGCCCTCGGGAATGCCGCTTTCTCCGTGGATCCGCATAGTCAGCCCTTGAATTTCGGGGCAGCTCTTCAACAGCAGAAGAAGAGCGTCGCGGCAGTAGGCAGCATGGGTCTCCGGCGTCAGTCCGACGATGTGGTGGTCGGAGTGCGGGCTATTCGTCCACTGGTAAGCGTGGGTCCAGATGCCGAGTTGGAACTGGAGCCCACGCGCGGCGGTTTCGGCGGCGATGTACTGCAGTGTTTGAAGATTCCGCTCCCGCTCCGCATCGTCAAGCGGCACGACCCGCACCCGATAGCCCGGAACATCGAGAAGGTACGGGTAAGGGAACTGAAAGTAGTCTCCCGTCACCCCGCTCGGAAAGTCATAGCCGAATCCGAAAGCAAAGTTGAACCGGTTGAATCGGCTTTGCGCGAGCGCATCCAGGTATCTCGGCCAGAATTCGCGATCGTAGAACCAGCTCTTATCTTCGATCTCGCTGCAAAACGCGCGCGCCACGCTGCGGATCTGGTTGGAAGGGGCTGCCGTCACTGCCCGGGCCGGCCGGAGCGAGTCCGTTCCATGGCCGGTGCCGGCTCGTTCCGCCAGCTCGAGCAAAGCATAAACAAAGCCTCGGGGATCGTTGGCCGAGACGGAGATGGCCGGCGTTTCTGCCACACGGCCGGCGGCAATGCGAAAGCCCTCCTCCGATTCCGGAAGCCTGTCCTCCCTTGCATCGCCATCCAGGGGGCGAAACCCACGCTCCCGCAAGGCTCCGGCCCCTCCAACCAAAACAAGAGTGGCCGCTTCCGGCGCCGGATTGGCGGTGGCAATCTCTGCTCTTGTGCCTGTCGCCTCAATAGCTTGCCGCAGTTGTTCCGCGGCCCATCGCACCGGGTCGCTCGCGGCGCCGGAATCATTCCGGTCGATCACGATCACGACCCCGTCTGCCCGTCCTGCAAGCGCTTGACCCGAAATCCCGGTTGCCGCAAATAAGCCCGCGAGCTTAAGAAAATCTCTGCGTTGAATCAAGGGAAGAGAACTCGATGGCATAGCCGGCACTCCTTGGATTCCAGCACCTGAAGGCTGGGAATGGACGCCGCGAACCGCGACGTTTTTGGCGACCGACCACTATACCAATGGAACATTGGCTCCATCGACGATTCCCGGCGCCAATTGATTTCGAAGCCAAGGGAAGGCATCCAAAGGCGAGTAAGTTGCGGAAATAGACGGGGAAGGAGGGCAGAAAGCGGCAGATCGGGAATTTGCGCTCTTGTATACTTCGAACAGCAAGCCGACTCCAGAAGCAAGGCGCGCAATGTTGAAATGGCGGAACACAAGTTGGCTTACGCTTTCCTTCGCGATGCTTCTCTGCGCCGTCTTTGCCTGGGGATTGAAATATAAGCTTTCCCTGTACGACTCGCCTCATGCCATTTCTCACCGGATGCCTGAGGCTAAGCTCCTCTCCAATCAGGAGAGAGTCGGCTACGCCCTGCCTGCGCTGGTGAGCGAAGCCGCCGTGCCGCACACAGCGGTTCTTCCGTGGTCCATCGGCCTGTTGCTGACGTTTTCCGCAAGCCTTGCGTTGCTGTTGAAGCCAAGCTCCTTGTCGCGAGGTCTTTTTCCCTATTTTGCGGGCCCCCCGGTTCCGCGAATGCGAGCCGCAAGCTTTACCTCCTTCTTTTTTCGCCCCCCTCCTCGCGCCTAGAGCAAAAGCACAGATGGTGTAAGGTTGCGAACGGTTGGACGCAGCGATTCCGCCAAACCCCGGGGTAGAAATCTCGGGGCCCCGGCAGCGAGATTTCTGGGGTGGAAAAGAATGGCTGCACGTACCCGATCTCACCCATCCCAGTTCCTGTGCTTTTGCTCCAGATCCTTACGCTTTGACGCCAAAGCCGCTCACTGTCGGCAGGTGTCTGCAGCCCATTCTCCGCTTTGTGCCTGCTTTTAGCACCTCGGAGAGGGGCGCCCGAAATATCGCCCATTGAGGTCAACATGCGAAAGCGAATGCTCGCAATTTCCGCCGCCGGGTCCGCTCTGGTGCTGGCAGTCGCATTGCCCATCTCCGGATGCAAGACCCAGGCGACGACCGCTGCTGCCGCCGTGGTTCCTTCTGCCTCCGTCGCGCGCGTCCAGCGCGGATCGATCTCGCGCACCTTGTCGCTCGCCGGCCAATTTGAGCCCTATCAGGTCGTCGACGTCCACCCCAAAGTTTCCGGCTTCATTCGCACGATCTACGTGGATATCGGAGATCGCGTGCACAAGGGGCAGACCCTGGCCATTCTCGAAGTGCCCGAGCTCAACGCTCAGCTTCAGGGCACCGTATTCCAAGTAGCCCAATCGAAGGATGAGATCGTCCGCGCGCAGCACGAAATCGCTTCAGCGGAATCCCAGCACACCGCCCTGCATGCCGACTATAACCGTTTGGCGCAGGCTTCGAAGGCGCAGCCTGGCCTGATCGCTCAGCAGGAGCTCGACGACGCGCAAGCGAAAGATCTTTCCTCCGAGGCCCAGGTTGACGCGGCCAAGGCGGCATTTTCGGCAGCCCAGCAGGGCGCTGAAGTGGCCCAGGCGGACAACCAGCGCGTTGCCGCTATCCAGCAATACACCGACGTGAAGGCGCCCCTCGATGGAGTCATCATCTGGCGCTACGCCGACACCGGAGCACTGATTCAATCCGGCACCGGTTCCGATGCCACCACGCAATCGCTTCCCATCGTCAAGCTCTCGCAAAGCGGGCTTCTACGCCTGCGCGTTCCGGTTCCCGAAGACGATGTGCGCTATGTCCACATCGGTGACCAGATGCAGGTCCGGGTCGACGCCCTGGGGCGGTCGTTTACCGGCAAGGTTGTGCGCTTTACGCGTGAGGTCAGTCCGGAGACGCGCACGATGGAAACGGAAATCGATGTGGAGAACAGGGACCTCACGCTCGATCCCGGCATGTACGCCAACACCGAGCTCCAGCTTCAGCGTGCCGACGGTGTTCTGACGATTCCCGTCGGCGCCTTGGTTCAGCAAGGCGGCGCACAGGTCGTCTACGTGCTTGACAGCGGGAATCGCGTCCGCATCCGGCCTGTCCAGGTGGGGCTGGAGGGAGCGCTGCTTGCGGAAATCCAAAGGGGCGTTCAGCAAGGCGATCGGGTGATTGCTTCCGCCCAGGACCGGTACCGCGACGGCGAACAGGTCAGCCCCGTGCTCCAAGCCTCTCCTTCGAGCGATCTCACCCATGTATCGGGAGGCATGATCGACCTGCACGAGCAGGCAGGAGACGAGCAGGGGGGAAGCCAGTAATGCCTAAGTTCGCCCTCAAATATCCCTTCTTCGTCATCATGCTCTGTCTGGTGGTTTTGCTGGTCGGTGTGGTTAGCATGGCCAGCATGCCCGTCGATCTTTTTCCTAAGATCGATATCCCCGTCGTCGTCGTGGCGACATTCTATTCAGGTATGCCGCCCGAACAGATCGAAGCGGACATCACCGATACCTTCGAGCGCTTCTTCACTCTCGGCAGCAATATCGACCATATCGAATCGCGGTCGTTGACGGGCGTCAGCCTCATCAAGGTCTACTTCCGCCCGGGGACCGATCCGAATGCGGCCTTGAGCAACATCGCCAATCTGGCGATGGCGGACTTGCGGCGGCTGCCTCCAGGAACACTGCCACCCGTCGTGCTGAGCATGGATGCCTCCAATCAGCCGGTCTGCCTGGTTACGCTCAAAGGGCAGGGCCTCAATGAAACCCGTCTCAAAGATCTCGCGCAGTTCGAAGTTCGCAACCAGATCGCCAACGTTCAGGGTGCTTCTGTGCCGCAGCCCTTCGGCGGAACCTACCGGCAGATTCAGGTCTACGTCGACCCGCTCAAGCTCGAGGCGCACAACCTCTCGCTCATGGACGTTGTCCATGCGGTCAATGATTCGAACCTTATCCTTCCGGCCGGCGACGTTCGCATCGGGAACAAAGATTTCAATATCTACGCGAACGCCCAGTTTCCCGCGGTCCAGGAGATCAACTCTCTCCCGCTCAAAACGGTGGGGAATGCATCTGTCCTTGTCGGCGACGTAGGCCGGGCCGAAGATGCAGGCGCATTGCAAACCAATATCGTCCGCATCGACGGGCAGCGGTCGGTCTATGTGCCGGTTCTCAAGCAGGGCGGCGGCAGCAATACCATCACCATCGTCAACGGCATCAAGAATGCCGTTCGTCATCTGGTCGACATTCCGGATACGCTCAAGACCGCCGTCGTCTTTGACCAGTCCGTCTTCGTCAAGCTGGCGTTGAAGGAGCTCGTCAACGAAGCCGTGATCGGTCTTGTTCTCACCGGCTTGATGGTTCTGCTCTTCCTGGGAAGCCCGCGAGCCACCGTCGCCGTGATGCTCTCGGTGCCTCTTTCGGCGGTCGTATGCCTGCTGATCGCGAACCTGATGGGTGGCTCGATCAACACCATGCTGCTCGGCGGCCTGGCCCTCGCCTTCTCTCGCCTGATCGACAACGGCGTTGTGGTGCTCGAAAACATCTTCCGTTACATAGAGATGGGCGAGTCGCCGCGGGTGGCGGCGGAAAAGGGTGGCACCGAAGTGTCATTGGCGGTGCTTGCGGCCACCGTGACGACATCCATCGTCTTTTTTCCGGTTACGTCGCTCTCCGGAGTGAGCAAATACCTTTTCACTCCTCTGGCGCTGGGAGTCGTCCTTTCCATCTTCGCCTCCTATGTCTTCGCCATGACCGTGATTCCGCTCTTCTGCGCGACCTTTCTCGGCCAACATCATGGCAGCGATGCGCCAAAGAAAAAGTCTTGGTTCCAGCGCATCGTCACCAGATTCAACGAGCATTTTCAGCGCCTGTTGGATTGGTATGAAGACCTCGCCAAACGCTGTATGGCCCGGCCCGGCTTTACCGCCGGGGTGATTCTGGCATGCGTTGCTGTCATCACCGCGCTGCTGTTCCCTTTTCTGGGGCGGGCCTATTTCCCGCGCACG
>DATAWF010000140.1:0-27163 GCA_036267335.1 Acidobacteriaceae bacterium
CCGATATCGCAGCGATGCCATCAGGCGGGCAGTAGCGCGTCAGGCCGGACCCGCCAGGAAAACCTCAGACCCCAACACTGCCGTCCTCCTTGAGGGACTCGGAGCGCCTCTGAGGCGGACGGCGGGTTTCCCCCCTACCAAGGCTCGCGGTGAGGCTGACTTGATGACCCGCGGCTTTTCGCACTTCTCCTAAAAACGGAACCCGGATGCCCTACCCTTTCGCGCGTCTTTGTCGTTTGCGAAAGGGCGGGAAACCACGAATGTGCAGTCACCGGCAAGCGCGCCCGCTAACTCGCCGTCTTTCACCGCCTCACGCAAAAATGCCGGCACGGAGGTTCTCCGTGCCGGCGTTAGGAGCCTGAAACCCGCCGGGCGAATCCCGGTACTGCTTCAGGCTCGGTTTAAGGCATTTTCGGAAAAACTGTGAACCTTTGAGGTCCCGTCAGGTGGATTTTTCTTGAGGAAAAATCCACTTAAGACCCGTGGCTTCGGCCTATACCATTTCCGAAAATGCTATGAAGCTTTTACTGCTGCGGCGCCGCGTCCGCCGAGCCATTCGAACCGGCGTCTGTGGTCTTCTTCGTCGAGTCCTTCTTATCCTTGCCGCTGCTGTCCTGATCATCCGAGGTGGTCGAGCTGTTGTCGGAGGTAGAGTTGGTGGAGTTGTCGCTCGCCTGCGAGCCGCTGTCGGGAGTGTTGAAGCTGGGAACGGCCGAAGGCGCGAAGCCAAAGTACTGCTGCTGCTGAGGTGTAGCGCCGGTCTGAGTCGTGCTTACCGGTTGCGCATTGTTCTGCTCCGGCGCATTCTCCGATTGGCTGGCGGCGTTGCTGCTGCCGGACCGGAATTCGGAGGAACCCGTTCCCGACGGAGTATCGAACGCTCCGAACGTGGTCCCAACCTTGTTCTGGGTCGAGCTGGGAGAGGTAATGGGGCCGTTGGAAACAACGGTAGGGTTAAGGCGACCGCCGCAAGCTCCTGATCCACTTCCTCCGAATACCCCGGTAATGACTACATCATCAACATAAGCGCATTCTGTCTGGGTTGCGCCGGGAGGGTCGGCCACGCCGCCGCTGTTGTCCGTGAAGACCACATTGCCGTGGTTATAGCCATAGATCACAATGGTTGATAAGTCCACGGTCACGCTGCAGGAACTGTTGGCTGTCAGCGATGCACCTAAGCACGGATCTGGGCTAGCAAGCGTCGCACCGGTCGCGTCGGTAAGTTGCACGTTGGGGATGGTTAAAGTACCGCCACCAGTATTCTCAATTGTTACGACAACTTGATATCCTCCGGACGGATTTGTTTCTAGGCCGCTCCCGGTAACAGTTGCCGTAGGTATAGTCGGCTGCGCTGTCGCGTTAATAACGTTCCCTAAGACGGCATAGTCGTCTGCCGTATTTCCGTTCAGCGTGATGGTGGCAGTCTGTGTCGTGCTTGCCGATCCGGAAAAGCCGACGGTTGGAAAGCAGGTATTCTCGATTTGAGGAGTCACGGTCGAATTGGTGTTGCCGCAACTGGTCACGCTAAAGTTACTGCCCAATCCGCCCGGCGCTGCGAAGGTGATCCCCTGATTGCCCGTATTCACGCCAAAAATCAAAGGCAGGCCCGTGGTCGTGTTTACCGACGTGCTGACTCCTGAAAGCCTCAAGAGCTGCGTGGGACTGGATGTACCTCCGGTTGGGAAGTAGCCGATGTCGGCTATGGAAATGTTCTCGCCGTTCGGCCACACCACCAAGCTGCTGGGCGTGACCAATCCGGAAAAGTCATTTTGAGGCGTGAAGCCCAACTCGGAAATGTTGCCTGCGGTCACTGTTGGAGAGGAACCGGTGTAGGTTACCGGAGCCACCAGAACCCGATCGTTGAATCCGTCGAGGACATAGAGATCGCCGGCGCCATCGAAGCTTAGCCCGGTCGGCTCATCCAGGTCGTAGCCGTTGGTAGCGAAGTTGATGGAAGAGATGGCTCCGGTCGAAGCCGTCACGATATCGACGCTGCCCAGATTGGTTATCCCATCGCCGCCGTCCGCGATGTACAGGTTGCCGTAGGCGTCGGTAGTCAAGCCGTTGGGGAAGATGACCGGGTAGTTCAGCTTGACTGGCAAGCCTCCATTGCCTGGGACCTCGATGATGTAACCGGGGCTCGAAGCATTCGCGTTGACTCCGGCCGATCCCATGTCCCCGATATACAAGTTGCCGGAGGGATCCACCGCCAGAGACATTGGGTGGTTGAGCATTCCATTCAACTGGGCCAGCTTCGTTCCCGCGCCGCTCCACTTGGAAGCCGGAGAAATCTTGTAAACGGCTCCGTTGTAGTCGGCGACATAAAGGTTTCCAGCGCCGTCCAACGCCAGGGCGGTAGGATAGGCGAATCCAGTGCCTGTTCCGACCGAGGTCGGGGTTCCAGTGCCGTTGGCATACGCCCAGATTGCCGGATGATTGGTAGCTGAGCTGCCACTGCCCACGCCGCCTTCGTCGGCGACAATCAGGTAACCGCCATTCCCGGTGATGGCCAAACCTTGCGGCTCATACAGCGTCTGCGACGATTGAGAGGTGCTTGTCTGCGTGGCCGGGAAAAGGAACAGACCTCCCGCGACGCTCGTGCCGACGATCGGCACTTCCAGAACGTCGCTTGTTCCACCCGTCAGTCCATCAGCGCCCAAGCGAAATCCGGGGGTGGTCGACTGATAGGTTACTTCCGCATAAAAATTGCACGACGTCCCGGCGGCAACCGAGGTGTGGATCGCACTTGTACCGCAGGGGTAGGTTGTATTCGAAACACCGGGATTCGAAAACTCCCCGGTGTTGTCGCCCTGGACCGATTGACCGTACGCCACGTTCGCCTCAGCGCTAACAAAGTTGAAATTCAACTGAATCTCCGGGCTGCCGGTGCCGGCGTGGAGTGAACCGACGTTGACCGGGTTGTGGTTGTAGAAAATCTCATCGACGGCCTTGCCGGTATCATCGGTCACGAAGATGTTGCCATTGGAAGCAACGGAGAAACTACCTGGACTGATCCCGATAGTGGGAACCGTGAATGCATTCGTGCCGGAAGTAGCTTCGACCAGGTTCGCGCCATCGAGAACGTAAATGTTCCCGGCCGGATCGATACCCATTCCCACAAGCGTGTTGCCGAAGCTGAAGCTTGTGGATGTGCCGGAAAGAAGGAATGTGGAAAGAAAGGGCGAGGCCGATTTCGTCGTGGCGCTGTACTCGTAAATCTCGTTGCTCGCCTCGTCGGCAAAATAAACATCGCCCGAGCTATCGGGGATGAGTCCGACAGGCTTGAGGCCCGTTCCGATGGAGAGCTGGGTCGCCACGCCGCCGGTTACCTCGTAGATCGCGCCTTGCGTTTCATCCGCAATGTAGAGGTTGTTGGAGGAGTCGGCCGCAAGCGCGGTCGGCTTCTCGGTGCCGGGATACGTGATCGGCGTTGCCGCCGGGGTAGCACCGGACTCCGGGCTGGCGATCTCAAAAACAATGCCTGCGGTAGCGTCAGCAACGTACAGCGCTCCGGTCGAAGTCACGGCAACTGCGGTAGGCTGCTCCATTGTGACGCCGGTGGGCGTGAGCTTGGTGATCGTCGAGGCAATCGAGGCCGTGCCTCCGCTGACCGTTCCCGTCGTCGGTGTGATCCTATAGAGAGCGTTTGACCCGACTTCAATGTCCGTCACGTAAATGGTGCCATCGGGCGCTACCGCGACTCCGTCGGGATTGCTGAAAGTGACGGAGCTATCGCTAAACGGAACTTGGGCGTCATAAACAACCTGGGCGAAGGCGTCCGAACCGGCGAGCAGGAGAGCGAAAGCCGACAGTGTGAAGAAGGCCTTGGATAGCGGTAGGCGGCGAGAAAGCATGGTCAGATTCTCCTGAAATACCGGCTCCCGCGGCTGAGCCGCGCGTACAGAGACACCGGACCGCATAACCTTAACGAACAGCGTCCCTTTCCGCCCATGGCACTTCCATGGCATGGCAGCTCTGCCACCAAAGGTGCACTTCAGCAGAGCTGAATCCTAGCTCTTTGGTTCTTCATCACTTTTGGGCGCGTTTAACGCTGTGGTCTCTTGCTCTGTGATAGTTTCGAGGGGGCACTATAGTCACTTGGCGCGTATTTTTTTTGAAACCGGAGGATCCTGAATTGGGCAAAAGCATGGTCCCGAAACGCCTTTTCTTTACCAAAGGCGTCGGGAAACACAAAGAACGGCTGACTTCTTTCGAATTGGCGCTGCGCGACGCTGGGATTGCCGCTCAAAACCTGGTACGCGTTTCGTCGATCTTCCCTCCGCAAGCCAAGCTCGTCGCCCGGAAGGAAGGCTTGAAGTACCTGTCACCGGGCGAGGTCGTCTTCGCCGTCGTGGCGGAAAACTCCACTCGTGAGCCCCACCGCCTGCTGGCCTCGAGCATCGGCGTCGCGATTCCCAGTGACCGCGACACCTACGGTTATTTGAGCGAGCACCACAGCTTCGGCGAGTCCGACGAGCAGGCCGGCGAATATGCCGAAGAGCTGGCGGCGGAAATGCTCGCCACCACCCTCAACGTCGAGTTCGATCCCGACACCAGTTGGGACGAAAAGAAAGAAATTTACCGCATCTCGAACAAGATCGTGCGCACCGCGAATGTCACGCAGTCCGCCGTCGGCGACAAGCGCGGCCGCTGGACCACCACCATTGCCGCGGCGATTCTAATCTTCGAATAATGGCTGAACCCAAAAACTACCGGATCGGGCTGGTGCAGATGTCCTGCTCTCCCGATCCGGACGCCAATCTGGACAAGGCGGCTGACCGCGTGCGCGAAGCGGCGCGCGAGGGTGCTATGGTCGTGTGCCTGCCGGAGCTCTTCCGCACCCAGTACTTCTGCCAACGGGAAGATACGGCACTCTTCGCTCTGGCGGAGCCCATTCCCGGACCGAGCACCGAGCGGCTCGCGGCCGTGGCGCGCGAGGCTGGCGTCGTGGTCGTCGCTTCCCTCTTTGAGCGCCGCGCTCCCGGCCTCTACCACAACACCGCCGCGATTCTCGAAGCGGATGGCTCCCTCGCCGGGCTCTATCGCAAGATGCATATCCCCGACGACCCGCTTTACTACGAGAAGTATTACTTCACCCCCGGCGACCTGGGCTTTCGCGCCTTCGATACCCGCGCCGGCCGCATCGGCACGCTGGTCTGCTGGGACCAGTGGTACCCCGAAGGCGCCCGCCTCACTGCGCTCCAGGGTGCGGGAGTCCTCTTTTATCCCACCGCCATCGGCTGGCATCCCGCCGAGAAGCAGCAGTACGGCGAAATCCAGTACTCGGCATGGCAGACCATTCAGCGGGCCCACGCCATCGCCAACGGAGTCTATGTGGCGGCGGTGAACCGCGTCGGCCATGAGCAAGGCGACATCCGCGGGAATCGCGTCGAAGGACCCGGACTCGATTTCTGGGGCGGCTCCTTTATCGCCGGCCCCTTCGGGGAAATCCTCGCTCTCGCCTCCCACGATCGCGAAGAGATTTTGATTGCCGAGATCGACCTCAAGCATCTGGAAGATGTCCGCCGCAACTGGCCTTTTCTGCGCGACCGCCGCATCGACGCCTACGGGCCCATCACCCGGCGTTTTCTTGACACTCCTATCAACGACACTCCCGCCGAGTCGTCCACAGCCCCTCACGATCATGGCAAGCAATAACGGTTCGCGCAGCGAGCAACCGGGCGGAGCGAAGCTGAACCCAGCATCTGCTACCCCGCGCGCCCTTGGCTACCGCATGCCGGCCGAGTGGGAGCCCCACGCGGCAACCTGGCTGGCATGGCCTCACAACGCCTCCGACTGGCCGGGCAAATTTCAGCCTATTCCCTGGGTCTACGCGAGCATCGTCTGGCATCTTGCCCAGGTCGAGCAGGTTCACATCCTCGTCGATGGCGCCGCTGGGAAACAACGCGCAGCCGCGCAGCTCGCGCGCGCCGGTGTCCGTATGGAACAGGTCCGCTTCCATCTCTGGGCCACCAACCGCGTCTGGACCCGCGACTCCGGCCCGATTTTCGTGGTGCGGAAGGATTCTGGAGCGAACAAGCAAGCCATTCCTCATCTTGGACTTACCGATTGGAAGTTCAATGCATGGGCGAAGTATGACGACTGGCAGTACGACGACAAGATTCCCTCCCGTGCAGCCAAACTTCTCGGCTGCCCGAGCTGGACGCCGCGATGGCCTTCGCAGGAGCGGGTGGTCCTGGAAGGCGGCAGCATCGACGTGAACGGCGCCGGCGTGTTGCTGACAACGGAAGAATGTCTTTTGAGCGAAATTCAGCAGCGCAATCCTCCCGGCAAAACGGGATTGGGTCTGGAACAGACGGAGCTGCGCCGCGGCCCCGAACAGACCGAGTTGCGCCGCGGCCTGGAGAAAGTCTTCCTCGAATTTTTAGGCGTCGATCAGGTCCTTTGGTTGAACCGCGGGATTGCCGGCGACGACACCCACGGGCACGTCGACGACATTGTGCGCTTCGTCTCGGCGGACACCATCGTTGCCGTCCGGGAGCCGAACCGCGCCGATGAGAACCACGTGCCGCTCGAAGAAAACTGGGAGCGCCTCCATGCGGCGCGCAATCGCGGAGGCAAACCCTTCCGCGTCGTCGAGCTGCCGATGCCCGCACCCGTGGTCTTCGACGGACAGCGCCTTCCGGCCAGCTACGCCAACTTCTATATCGCGAATGGCCTGGTTCTGGTGCCCACATTCAATGACCCGAACGACCGCCTCACTCTGAATACGCTGGCCGGTCTCTTCCCTGAGCGGAAGATCGTAGGTATTCACTGCGGCGACCTGATCTGGGGCCTCGGCGCATTGCATTGCATGACCCAGCAGCAGCCGGCGTAGGTGGACCATCCCAACCCACAATTGAGGGTGCCCTCAAGTGCGGTTAGGGTGGGCCGCCTGTCGAGCTGACCGTCACAGCTCCAATTGGTCTAAAAAGCGGAATCCTGGCAACATGACGGCGACAATAAAAGCCAGATGCGCCAGCAGATTCACCGTGCTCGGCGGCGTATGAAGCTCGCTGCCCTTGGGGCCGAGAAAGACAAGCGGGTGCGGCAGATAGCGCCAAAAGAATGGAAGTGCGATCCGGTAGAAACGGAAAGTTGCGAAAATGCTTCCCCGTTTCGATTGCCCAATCCATCGACGCCCTCCCGTGGGCATTGAAATATCTGTCTATCCCTTCTATCCCTTGCTTCCCGTCTTTCTCACCGGCTTTTCGTTTCTCTCGAGCTCGCCGGCCGCGGCGTCCAACAACTTATGCGCATCATCTGTGGAAACGCGCAGATGCGCCGCCTCCACCGCCAACTGCATCGCAAACGGAGCCAGCCGCCGCAATTTCTCGGCTTTGAGCAGTCCGGGAGCTGCGGACTCCGCGGCCACAAAGGTGCCGCCACCGGGCACCGTGCGAATGACGCCATCGCGCTCCAGATTCTGAAAAGCGCGGGCCACTGTGTTGGGATTGATGCGCAGCTCGGCCGCTGTTCTGCGGGTGCTCGGCAGCGCATCCCCGGGGCGCAGCACGCCGGAGGCAATCGCCTGCTTGACCTGCCGCTCGATCTGCAGGTAGAGCGGCGCTCCCGAAGCTGGAGAAACATGAAAGAGCATTCTGCCACCGGCCCAACCGTACTAATACACTAATACGGTTTACAATGGCAAAGTTTTTCCGCTGTCCGGGGATCTTTGTCCACCTGTATCTTGAAACTGGAATGGGTGACCAGCAGATCAACGATCAGACGTGGATGGAAGCAGCGCTCGAAGAGGCGCGCGGTGCACTTGCTGCCGGCGAGGTGCCGATCGGAGCGGCGGTCGTGCGCCATGGCGAGATCATCGCGCGCGGTCAGAACCGCGTGCTGCGCGACCTCGATCCCTCCGCGCACGCGGAGATGGTTGCACTACGCGCCGCGGCGAAGGCCATCGGCAATTATCGTCTGGGAGAATGCAGCCTTTACGTCACGCTCGAGCCTTGCGCCATGTGCGCCGGAGCCATGATCCATGCGCGCATCGACAGGCTCGTTTATGGAGCGGCCGACCCCAAGGCCGGCGCAGCGGGCTCCGTCCTCGGAGTCATCAATCATCCCCAGTTGAACCACACCCTCGAAGTCACGAGCGGCCTTCTGGACGAGCAGTGCAGCGAGCTGCTGCGCAGCTTCTTTCGCGCACGCCGTTAGATAAGCCGCTCGATAAGTGCCGGCAGCGCGGCCGTCCGGCTTCCATTCCCTCTCAATTCGGCGTGGGATGCTCCACGTGATCGATCGCTATCACCGGGACCGGCGCTTTCTGTCCATCGAGCTTAAGTCCCAGCTGCTGTTGGAGTGCGTCGAAAAGGTTTGGCGCCGAGCTTACGCTGGTTGCTCCCGCGGGTGGCTGCGGCGGATGACCATTGAATTCCGAGTCGTCGGGCGTGAACGCGAACTGGAAATCATACCGGCCTGTGAGCCCAGTCTTGTCCAGGACGGGACGATCCAAAACCACGGACTGCAGGAATCCGGTAAAGTCGTCCATCGTTCCATTTCTCACCATGAGCCTGAGCCCTCCCGAGTCCGGAGCAAAGCCCAATCCCGGCAGCGGGCCATTGATTTGAGTCGGCGTCAGCTTCTCTCCACTCTTCCCAATCGTCAGCACGTAGGCTGACATCTCGCGGGTCTCTTTGTGAAAGGTAAGCTTGAACCGGTTGGCGAGCAGCTTTCGCATCATGGTCCGGAGCTGCGCTGGACTGGGCTCGCCTTCTTGATCGGGAATGGCGGAAAGATCGTAGCGATCGCCATTCAGCCAGCTGGGAGCATTCACAATCTGGCTTGCCTGCACCTCATAAGCAAACTCCACAAGGTCGCCGAGAGAGGAGTTCACGGTCTCGAAGTTGCGGCCTCGAACCACAAGCGCCTGCATGGCCGGCTTTCCGGAGTTGTTCGGCTTGATCGTCGCAACTTCAAACGATGGATCGGCGTCGGCCGCCATGAGCTTCGGTGGGGGAGGAGGCGCGGGGATCGCCCATGCGGTCTCGGCCGTCACGCGCACAAAGTTCAGTGGCAATGGCGTTCCCTGCGACCATGTTCCCTCAATAGAGTTCCCGTCCGCGCTCAGCTTGCCCTCATAGGTCCCGTTGATCAGATCGACAGTAAACTTAACCGCCGAGCCCTCCAGCGAGATCGAAGACACGTTGAGCGGCTGCCCTCCCTGATCGATGCTATAGTTCACCGCCTTCAGCGCGCCCTTGTCATCGCGTGACACTTTAAGCACGAGGCGCAGATCCTGGCCGGCGTGCAGAGTGCCTTGCCATGTGCCCACAATATCCGGCTTCGGGCTTGCAGATTGCGCGAAAAGGGCACTCGAGAAAAAGACAACGAGGGAAAGAATGGACAGCAGACGACGTTTCATCCAGATCCTGGCTGTGCCACGCAATCTCAGCCAATTAGAAACGGCCGCGCGGAAAGGGAGATGTCCGCGAACATGGATCCGAATACCCAAGTTTGCCCGTGACCCCCACGGGCAAAACTACGGGTGCGCGCTTGCGCTGGTCAAGCTTTTTGCTTTTGACCGGCGGCGGCTGCCTTTCTCGGGAGCCGGCCAGAGCCTCGGCGCGACTTACGCATTCTCGTGGCCTGCTGCTTCGTCACGCTCCTCGGCTTCTTCAGCTTCTTCGGCGGCTTCGGGATCGCCGGGGTCGGCAAGCAGACTGCGGGCGTCGGCCTCGTCCTCCGGCTTTACTTGCAGCAGCAGGCCATCAAGCCCGGTGCCGTACAGCATCGCCGTGTTCTCACCGGCCAGGAAACTCTCAATCCCTGCCGAATCCAATCGGCCTTTGGCCAGCTCCGCCTCGGCTGTCTCGCGAAATTGCGCCACCGTCACCAACTCTTCGGGCTGCTCCGTCATCTCTCTCAAACCTCCTTGCCGTTGGATGCATTCTCTTTGGCCAACCTCTTCCGCTCATGAACGTTAGAATGAAGGATTCATTCCCTGTTTTGAAGGAGACTGCCGTTGATCGCACGTTACACCCGTCCGGCCATGGGGCGCATCTGGAGCGACGAAAATAAATACCGCATGTGGCTGGCAGTCGAGGTCGCAGCCTCGGAGACCTTGGCCGAGGCGGGCATCGTTCCGGCGGAAGCGGCTAAGGCCATCGCCTCCCGCGGAGACTTCGATCTCGCGCGTATTCAAGAGATCGAGGCCGAGGTCAAACACGACGTCATCGCTTTTACGACCGCAGTCGCGGAAAAGATCGGCCCCGAAGCTCGCTGGCTGCACTACGGCCTCACCTCGAACGACGTTGTCGACACCGCGCAGGCCCTGCAGATCAAGGCTGCCTCGGCCCTCATCCGCGAAGGCATTCTGGCGCTCGCCGAGGTGCTGAAGGCCCGGTCGCTTGAGTTCAAGCATACCCCGATCATCGGCCGCACTCATGGCATCCATGCCGAGCCCACAACCTTCGGTCTCAAGCTGCTGAACTGGTATGCCGAAACCCGCCGCAATCTCGATCGCTTCGAGCGGGCCGCGGAGGAAATGCGCCGCGGCAAGCTCTCCGGCGCCGTCGGCACCTTCGGCCACCTCAGGCCCGAGCATGAGGAGCGCATCTGCGAAAAGCTTGGCCTCGCACCCGAGCCCATCGCCAGCCAGGTGATCCAGCGCGACCGCCACGCCAACTACATCGCCACCCTCGCCGTGCTCTCCTCAACCCTCGACAAGATTGCCGTGGAAGTGCGCCATCTGCAGCGCACCGAGGTGCGCGAGGCGGAGGAGTACTTCTCCGAGAAGCAGAAGGGCTCCTCAGCCATGCCGCACAAGCGCAACCCGATCACCGCCGAGCAGATCAGCGGCCTGGCGCGCGTGATCCGGTCGAATGCCCAGGCGGCCTTCGAGAATGTCGCGCTCTGGCACGAACGCGACATCTCGCATTCTTCCGTCGAGCGCGTGATCTTTCCCGATTCCACCATCCTCGCCGATTACCTGCTCGCCAAAACGGCCTCGCTCATCGAGAAGCTGCTCGTCTATCCCGAGCGCATGCGCAAAAATCTCGAAAGCACTGGTGGGCTGATCTTCTCGGGGCAGCTCCTTCTCGATCTCGCCGAGGCTGGCATGTCGCGTGAAGAGGCCTACCTCCTGGTGCAATCTCACGCGATGCGCGCCTGGAAAGAAGAGCTCCGCTTCCGCGATCTCATCGAGCAGGACCCTGCCATTGCCCGCCTGCTCTCCGCCGAACAATTGCAGAAGAGCTTCGCTCTCGACCGCCAGCTCAACAATGTCGATCACATCTTCAATCGGGTGCTGGCGCAGGATGCAGACCGCGGGCTGGACCACGATACGAAACCCGTCCCGCCCTCCAACAAACAAGGCCAGGCGCGCGCATGAGCAGTAGAGACGCGGGCACCGTCGGGGGCAAGCGGATCACCCTGGCCCTCACCGGCGCCAGTGGAATCGTCTTTGGCCAGAGAATGCTCTTGGCCCTCGACCGCGATCCGCGGGTCTGCCGCGTAGATCTCGTTCCATCGGAGAACTCGCTGCGCGTGCTTGCCGAGGAGATGCGTTGGAGCGGGCGAACCGCGCTCGTCGAAAAGCTGCTGGGCGGCCCGTCGGCCAAAACTCATCAACACGCGGAAAGCGATATCGGCGCAGGCATCGCCAGCGGGAGCTTCCCTTCCGATGGAATGGTCGTGCTTCCCTGCAGCATGGGCACTCTGGCCGGCATCGCCAACGGCCTGGCGGAAAATCTGATCGAGCGAGCCGCCGATGTCGCGCTCAAAGAAGGACGGCCACTGATCCTTTGCGTGCGCGAGACGCCCTTCAACAAGATTCATCTCCGCAACATGACTCTTGCCGCCGATGCCGGTGCGGTGATCTTTCCGGTGATCCCGTCGTTTTATAACCAGCCGGCAGACATCACTGCCATGGCCGATCAGTTCGCCTGCCGCGTGCTTGCGCGTCTCGGACTGCCTCAGCCTGGGGCCTATGTATGGAAGGGTCAGGAGTGAGCCGGCGGGTTGGCAACCCCTCCCAACCTAACGGGGCGTGATAGGCTTCACCGGTCAACCATCGTATTCCGGCGCAGAAAGCAGCACAACCTTCCCGCGGTGATCTCCCGTAGGTTACAGCCCGCACTCCGCCGCCATCCGTACCGCTTTTTCAATCACGATCAACGTGCGCGGCTCAAGTCGATAGACGCTATGCGAATTCCACTCCTCGTGGGCAATCCAGCGGGCGTCGAGGGCATCGCTCGCGCACGCGAGCGTCCCGCCGGTAAAGCGGCAAAGAAAGTCGACCAGCACATAGTGATAGCGCACCCGGCCGTCGTCATCGCGGACAATCCGGTCGAGAACTTCGACAACAGCAACGGGAGCGACCTCCAGCCCGCACTCTTCCCGCACTTCGCGGACAACTCCCTCCTCCAGAGTCTCGCCCACTTCGAGCGCACCGCCCGGTAGCGACCACTCGCCCTTGAGCGGCTCCCGGCCGCGCCGCGCCACGAGCACCCGGCCGTGGTCGACGACTACCGCGCCTACGCCCACGATGGGCGCTTGGGGATACTCCCGCTGCATGTCTGGCTAGATCTCCAACTTCAAAGGAGCGTCGTATTCTTCGGCAAAAACCGTACGCGCCATGCTGAATCGCCCGCCATTGTATTTGTCGGAACCTTTCAGATGGCCGATGCCCAACAGCGCCACCACAACATAACTTAGCGGCAGCCGCAGCACCTCGCGTACCTTCTCCTGCTCGAAACCCTCCATCGGTGCGGTGTCGTAGCCCAGAACCTCAGCCATCAGCAGCATGTGGGTGAATGCCAGCATCACCTGCCGGTTGATCCAGGTGGCCATTTGCGGGCGGCTGGCCATAAACGCGGGAATCACCGTCTTTGCCCGTTCCGCGTAATTCTCAGACATGCCTGCGGCGCGGCCGATGCGCAGCATTTCTTCGACGTCACCATGGCGCCAGCCGTCGGAGTCCCCGCAGGCCACGATCATCACGGAGGCCTCTTCCACCTTGGCCTGGTTATAGCTGGCAGCGCGCAAACGCTTCTTCTGCTCCAGGTTGCGCACTACCACAAAACGCCACGGCTGCATGTTGTAACTGCTGGGCGAGCTCAAGCCTGCACGCAAAATTTTTTCAAGATCGGAATCGGGGACCGGACTTCCATCGAACGCAGGCGTCGCTCGACGTTCCTCGATCGCCTGAGACAGCAACTTCTCCATCGAATGGCCTTTCCATCAGTGTTTTTCGCGGCGCGGTTCCTCCCGCCCTCGCGGTTTCTGGCCCTAGGGCCTGATCAACCTATTCGGGCGAGCAGGCACCCAGAACATTTTCGCTTCAGGTGTATACCAAAGCTGCTTTGAGCGGGGCCGTTGCCAACCGATCCCACTTCACAGTAAAAGCAATCATGCGTCAGTGAATCGAATCCATCGGCTGCTCGATGGCAAACGGCCTCTGCCCCGGCGCATTGGCGAAGACCCAGATGCCGTGGAATCCACCCCTCAACTGTGGGTATTTCGTCAGCAGGGCTTTCATCAGCCCAAGAATGCGCGTGCGCGTTGCCACCGGATCGCTGGTATCTGTAGTCGCATATTCCACCACCAGGTCCAGGCCTCCGAGCGAGCTGTCCGTATGGAAACCGGTGATCGTGTAGCTTTCCCCGGTCCCCTGAAGAACCAGCGGATTCTTAACCGGCAGACCGTCGGCTTTGACCGCATTTTGCTCGTCCAGCAATTTCCGCAGATTGGGCGTGCTTAAAAAGCCCACCGGCAGCGCCAGCTCGGCCGCGACAGTGTAGTAGAAATAAGCATTCCAGGCTTGGCCTTCCTGGGCATAGTGCCGTGCCTGGGTCCAATACCAAAGGCTGTTGTGGCCATCGCTCTCGAGAGCTTTGTCGAAGAATCCGGCAAGTTGCCATTGGCCGTTGTTGGCGCGCTGCAAAAGCATGCCCATCTGTTCCGGCTGTTTGATTCCCGTTGCGTGCACCAGCGCCAGCGCATAGGCTCCGGCCGGCAGTTGCGGAATCCCTACCTCCTCGTGCAGATCGGAGTTGGGGCTGGCGCAAAAGAACTGTGTTTGATCCTGCGGCTGCTTCAGATCGGAAGCGTCCAGGCTATACATTGCGTCTATCGTTAGAGTGGCGCCATTGAGCTGCGGCGCCAGGCGCTGAACGCTGTCGGCGATCGGCGTGAACTGTGCGGCCACCGCGGGAATGGTCAGAGCTTTCACCTGATCGACATGGCCGGCCGCAATCTGCTGCGCAATCGCTCGCGTCGACTGCTCGATCGAGCTGCGCACTGCCGGAGCAAGCTCGCCCTGCAAAGTGCAGGTGATAGCGCCGAGCGGCCGCGGAATCAAGAAGGCGAAAGCGAGACCAAAGCAGATCAGAGCAGGGCAAGGAAGGAGCTTCAATGACATACCGTTCCTCAAAAGTGCCTGCAAATCAATGACGCGTGGGAGCCGTGCGCCACTGCCTGCTAGTCTAGTATAGGCAGTCGGCGAATGGGCCTTCCTCGCATCGAGGCGAATTGAATGTTTTTCTTGATCCATCGCGGCAATGTCCAGCAAAACAAGGGGATTCGCGCTCCCGCCTGCGCCAGATCCAGGTTTGTGGCGCTGACCATCGGAGTCTTCGCTTCCCTTGCCATCCTGCCTGCGCCGCTCCCGCTGCCCACTGCGGGTCTGCGCTTTCTCGACGCGCAGGACATGCCCCATAGGATGCAACGGCCTCCCGATTCGGGCGGCCAGGTAGCTCCGCCGCTCAATCCGCCGCAAAGCCAGCCCGCGCCCACCTCGGCCCCGGCTGCGCCCACCGCCGCGCCCGTGGCGCTTCAACCAGCGGCCGCCCCGACGGCCTCCGTTCCCGATTCCCTGCTTTCCAAGCCCGCCGAGCCGGCACACATTGAATTCTCCCCGGATTCGCTCTCGATCCGCGCCGACAATTCCAGCCTGGGCGCAATCCTGCGGGAAGTCGCCTCCAAATCGGGCATGGATCTCGAAGGATTTGGCGCGGACGAGCGGGTCTTTGGCACCTTCGGCCCCGGCCGACCAGAGGCGGTGCTCTCTGATCTGCTTGACGGCACGCCTTACGACTTGTTGATGGTGGGCGCCCTCGCCAACGGCGCTCCTAGGCAGCTTCTTCTCACGCCGTCCACTCCCGGAGGATCTGCTCCACCTCCGCCGCAGAACAATCCGCCCGCCAATGACAACGACAATGCAGAGGACCAGCCCGCCCAATCCCCGCCGCCGCAGCCCGGACAGCGCCGGGAATTTGTACCCGGACCGGGCTCCCAGCAGCAAATCAAGTCTCCGCAGCAGATGCTCCAGGAGCTTGAAGCGATGCGGCAGCGCCAGCAGCAGACCCAGCAAGGTCAGCAGGGCCAATCAGGGCAGCAGCCGGGACAGCCGGCAGCCGGCCAACCGCAGCAGGGACAGCAGCCGCCACAGCAGTGAGCGGAAATCAGCAAATCAGCGAGTCAGCGAGCGAACAAACCCGCGGGTTTCGCCGCACGGCTTGGCGATATAGGGAGATTGAGGCTAGCCTGAATTTCTCACACTCTCAGTCAACGCTGTCATCTCGACCGGAGGCGGTGCGAATGCACAGCCGCAGCGGAGAGATCTGCTTTTGTTTTTCTTTCTGTCATTCCCGTAGGGAATCTGCTGTTGGTTTGGAAGGGCACAGCTTTAGCTAGCTCGCTGACCTCCCAACCGGCTGAGTCGCCGCCCCACCTAATCGGAGCTTTTAGGAACGCGTGCTTTCAGCCGCTCGATGACCGTCTGGGGAACCAGCCCATCCACCGACCCTCCCAGCTCAAAAACATTCTTGATCAGGCGTGAGCTGAGGTATGAGTATTTCTCGGCAGACATCAAAAAAACGGTTTCCACCCCCGGCGCGAGCCTCCGGTTCATCAGCGCCATTTGCAGTTCGTATTCGTAGTCGCTGATCGCGCGAATCCCGCGCAGAATGGCCTGCGCGTGTTGCTTCACGGCAAAATCCACCAACAACCCCCCGAAGGTCCCGACAGAAACATTTTTGAGCTTGAGGCCATGAATCGTTTCGGTCAGCATCTCGACCCGCTCGGTCAGCGAGAAGAGGGGAGATTTTTCGGAGTTTTGCAGGATCGCCACCACCAGATGGTCGAAGATCTTCGCTCCGCGCTCGATCAGATCTAAATGTCCATTGGTCAGGGGATCGAAACTGCCCGGATAAATAGCCTTGGCGCGCATGGTGGACTGCGGAGGATTGTAACAGGGCGGTGGGCCCGGCCCGGACAGGATGCTACCAGAGCTTGCCGTCCAACCCGGCCATGAAACGGATACCCGGGATACGCAGCTTTTGCAGCTTTTTGTCGTTGGTCAGAAAAAGGTCGGTTCCGGCGTGAGCCGCCGTCGCCAGATGGATCGAATCCGGCGCACTCGCACTGGTTTGCGCGCGGATTGCAGCGTAGGTCTCAGCAACTGCCACGTCGAAGGGCAGAATGTCGATTTGTCCTGAAGAGAAAAACTCTTGTGCAGTAGAGAGCGCTTCCAACGCCTGAAGCTTTCTGAGCCCTGCAAGCACCTCTCCCACCGCGAAGGCGCTTGTCATCAGGCGAGCCTTGCGATGTTGCATTTCGCCGTACAGAGAGCGTACGGCCGCGCCTAGCTCCGGATGGCCTTCCAACAGGTAGATGAAAATCATCGTGTCCCAATAGACCCGATTCAATGCGACCGGCCCTTCTTTCGCGCAATTTCCTGCTCGGCTTCAAGACGCTCCCAAGGGGAGGGGCCCCAATCCGCGCGCTCCTTCTTCAGAAAAGC
The DNA here is from genome assembly GCA_036267335.1 of Acidobacteriaceae bacterium. Taxonomy (GTDB): domain Bacteria; phylum Acidobacteriota; class Terriglobia; order Terriglobales; family Acidobacteriaceae; genus PALSA-350. Next base: position 16,751 of record DATAWF010000140.1, read on the forward strand.
TTCTCCTCCGCCTGCTCTGCGGAAGGCGTCCTTGCCGATTCCAAACAAGTCCATCAACGTCGGCGGATTCTTGCGGCTGGAGGGTTCTGCTGCGCGGGAAGGAACCGCTGCGTCATCTTGATCGGAACCCTGCCCGGAGAGAAGGCGATACGTGAACTTCACCGTGGGACTCTGCCCGGAGGGCGGACCGCTCTTTTCCACCAACGCCACCCCCGCCTGACGCTCGAACTTATGGGAACCGAGCGCCTGGCAAACCGACGGCATCCTTCCGGTCCAATGGAAGTAGCGATGGACATCCCCCGCCCGGACCGTCACCCAATCCAATCCCTTCTCGCGGGCAGGAGTGATGTACTGCTCTAAAACATGCTTCCGGATTTCTTCGCTGCGAGTCATTGCTGTGCCTCAAACAAAAAGCATAGCATGTTTGAGCATATGCTACGAGGAAACCACCCGAGAGCCTGGACCGTCGCATCATGGGATCTGCCGGGTGATCTCGGGTGATCTATGGAAACGGCCTCATCGCGCCAGATGAGGTCCCTTCTAAGTAGTCGCGGCTCGCCGCCGCCTTCCGCTCAGCAGGTAAATAGCCGCGCGCAATTCAAGAAGCCGCGGAGGGATCGGAATCCGCGAGAAAAGCCGATCATCGAGAGCATTTCTCCTGATGCTGTAGAACAGAGACCGGAGCCCACGCAGCCATTCCATCGACGAATGGCTGCACATAGCTGCCATAACCATTCCACCGGGTCAGGAGAAATGCTCCAAATCGCTATGCTGCTTGAATCCGCGCGGCGCGACGGCCGCCGTTATTTGAATCCTGTGCCCACGAAAATCGGCGGCCTCTCGATCATGTTCAAGGTTGGGCTGCGGTTCTTTTTGGATGCGAAGGCGCGCTCCCCGCGCGGGCCGCTCGGTCCGTTTCACACCGACGTTGCAGCGTACCGAGCCCAGCCGGCTTCGGGATTGCGTATCACCTGGATGGGACATGCCACGTCGCTCGTCGAGATCGACGGCATACGCATTTTGGTCGACCCGGTATGGGACGAGCGCGCATCGCCGACAACATGGAGCGGGCCGAAACGGTTTTTCCCGGCGCCTCTGGAGTTGAGCGATCTGCCACCCATCGACGCGGTGATCGTCTCCCACGACCACTACGATCACCTGGGCGCCGGCACGGTGCGCACACTCGCACGCTTGGCCGCTCTAGAAAGAGCGCGATGGATCACGCCCCTTGGAGTGGGCGGACTGCTGAAGCAGCTCGGCGTTCCGGCGGCGCGGTGCTGCGAGCTGAACTGGATGGATCGCACACAAGTGGGCGCCGTCGAGGTGACGGCACTGCCGGCCCGGCATTTCTCAGGCCGCAGCCTCTTCAATCGTTTTGAAACGCTGTGGGCCTCGTTTGTACTGGCTGGGCCACAGCACCGTCTCTACTATGGGGCCGATTCCGGGGAGTGGCCCGGCTTCCACGACATCGGGGCGCGATTTGGTCCGTTCGACCTGACGATGCTCGAGATCGGCGCTTTCGATCCGCTGTGGGCCGACATTCACATGGGGCCGGAAGGCGCCATGCGCAGCTTTCATGCTCTGGGCGGGCAAGGTCTCCTCATGCCGATTCACTGGGGACTCTTCGACCTGGCTCTGCACCACTGGAAGCAGCCTATCGAGACGATCTGGCCGGTCGAGGGACTGAAGCTCTGGTCGCCAACCCCGGGCCTTCCTTCCGAGGTCGTCGCAGGCGAGGAGCTGCGATCGGAGTGGTGGCGCTGAAGGTGCCGCCCACCGGCCGGCGTGGCTGGATGGATGGGATGGAGCAGATCATCCCATGGGCGTTTTTCAGGACTGATCGATGCAGATCGACCTCGCAGGTGCGGCCTGCCCTGTCTTCTTTGCGTCACGCCGGGAGATGGAATGGAGGGGTTTGCTGCCCTTGCCGCGGGATTCGATGAGGGCGGCCTGCGTCAATACGCGCACCACCCAGTCCTCCACCTCTCGTGCCTTGGCCTCCTTGATGTGCAGCACGTCGCGAAAGACGAGCATGGACTCGGTGCCGAACACCAGCGCGAGCGCGGCGCACAGCTTGCCGTACGTCCCCTTGTCCAGGCGATCTCGCGCCGGCGCAAGAGCTGCCTGAATAAATTCCGTCCTGCGGTTTTGGCGGGATATCTCGTGCGAGCCGTTCCTCGCCTTCGCCGCCTGGCCCAGTACACTGGCCAAATTCACACGCAGCTGCGTTTGATTCTCCCAGACGAAGTCGTGCAAGGCGGCGCTTGCCTTTAGCAGCCTCTCCTCAGGATCGATCGACGTCTCGTTGGAAAAGAGCTGCGTGGCGGTAGGAGCGCGGCTGTGCAGCGGAGCCTCCGTGAGCAGCGCTTCATCGCTCGAAAAGTAGCGATAGGCGGTGGCGCGGGAGATCATCGCCTCCTTCGCCACCTCCGCCAGTTTGGGGATCTTTCCCTGCCTCATCAGACGCGACGCGGCCTCCAGGAGATCCTGCCGGGTCCTCAGCTTCTGGTCGCTCCGCTCTCCGGTCGCCATGGGTTACGCTCCCGGGGAAAGCTGCTGCATCAGCGCTGCCATATCGATCCATGCATTTTCACGTTTGATCATGCCGTCGCTTGCGAACTCGATAACGTGCAGCAGACGCGTGCGCACGGTGCGGCCCTTTCCCTCGACCCCGAAGGGACGGCCGACCGCCTTGAACTCAACGAAGGATTCGTCCACGACGAAGTTCTCGCCATACAGCCGCTTTACCGTCGCCGCGGTACTCTCCGTGAGATCGGCAAACAGTGCTTCATAGAAAGGACGTGCGTTTTCGCGTCCCTGCGTCGGTCCGGCAGGCCAGCCGACTATGTCGTGCGTGACGTCCGCGGCGAGCGTCGACAGGACGCCCTCGATGTCGTCTTCCGCTTCATACTTGAAGTGCTCATCCACAGCGCGGTCCATTTCCATGCGTGTCAGGCTCATTGAGGAGTCCTCTCTAAAATGCGATAGCAATATCATAATGAGACTATCGTCTCATGTCAAGAAGTAATTCTTTTTAAGGAGTGGGCGATCTACCCCGCACATTCCTTCCGAGAATCCAAGCCGTGCCTATTCGGCTGTTGATGAGTGAAAAATCGCCCGTGCATTCGGCGACGCCGATTTCTGACTGAGAGTCGGAAAGTTGAGGGCCAGAAAAGCCCTTCCAAGAAGAAAATGGGATGTGTCGTGTGGTCTGGGCGAGGTGGGCTCGCTAGGGGCGGCTTCCCTGAATTCCGGGCCGCTGGCATGAGGGATAGCAACCTCTTCCAGCGAGCCCGACATTCGTAGCGCGTTTATTGGCGGCGCGCTGTGGGCTTTACCGCTTCGGCGGCATGCGCCGCCCCGTTGGATGGCACCGCAGGCATTTCCACGTCCTTCGCCGCAGTCAGGCCGAGTTTCTGCCGGAGCTGCCCATCGATGCGCGAATACGTCTCCGGATGCTCCTTCAGATACGACCGGACATTCTCTCTGCCCTGCCCGATGCGCTCGCCCGCATAGCTGTACCAGGCTCCGGACTTCTCGACGATGTTGTGCAGCACCGCCAGGTCGAGCACATCGCCTTCACGCGAGATGCCCTCCCCATAAAGGATGTCGAACTCCGCTTCGCGGAAAGGAGCGGCGACCTTGTTCTTGACCACCTTCACCTTGGTGCGGGAGCCGACAACGGTGTCCCCTTCCTTCACCGCTGCGATACGGCGAATGTCGATACGCACCGAAGAGTAGAACTTCAGCGCGCGGCCACCGGTCGTCGTCTCGGGGTTGCCGAACATGACCCCGATCTTTTCACGAATCTGGTTAATAAAGATCAAGGACGTCCGGGATTTCGAGACCGTGCCCGTCAGCTTGCGGAGCGCCTGCGACATCAGGCGGGCCTGCAGGCCCATATGCGAGTCGCCCATTTCCCCGTCGAGCTCGGCCTTCGGCACCAGCGCCGCAACCGAATCCACCACCAGAACGTCGATCGCGCCCGAGCGCACGAGAGCCTCGGTGATCTCAAGGGCCTGCTCTCCATAATCGGGCTGCGAGATCAGCAGATTCTCCACATCGACGCCCAGCTTTTTGGCGTAGCCCGGATCGAGCGCATGCTCGGCATCGACAAAGGCCGCGAGTCCTCCCTGCTTCTGCGCTTCGGCAATGATCTGCAGGGTGATCGTCGTTTTGCCCGACGATTCCGGGCCGAAGATCTCGATCACGCGGCCCCGCGGAACCCCTCCAACGCCAAGCGCGGAATCAAAGGAAATCGAGCCGGTAGAGATCACGGAAATAGGAACAATGGCCTCTTTGCTGCCGAGGCGCATGATGGAACCTTTGCCAAATTGCTTCTCGATTTGCGCTAGCGCCAATTCCACGGCGCGCGTACGGTCGTCTGCCACAGAAATCTCCAGGGGGTGAGAGATAGCTCACCGGAAAATGCCGGCCTTCGTCGGTTCACATGGATGATAGCACCGGCCTGGGAGGCCGGGAGATTACCTGCCGGGAACGGATCTACCCCAACAGCGGCAGATCGGCCGGGCGCCGCGCCTGCTCGCCGGCTTCCCCGGCCGCCCTGCCTTATCTCTGCAGCAGGTCCACCGGGGTGTGAATGTCCGTGACCCGGAAATAAGATGCCAGTGACGGATGCTTTTTGGCGACCGCGCGATACATCTGCCACGCAACCTGGCGATAGGAGAAGTGGCCGGCAGGGCCGGAGCGCAACTCCGCGATATAAAGGGCCTCGGCGAAATCCATCTTGAAGAGCGCGCGGTTGCGAACCCCCAGCGGCAGCGCATAGGCGGCTTGGGAGTCGCAGCCCGCCGCTGCCAGGGCGCCGAAGGCGGCAGCCGCCCCATTCATCGCCACCCGGTATTGGTCAACCAGGCCGGCATCGGCCACAAGAGCGGGAATTTCGTATCCGTGAAGGTTTGTGAAGGGCTGCAGGATCTGGACGCACCGCCGATGGCGGTGCATGTCGCGGAAGCCGCCGATGTCCATCAGGATGTCGAAACGCAAGGCATGGCCGGAAGAAAACTCGCGCAGCAGCTCATCGTGGCGGCCCCGGTGCCGGGCGCCCAGGGCGATGATCTCCGACCGCCGGGCCTCGTCGAGCGCGGCCACACGGTCGCGGATCTGCCGGTAGGGATAGTGGCAGGCGCCATAGAGCAGCGTGGCCGCGATCTCGATCTCGAGGGGTTCATCGTCCAGCAGATCGACCACGGCGGTTGAGCCGTCGGGCAGAGTGCCCGGCGGCGCGATCGCCGCATGGTTCATCAGTGACGCGGCCGCATCGGCCAGCTCGCGCCGGGTTTTGCGAGCATATTCGCTCGCCGCCGCGTATTTCACCAGGGTTGGAGCCGTCTTGCTCTCCCGGCAAAGAAGCTGCTCGGAGCGTGCGCCGAGGGCCGGGTCGAGGGCCGCAATCTCGCGCTGAAGAGCATCCCTCTGCTCGCCTTCGACATTCCACGCGGCACCGGCGGCGGCCTTGCGCAGCTGCTCGCCCAGCTCCCTTACTTCGGGATGAGGATCGGTAAGCAAGCGCGAGATCTGCTGCTCCAGCGTGCGGGCGTTGACGATCTGTCCCAGTGAGGTATTGGTGGCCAGCGGCAGCAGGTAGCGGGCAACATCGAAGGCCCGGGCGCGCAGCGTGCGCGCGTAGCTGTCTTCTTTCATTCCCTCCGGCCGCGCAATCTGGCCTTGGAGAAACTCGAAGGCCTTCTCGGAGATGGCATGGTATTCGCCGAAAAGAGACTCCACCGTCTGTACAAATCGCTCCCGCTCCGCGCTGTGGGCGCCGAACTCGGGCAGGTACCAGCCGCTTTTGCGAAAGTTCTGATACCGCGTCGAGCGCTCCTGCCCATCCCAGCGCTGTTCATCCACCAGAACAATCGCGGCCAGCAGCGAGAGCCGCTCCACCGCGAATGCAATGTGCGCCAGATCCGCGATCGAGCGATGACCGTATTGGAAATAAAACGTGTTCAGAAACTGCTCGGCCCGCTGGCTGGAGATCTCCTTGAGCGACTCCTTCATCGACAGCGCGGAACGGGAATATTTGGCCATGGCATAAGCCAGAACCTCCGGATCGGCGCCGTGCACGGCAAAAACCTCGGTGCGATTTCGAGCGGACTCCTCTGGAGCGGCAGCCGCGGATTCGGACTTCGAATGTTCGGTCATGGTTTCGATCATCGTTTCGCTCGCGGAACGAACCTTAGGATAGAGCATTTCTCCTGAGGATGTTGGGGCAGAGAACAGAGCCTAGGACCTGATCCCTGCAGCCATTCAACCGAAGAGTGGCGGCACAGAACAGCGATCGCCACCCCATCGTGTCAGGAGAAATGCTTCAGGCCATCGCGGCTCTGGAAATTGGGGTAAAGTGGTCGGTATCGCGAACAAGCACCTCATGGAGAACAGGCGCGAGTCCCGGTTGGAAACACTGTCTGTCATAAGCCATCGTCCCAACGCGCTGCCCGCGCGCCCCTGGAGGATGACGCAGCGATGGCGCGATCTTTTGTTTGCCCATTGGCCGGTTCCTGCCGACCAGTTGTCGCCTCTGCTCCCAACTGGCCTTCAAATCGACACCTTCGACCGCAGCGCTTGGGTGGGCGTCGTCCCGTTTTGGATGGACCGCATCCAGCTGCGAGGCCTGCCGCGCATCCCCGGCGCGAGCCGATTTCCGGAGCTGAACCTGCGAACCTATGTCCGCGAACGAAACACCAACCGGACCGGGGTCTACTTCTTTTCCCTCGAAGCCGCCAATCCGCTGGCAGTCGCCGTGGCTCGCATGGCCTTTCATCTTCCCTACCACTGGGCCCGTATGTCCATCCGCCCGCGTGGCGAACGAGGATTCACCTACCAGAGCGAGCGCATCCTCAGCAGCAGGCCGGTGCGCTTCCGCGCCCATTACCGCGGACTGGGGCAGGTACGGCAGATCGGGCCAAGCCATCCCGGCTCGATCGAGCACTTTCTCACCGAGCGATACTGCCTCTTCACCACCGACAATCGCGGTGCGTTGTTGGGCGGCGACATCCACCACGAGCCCTGGCCGCTCGAAGCCGCGGAGGCCGAGATCGAGTTGAACGATCTGCCCGCCACCTGCGGCATCCAACTGCCGGATACCCCGCCCCTGCTCCACTATTCCCGCGAGCTCGTGGCCTATATTTGGACCCCTAACAAGCGGCCCTTCCCCCGCCTCAAAGCGCTTGACGCCGTTGGCGCCCGCCCCGCCGAGATCTAGGGCCGGTTTCCCCGGTTGCCGCGCCACCCATTTCGCACTCCGCTTTCCCTTGCATTACCTTCATAGAGGGAAATTCGTCTGGAGAAGCGAAAGGCAATGGGAAATCTCGATGGAAAAGTTGCGCTGATCACCGGCGCATCGCAGGGCATCGGTCGCGCATGCGCGCTCGAGCTTGCGCGCAGAGGAGCGCGGATTGCGCTCGCCGCTCGCAACGAGCAGAAGCTGGAAGAGGTGCTGGCGGAGATCGTTTCCGCTGGAGGCGAGGGAAAAACCTTTGTCCTCGACGTGGCCCAGGAACAATCGATCCAGACGACTGCGAAAGCGGTGATTGCCCACTTCGCCGGCGTCGATATTTTGGTGAACAATGCCGGAGTCACCAAAGACACCCTCCTGCTGCGCATGCGGCGCGGGGACTGGGACCAAGTGCTCACGACCAACCTGACCGGAGCCTTTCTGATGAGCCAGGCGGTGCTCAGCCCGATGATGCGCAATCGTTGGGGACGCATCGTCAATCTCTCGAGTGTGGTTGGGGAGATGGGCCAGGCGGGGCAGGCCAACTACGCTGCCAGCAAAGCGGGCCTGGTCGGCTTTACCAAATCGTTGGCCCGCGAGGTGGCATCGCGCGGAGTGACCGTCAATGCTGTCGCTCCCGGCTACATCGAAACTGCAATGACTGCGGTCCTCGATGAGAAACAGCGCCAGGCAATGCTTGCCTACGTTCCCGTAGGCCGGCCCGGTACCGGCGCCGACGTCGCTCAGGCCGTGGCCTTTCTGGCCTCCGCAGACGCCGCCTACATCACCGGCCACGTCCTCGACGTCAACGGCGGAATGTACATGCACTAACTTTCCCACCCGCCGCCGTCATCCTGCTGACTCGCTGACTCGCCGGTGATGCGATATAGTTCGAACATGCCGACTTGGCGGTCCAGACGCGACCACCAATCCCGGGTTCTCCTGGTGGTTGGGTTGTTGTGCATTGCGCTGCTCCTCCTCGGAGCCGTCATTCAGGTCGCGCACACTCACGCCGACGGGGCAATCCATAGCGACTGCGCGCTTTGCGCCACAGCTCACGTTGCATTCGCAACGGTTGCCGCCCTGGCGCTCCTTTCGCTCTTCGCCCGCACGGTTTCTTCTTTTGCGCCGCGGCCGCAGCCGGCCTTTCGTCGTTTCGACATCCCTTTCGAGCTCTCCAATCGCCCTCCTCCCATCCGCGAAGCCCTCTCCTAATCGCTCCTTGAGGAATTTCCAGACTCCGGTTGCTTCCTAAAAGCGGTCCTTTTTCTAGAGGCCCTCCGGGAAGGCGACTCGCTCGCCTGGACAGACGTTTTGGAAATTCCATTCGACAGCGGCTCTTCACATGATTTCTGAGGCTTCTTAATGCGCCACTGCGTATGTAAGTTTCTCTATCCGTTTCTATTTCTTTTCGCCGCCACTTGGATAAGCCCCGTCTTTGCCCAATCGGGCGCCACCTCCGGCACGATCTCGGGCACCGTCACCGACTCCACCGGCGCTGTCGTGGCTGGAGCGACCGTCACTATCGTCAACTCCGTCAGCCAATACTCGCGTTCGACCGCCACCGACGGCGCGGGGCATTTCACGCTCCCCAACATTCCATTCAACCCTTATGGCATCGAAGTTTCGGACAAGGGCTTCGCTTCGTATTCCGCCGCCGTTTCCGTCGACTCGGTGGTGCCGGTCACCGCGAACGCCGTGCTCCGGGTCGGCGGTTCGGGCACAACCGTGACTGTCAACAGCATCAACGTGGGGGTCGAGGATACACCCACCTTCCACACCGACGTAGACCGCAACTTGATGGAGAAGCTGCCGCTCGAGAGCCAGTCGTCTTCCTTGAGCTCTCTGGTCACGCTCGCATCTCCAGGGGTCGCGGCCGACTCCAACGGTCTCTTCCATGGCCTCGGCGATCACGCGTCGAATTCGTTTTCGATTGACGGCCAGCCGGTCACCGACCAGCAAAGCAAAGTCTTCTCCAACCAGCTTCCGATCAACGCCGTACAGTCGATCGAAGTGATTTCCGGAGCGCCGCCCGCCGAATATGGCGACAAGACCAGCCTGGTCATTGACGTCACGACCCGCTCTGGACAAGGACTGACCAAGCCCACAGGAGACATTACCTCTTCCTATGGAACCTTTGGCTCCGCCGATGGTTCGGTCGATCTCGGATACGGCTCCCAGAAACGCGGAAACTTTTTTGAGTTCGACGGCCTGAACACTGGGCGCTTTCTCGATCCGCCGGAGTTTGTTGTCTTTCACGACAAGGGCAACGAGCAAAATCTCTTCGATCGCATCGACAATCAGTTCACCCAGAATCAGTCGGCTCATCTCGATCTGAACTACAGCCGCTCCTGGTTCCAGACCCCGAACTCTTACGACAACTTGAATGTGCAGAACGTAGTAAACGGCACCGGCTCCAGTGCCAGTCCCACTTTCGGCAACGTCGGCAACACCGATCAGCACTCGAAGATCGAGACCTTCAATATCGCGCCCACCTACACGCGCATTGTCAGCAGCGACTCGGTCTTCAATCTGGGCGCTTATATCCGCCGCGATTCGTACAACTACTATCCCAGCTCGAATCCCTTCGCCGATCTGGGACCGCCCAACTTACAAAATCAGACTATCGGCCAATATCGGACCCTGACCAACGCCGGTCTCCGTTCGGATTTCACCTATGTCAAAGGAATCAACAACATCAAGGCTGGCGCCAGCTACGAACAAACCTTTCTCAGGGAAAACGACAGCTTGGGCATCGTCGCGCCCACCTTCAACTCGCCCTGCCTGGACCAGAACGGCAATCCCGTCGCCGGATATACCGATCCTTCGCAGTGTGCAGCGCCTGGATTGCAGCCGAACGACGGCTCGAATCCGAATGTCTCTGCTACACCGTTCAACCCGGTGTTGCTGCCCTACGATCTCACGCGAAACGGCGGCCTCTATTCCTACTTTGGCCACACGGATGTGAAAGAACTGGCGTTGTATATCGACGACCAGATCAAAGCCGGCAATTGGGCCTTCCGTCTCGGCATTCGCGGCGACCTGTACAACGGCCTGACCGTCGCCCGGCAGGCTGAGCCGCGGCTGGGAGTGGCCTACACCGTGAAGCCCACCGGCACTGTCATCCAGCTCTCCTATGCGCGCACGCTCGAGACCCCCTTCAATGAGAACCTTGT
>DATAWF010000141.1:0-24364 GCA_036267335.1 Acidobacteriaceae bacterium
AAGAACGCGCGATCTTTGGGCAATCTCCCTTGCTGCATCAAGGCCGGCTGTCTGTCGTTCCGTTAACACAGGAGCAATACAACTGGATCGCTGGTTAGAAAACATCTCCTAAATCTTTAAGAAAACCGCGAATTCGTGCCCTTTCCAAACGGTGACTTCTTCAGAGCTTCCTCAGGGGGAAACGTCAGGGGAGCTCTGAAGAAGTGCATGCCCCCCTTTAACCCGTCCCCTGAGGGGCTGAAGAGGCTGCGGAAAAACTCAGCACAGGTGGCGCAATTGACGAAAAGCATGCCTCAGGGGCTGAAGCCCTCATTGATTTTGCAGTCTTTGCGGCGCGACTAAAGTCGCGCCCTGATACAAAACTCACTACTCCTGGAGTTTTTCCGCAGCCTGTGAAGCCCATCTGTTGGGCGATCGTTACGGCACGACTGATTCAGTCGTGCCCTGATACCAAACCAAAGAACATTCCTTCAACGAACTTCTGACTCAGGACAAGCAGAATCAGCATGGGTATACCCGGCCGATGTCTGGGAAGTTGGATTTTTCTTGCTGAAAAGTCCAGTCTGGCCTCTACCCGCTGGGTACAGTTGTGCTGATTCTGCTCTAGCTGTGCTGACCCTTCAAGCGGCTTCTCCATTCAATTTTTTGCCGCTCAAATTTTTGCAACCGGAAGCACCTCGCTTTGCGTATAGGGTGTTGAGCCACCGCAATGAGAGCAGGCGAGGATGAGTTCCGGAGTCTGGTCGACGAGCACAAGGCAATGGTCTTTTCCCTTGCGTTGCGCATTCTTGGCGAGCGGACGGCGGCCGAGGAAGTCGCGCAGGATGTTTTTCTGCGGCTGCACTCCGCGTTGAAGGGACTGGAGTCCAGAGAGCACGTCAGATTTTGGCTGCGGCGGGTCGCGGTACACCGGGCGACGGATTGCGCGCGGCGGCGCTCACGGCGGCCGGAGTTTGGAGCTGCGGAGTGGCAGGAGACACTCCACAGCGCGATTGAGGCGTCAGGCGCTTCGTCGGTGCTCGAAACGCGATTGGAGCAGATGCTCCTGTCGCTTCCGGAGGCGCTGCGCGCCGCGGCTGTGCTGCGCTACCAGGAGGATTTGGAACCGGAGGAGATTGCCCGCATTCTCGAACAGCCCTTAGGCACCGTAAAGAGCAATCTGCAGCGGGCCGTTGAGATGCTGCGGCGCAAGGCGGCCGTGAGGTTGAAGGAGTTTATCCGTGAATGAGCTGGGAAACAGGCTGGGGAACCGGTTTGGCGATGAGTTTGGGGATGAGCTTGAAGAGCAATGGAGAGTCGAGCTGCGGCCGGTTTTGCCGCCCGAGGGCTTCGCCGATCGCATCGTCACAAACGTTTCCCAGATGCGCCGCAAGCGCGCCAGAAGAGCTTTCGTCTTGTGGGTAGCCATCTTTTTCGTAACAGCAGGGTCCTTGGCGGCAATTCTCAAGCAATACGAACAGAAGAGGCAGGAGCAGGCGGCCACACAAAAGTTCGTGCTGGCCATGAGGGTGACCGGAAGGACTCTCTCTCTCATCGAGGAAAGGACAAGCCGGGCGGCCATTCGGGCAAAGATCAAGACAAACGAGGTGGAGCGATGATGAACCAACACCAGAAGCAACGGCGGCCGGGCAGAGACAGGAGAATCTGGGTGGCAGCGGTGGGATTGGCCCTGATGCTTCCGGCGGTTCCACGCCTGCATGCACAAGACAATCCAGGGAACGACCCGCTCTTCGCGGGCACGGAACAATTCGCCAAGGGCGCCAAGGACTCAACCGAGGTCAACCTGGACAAGAACATGTTGAACATGGCGGGCAATTCCTTATTGACTAAGAAGGCCGACGGGGGCGAATTGGCCAAGCAACTGGATTTGGTCGAAATCCGGACGTATGACTATGCAACTCCCGGCCAATACAAGATGGAAGATGTTCAGAAATATTCAAAGAAGCTGGATGGCGGAGGCTGGATCCATGTGGTGCGGGAACGCAGCTCCTCGGAGAACGCCGATATCTGTTTCCGCGGCGGCGGCGACGGAGAGCCAAGCGAGCTGGTCATTGTCGCCGCAGAACCCACCGAGGTGAGCTTCATCCACTTGAAAGGACGGTTGTCCCTGGACGACCTCAGCAAAGTAGGACAGCAATACGGAGCGCCCGCGCTGCAGACGCGGCCTCATTGAGCGAGGTTTCCCGATTCATCCAAGAAGGACGGAGATGCAGGGGAACCTTCGCTGCCTCGTCTGCGCTCAGGGATCACGATGACGGGTGTGGCGGGCTGTAGAACAGCAGATTCCCTACGGGAATGACAGAAAGAAAAGCAACCGCAAATGCCCCACTCAAGCCAACCCCAAAACCGGGCTTGAATGGCCCACCCACGCGGGGGAGAGGACAGAAGAAAAGCAACTGCGGCGAGTCAACGAGCCGGCTACTTGTCGCGGCCGACAACGAAGTCGGGCATCCAGAGCAACGCGCGCTTGTAGTCGGAGTCGGGCAGCCCAGCCAGCGCGCCGCGGGCGGCCTCGGCGTATTGGTAGGCCGCGCTCAGAGCGTATTCGACTGAGCCATGGCGATTGAGGATGGCAAGGAGCTCCGGGTGACCCGCGGGCGGTAGATCGCGATTTTCGAGCACCGTGCGGATGAGCTCGCGGTCCCCGGGCGCGCCACGTTCAAAGGCATGAATGACAGCCAGGGTGGCCTTGCCCTCTCTCAGGTCGCTCGCGACCGGCTTGCCCAGGATCTTCTCGGATGCGGTGAGATCCAGAACGTCATCGACAATCTGAAAGGCGATGCCGAGGTTGCGTCCATAGTCGCCCAATTGCTCTTCCGTCTCGTCGGAGGCGTCGGCCAAAACCGCACCCAACCGCGCGGAAACATGAAAGAGGCAGGCGGTCTTGCGATAGATGAGATCGTAGTATTCGGCCTCGCCGACGATGCGGCCGAGCAGCTCCATCTGCAGCAGTTCGCCCTCAACCATTTGCTGGGTAAGGCCGATGAGCAGCTCCAGCACGCGGAAGTTGCGCTGCTCGAGAGCGATGCGGAAGGCTTGCATGTAGAGCCAGTCGCCGGCGAGCACGCATTTCGAATTGCCCCAGGTGGTATTGGCCGAGGGCCGGCCGCGGCGAATACTGGCGCCGTCAATGATGTCGTCGTGAACGAGGGTTGCGGTGTGAACCAGCTCGACCACCGCGCCCAATTGGATGGTTCCCGATCGGTGGTACCCCAGCGATTTGGCGGCCAGAAGAAGCAACGAGGGCCGGATGCGCTTGCCGCCGCCTTCCCGCAGATAGTCGGCAATCTCGGTAATCGCGCCTACATTGGAGACCGCATCGCGGACCAGCTCGTTCTCAATTGCGCTCAAGTCGTCGCGCAGCAGGTCGAAGACCTCTTTCGCCGTCGCTATCGCTTGTGTGCTCACGCAATCTCCAGATGCTAAAAGTCTCTTCGGCGGCTACTTGAAGAGCGCTGTATCCATCTTAAAAGCTCTAGGTCCTAATTGGACCGGTAGTTGGTGAACTGCATGTCGATGCCGAAATCGCGGCCTTTGAGCAGCGCAATGGCCTCCTGTAGAGTATCGCGATCCTTGCCGGTGATGCGGACGGTGTCGCCTTGGATCGAAGCCTGAACCTTCTTTTTCGAGTCCTTGATCACGCGCACAATTTCTTTGGCTTTCTCGCTGGGAATGCCCTGCTGCAATTTGACGCTCTGGCGTACGCTCGAACCGGAGGCCGGCTCGACCTTGCCGAACTCAAGGGATTTGAGAGAAACACCGCGCTTGACCAGCTTCTGCTGCAAGATCTCGGTCACCGCCTTGAGCTTGTATTCGTCGGCGGAGGCCAGCTCCAGCGTCTCATTGCCTTCGAGCTTGATCTCGGACTTCGAGTCCTTCAGATCGAAGCGCGCCCGCACCTCTTTGATCGCCTGCTCGATCGCATTGCGGACCTCCTGTACATCTACTTTGCTGACGATATCGAATGAGTTATCGGCGGCCATCGAAGTCTTTCCTCCTCCTTAAGCCAAGCACAACTTAGCATAAGAGTCTATTCATGGTTGCCGTTCTAGAGGAACGACATCAAAAAAGCGGCAGAAGTTCTGCGTGGTTTCTTCGGCAATCCGTTCCGGCTCGGCCGCGTGAACTTCCGCCAATTTTGCGGCTACCGCAGGCACCCAGGCGGGCTCATTTCTACGGCCACGGTGAGGAACAGGCGCGAGAAAAGGCGCGTCGGTCTCGATCAGCATGCGGTCGATCGGCACCTGAGCGGCGACGCGGCGAATTGCTTCGGCCTTGGGAAAGGTGATGTTGCCGGCAAAGGAGATCAGGAATCCGCAATCCATTGCCCTGCGGGCATGCTCCCATTCCCCGGTGAAGCAATGCAGGATGCCGCCAAGGCCGGTGGAGCGCCATTCGTTTTCGATCACGTCCAAGGTGTCGTCCCAGGCGTCAGTGCTCGATTCCGAGGGGCGGCAGTGAATCACAATGGGACGTTTGTGCGCGGCGGCAATCCTCATCTGGTCGAGGAAGGCCTGGCGCTGGCGCTCGCGGGGCGAGTGATCGTAGTAATAGTCCAAGCCAATCTCTCCGGCGGCAAGAACCTCGGGCTGGCTCAGGAGCGAGTCCAGCTTCGCCAACGCGGCCTGATCGGCGAATTGCGCCTCGTGGGGATGAACGCCGGCAGTCGAGAAGATACGAGGCAGGCCCGGCCTACCGGCGTAACGCCTCGCCAGATCGAGAGCGCCATGCATCGTTTCCGGTCCTTCGCCGATGCCGATCGAGAGAATGGTGTCGACTCCCTGCGCCCAGGCGCGAGCGAGGAGCTCGTCACGGTCCTCGTCATACCTCGGACTGTCCAGATGCGCGTGGGAATCGATCAGGGTTTTGCCTCCGCGGCCTAGGTCCTACTTCAGACGCGCGCCGATCTCGATCTCTTCGAGAAATCCCGCGAGCACCGGCTTGCCTTCGCCGAGCGAGGCGGCGACGATCATGCCGTTCGACTCGAGGCCGCGGAGTTTTCTGGGCTGAAGATTGGCGACAATGACGACCTTGCGCCCGATGAGGGCTTCGGGAGCATAGGCCTCGGCGAGACCGGCAACGATCTGGCGCACTTCGGTGCCGATGTCGACTTCGAGGCGCAGAAGGCGGTCGGCGCCCTTCACGCGCTCGGCAACTTTGACCTGGCCGACGCGAAGCTCGACTTTGGCGAAATCCTCGATGCCTATTTTGGCCGCGGCGGCCACTGGCTCGGCGGATGGAGCTGGCGCAGCGGCGGCAGGCTGGCTCTGCGTTGTTGCCGGGGCGGCGGGTGCAGGAGTGGCTGGGGTTTCGAGCTCTTTCATGCGTTGAATGATCTCCTTTTCTGCGCGCGGAAAGATGGGGGAGGAAGCACCGAGCCTGGTTCCGGGAGCAAGCTGGCCCCAGCGAAGATTCTTGAGATCGGCGGAGGCGATCTCGCCCAGCCCTAGCTGCGCCCAGACCTGGCCGGCAGAATAGGGCAGGATGGGATAGACCAGCGCGGTGATGACGCGCAGCGCCTCAAGGCAGGTGTAGAGGATGTTCGCGAGATCAGTCTTGGCCGTCTCTGCGGAAGAGGATGCGAGCTTCCATGGCGCCTGGACTGTGATGTAACCGTCGACGATGGCGACCAAGGACCACAGAGCCTCTAGCCCCCGCGAAAATTCGAGGGTTTGAAGACGCTCGCCGAAAAGCTTTGCGGTGTGGGCAAAGGCCTCTTCAATACGGGGCTCACTTTGTCCCTGCGGCACGGCGCCATCGAAGTAACGAGCCGTCATGGCCAGAGTCCGGCTGACGAGATTGCCGTATCCGTTGGCCAGATCGGCGTTGTAGCGCTCGACAACGGCATCGAGCGAGAAATTGCCGTCGTGCCCGAAGACAATCTCGCGCAGCAGGAAGTAGCGCAGCGCATCGCTGGCAAAGAGATCCTGCTCGCGCTTTGCGAGATCAGGCTTGAGTGAGCCGAAGCCGTCAAGGATCGTTTCCGTGCGCACGATGTTGCCGCGCGACTTGGACATTTTGCTCTCTTCAAAGAGAAGCCAACCGTGCGCGACGACGCGCTTGGGCAGCGGCAACCCGGCGGCCAGCAAAAAAGCCGGCCAATAGACGCAGTGAAAACGGCTGATCTCTTTGCCGATCAGGTGCAGGTCGGCGGGCCAGAACTTCTCAAACCGCCGCTGGTCTTCGGGAGCATCGCTGCCATAGCCGATGGCGGTCATATAGTTGGCAAGCGCATCGAGCCAGACATAGATGACATGCTTTTCGTCACCGGGAACCGGAATGCCC
The DNA here is from genome assembly GCA_036267335.1 of Acidobacteriaceae bacterium. Classification (GTDB taxonomy): domain Bacteria; phylum Acidobacteriota; class Terriglobia; order Terriglobales; family Acidobacteriaceae; genus PALSA-350. Next base: position 6,286 of record DATAWF010000141.1, read on the forward strand.
CAATCGAAGGTGGTGCGGCTGATCGAGAGATCCTTGAGGCCGGCGCGGACGAAGGAGATGACCTCATTCTTTCGGGCTTCCGGACGAATGAAATCGGGATCGCTCTCGTAGAGCTCCAGCAGCTTGCGCTCGAAGGCGGAGAGTTTGAAGAAATAGTTCTCTTCGCTGATGGTCTCGGTGATGCGGCCACACTCGGGACAGGGCGCGCCGGCGGGGACATCGACGTACATCTCTTCGGAGACGCAGTACTGACCGCTATAGGAGCTCTTGTAAATGAATCCGCGCTCTTGGAGCACGAGAAAGAGCTTCTGCACACCTTTGCGATGGCGCTCTTCGGTGGTGCGGATGAAATCGTCGTAGGTGAGGCCCATGCGGTCCCACAGCCGGCGGAACTCCCCCGATACCTCGTCGGCAAATTCCTGCGGAGAGCGCTGGGCAAGCTTGGCGGAGCGCTCGATCTTTTGCCCGTGCTCGTCGGTGCCGGTAAGGAACCAGGTCTCGCGGCCCTGCGCGCGCTGGTAGCGGGCAATGACGTCGGTGACAATGGTCGAGTAGGCGTGGCCGATGTGCGGCCGGGCATTGACGTAATAAATCGGGGTCGTGAGATAGAACTTGGAGGCTTCGGGCATTCGCTGCTTTTCGAGGTTCGCCGAGGGTCAGAGCGGTTCTCCTATCGCCATGGCCGGGATGAGATTGGAGAAGAGCAGCTTTCTTTGGCAGAAAGCTGCGTTCCTCGCTTCTTCCCGGAGATACACCTAGAGGAGAACCGGTCTAGTCCCCTCATCTTAACAGGCGCATCCCCCTCATTCCGCCCTGCTAAAATCGGCTTTCCATCTATTTTTACCGGTGATTCCCGCGTGTATTTAGAACAACAGAAAAGGCTTGAAGCCCGGCTTCGGGCCATCCTCGAACGCAAGTACGACGTTGTTCCCGAGAAGATCGCCCTCGAGCAGCCGCCAAATCTGGCTTTCGGCGAATTCGCATCTCCGGTGGCATTCGATCTTGCCCGGCGGCTGAAAAAGGCCCCACGCAAGATCGCGGAAGAGGTGATTGCGGAGCTGACACCGCTCGAAGGCTTCCAGTCATTTGAAGTGGCGGGCGCGGGATACATCAACGCCAAGCTGAACCGGGCGACGGCGCTCGGCAGCATCGCTCGCGGTGAGGAACTTGCCGCGCCGGCAGAGACCGGCTCCCATGTTCTGGTCGAGCATACGAGCATCAATCCGAACAAAGCGGCGCACATTGGCCATCTTCGCAACGCCATTCTGGGCGATACGTTCGTTCGCCTGTTGCGGGCCGCGGGGGAGCGCGTCGATGTTCAAAACTACATCGACAACACCGGAGTGCAGGTCGCCGATATCGTGGTCGCGCTCATGCACCTGGAAGGATACGACCTGGCCGGAGTTGCGCGCCTGGTTGCGGATCTCGCGGCGCGCGGAGAGCGGCTCGATTACTTCTGCTGGAATCTCTATGCGCGGGTCTCGGAGTGGTACGAGTCCGCTGCGGAACTCAAAGACGAGCGGAAGGAGATTCGCCTTCGGACCCTGCACGAGCTCGAGCAGGGCGGCAACGACGCGGCGGCGGTAGCCGAGCTTATCTCGACTGCCGTGCTGCGGCGGCACCTCGAAACGATGGAGCGGCTGGGCATCGAATACGATTTTCTGCCGCGCGAGAGCGAGATTCTTCACTTGAAGTTTTGGGATCTGGCCTTTGAGCAGCTACGCGCCAAGGGCGTTCTCTATCTCGAGACGGAGGGGAAGAATCGCGGCTGCTGGGTGATGCCGCGGGCCGGAGCGGGCAGGCCGGATGAGGCAGGCGACGCGGCCAGCGACCCAGCGGGGCCGGATGAGGACGCCAAGATCATCGTGCGCTCGAACGGCACCGTCACCTACGTGGGCAAGGACATTGCGTATCACCTTTGGAAATTCGGGGTGCTGGGACGCGACTTCGGCTACGCGCCGTTTTACCGGTACGGGGATCGCGAGGCCTGGATTTCGACGGAACACGGCGTAGCGGATCATCCGCATTTCGGCGGGGCCGCGGCCATCTACAACGTGATCGACAGCCGCCAGTCCGACCCGCAGGCGAATGTGGTGGAAGCGCTGCGGGGTCTGGGATTCAGCGAAGCAGCGGCGCATTACACGCATTTTTCCTACGAGATGGTGGCGCTGACGCCGCGTTGCGCCCTGGAGCTGGGCTATGCGGTCACGGAAGAAGACCGCCAACGGCCCTACATTGAAGTTTCCGGCCGAAAGGGTTTTGGCGTGAAGGCCGACGACCTGATCGACCGCATGATTGCGGCGGCGCAAGAGGAGGTCGACAGCCGCCATCCGGCGCGCAGCCCGCAAGAGCGGGAGCGCATCGCGCAGGAGATCGCCATCGGGGCCCTGCGGTATTTCATGCTGAAGTACACGCGGAACTCGGTGATCGCGTTCGATTTTGCGGAAGCCCTGAGCTTTGAGGGCGAGACCGGCCCTTATGTGCAATATGCGGTCGTGCGCGCGCGAAACATCTTCCGCAAAGCGGGCGTGGAGCCGGAGGCGGCGCTGGCTTCGCTGGAAACAGCTCCCCTTGCCGAGCCGGCGCTGCTTCATGGGGAGCAGGGCGACGAGATCTGGGAGGTGTGGCTCGCGGCATCGAAGCTCAGCCTGGTGCTCGAGCAATGCATCGCGACGACGGAGCCGGCGTATCTTGCCAAACACACCTTTCAGCTAGCGCAGCTCTTCAATAACTTCTATCACCGCCATCACATTCTGACGGAGCAGGATCCCGAAAGAAAGCGCCTCTTGCTGGCGACCGCCGCCGTGGTGGAGCGCAGTCTGGTGCGCGGACTCGATTGGCTGGGAATTGCCGCTCCCGAACGGATGTAGCAGCGGGCGCGCAAAGGTCTGAGCGCAAGGCGCGCGAATTTCGTCCCTAGAGAGAAGAGCTTCGAGCTCGGATACCGAGGAGATTTATGGGACGAGCGGTCTCATCCCGAAAGGCGGCGGCGAAGAAAGCCTCGTCGGGCAAGCCTGCCTCGGATTTGCGGACATGGCTCGCATCGCATGCCTTTCTCAGCTTCGCTCTGCTGAGCGCGGCCTGGGTGCTGCTCTTGTATTGGAGGGCGCTGCTCAATCCTTTCTCCTCCTACGACGACACCACGATCATTGTGAACAATCCGGGGCTCGCCTCGTGGCATGGCCTTGCCTATTACCTGCGCACCAATGTGTCGTTCGTGAACGATCTCAAAGGAAGCGGCGAATCGTACTACCGGCCGCTGTTCTGGATCAGCATTGCCTGCGACCGCAAGCTTTGGGGACTCCGTCCGTTCGGCTTCCACCTGACAAACCTGCTGCTGCACTGGATCAATGGGCTGCTGTTCTTTTCCCTATTGCGCAGGCTCAGCGTTCCGCTGGCAATTACCGGAGGTGCGGCGGCGATCTGGCTGGCAATGCCGATCAACTCCGAAGCGGTGGCGTGGATTGCGGCGCGGGCCTATGGCCTTGCCGCCTTCTTTTTGCTGGCGAGCGCCTTCTGCGCGCTTCGCTATCTGGAGAACAGCGGCGATGACAAAACGAAGCGTGGGCGGCAACTGTTTGCGCTGGCCTGCTACTTTGCTGCTTCCCTCTGCGCTTTGCTTTCTCACGAGGCGGGAATTCTGGTTCTTCCGCTCACCGCGCTGCTTGCCTACTCGCGCAAGCAAGCGACGGCAAAAGCGGCGCTCGCGCTCTATGGCGCCGCGGCCGCAGCGGCGGTGGCCTATTTCAGTTTGAAGATTCTGATCGGCGCGCCGGTCTTTCAGCACAACCCGAGCTCTCCAGCTCCCTTCGGACTTTTCTATGTGGAGTACCTGGGGTGGCTTCTCTTCCCTCTGCACATGAGCATGGAGCGGTCTTCGAATACGCCCGGCGGCGGCTTCTCTCTCGCCGCCATGCTGGCATGGGCAGGAGCGCTGAGCATCCTGGCGGCAACGGCCCTGCTGCGCCGCAAGCAGCCGTTGGCCGCTGCCGGACTGGCCTGGATGTCGATTGCCCTGATCCCTTTCTGTGGGGTGATACCGATCTATCAGGGAATGGCAGAGCGATTTCTTTACTTTGCCTCCGCCGGAGTGGCACTCTTCGTCGCGGCGGCGGTTGGAGAGATCCGCGGCCGCGCGCACGGATTCGCCCTCGCCGCAGTTGCGATTTGGGTGCTATGGGGCGGCTGGAGATTGCATGCGCGGATTTTGGACTGGGGAGACTCGGCGTCGCTCTACCGGTCTTCTCTCGCCGCCAGCCCGGGCAGCGTGAAGCTCCACTACAACCTGGGCGCCGTTCTCGAGAATCGAGGCGAACTGGCGCAGGCGGCCCTCTCTTATCAGGACACGCTCGATCTCGAGCCGCTGTACGAGCCGGCGATCGCGGGACTCGGCAACGTGCGGCTGCGGCAGCATGATCTCAAAGGCGCGGCAACGCTTTACCAGCGCGCGCTTTCCCTGAAACCAGACGATGCGGAGGCGCTCACCAACTACGCCGACTCCCTGGTAGAGCTCGGGAACCAACCGGCGGCGGAGGCCGCATACCGGCGGGCGATCGCGATCGCTCCGTCCAAGGACGACGCTTACAACGGCTTAGGCGTGCTGCTCTTCCAGGAAGGGGATGCGCTGGGGGCCGCGGTTGAATTCCTGAAGGCGCAGCGGGTGAATCCTTCGGATCCGACTCCGTTCTACGATCTCGGCGCGGTCTATCAGAAACTCGGAAGGCTGGATGCCGCGATGAGGCTGTATCAAAAGGCGCTCGCGGTACGGCCGGGAGATCCGGATGCGACGGCAGCCCTTCAAAAACTCGAACAGAGGCAGTAAGGAAGCGAGTGAGCAAGTCGGCGGGTTAGCAAACTGCAGATCTCTCCACTGCGGCGGCGCTTACGCGCCGCCTTCGGCCGAGATGACAGGAAGAGTTCTCAGTTGTCAGTTGTCAGTTGTCAGTTGTCAGTTGTCAGTTCTCAGTTCTCAGTTCTCAGTTCTCAGTTCTCAGTTCTCAGCGAGTTTGGCGCAGGGCCAACAGCAGATTCGCTGACGCATTTCTCCTGACACGATGGAGTGGGTATGGCCGCTATTGTGCAGCCATTCTTTGATGGAATGGCTGCGTGGGGAGCTGTTCTCCCCTCCCACATCATCAGGAGAAATGCTCCTGCGGGAATGACAGAAAGAAGAACAGAGGCAAAATGCCCGACTCAAGCCAAAACCGGGGGAGGATATCGTTCGTCAAGAAACGGCCCTCAGGGGCTGAAAGCCCAAAAGATGTTGCGCCGATTTTGGCGCGGCTGAAGCCGCGCCCTACCAAACAGCAGATTCGCTGACGCAGTTCTCCTGACACGATGGAGTGGTTATGGCCGCTATTGTGCAGCCATTCTTTGATGGAATGGCTGCGTGGGGAGCTGTTCTCCCCTCCCACATCATCAGGAGAAATGCTCCTGCGGGAATGACAGAAAGAAAGGCAAAAGCAGGATGGGCTCCAAAAGCATGTCCGGCGCTTTCGCGCCGGACATGAGGTAAAGCGAGAAACGGCTGCTCGAGCTACTGGATGGGAGCGCCCTTGGCAGTCAATTGGTTGATGATCGTGAGGTCCTGCTGCTTCACCGCGTCCGGAAGAGGAGCATAGTTCAAGCTCCCGGCGGATGCCTGACCGTCGGCCACAACATACTGGAGGAACTGCTTCAAGGCTGTGCGCTTCTGCCCATCCGGCCCATCCTTGGGGATGATCAGGAAGGTCAGGGTCGAGATCGGATAGCCGTTGGCAGCGCTCGCCGGAGGATTGGCAATCGGGGAACGGAGATCCTTGGCCAGAGCATCGGCGAAAGCGCCAATGGCAGCCGTGGTGGTATCCGTAGACGGCAGCACGTAGTTGCCGGCCTGGTTCTTGATGGCCGCCACAGGCAGGCTGTTCTGGGTGGCATAGGTGAGCTCAACATAGCTGATGGCGCCCGGAAGCTGCTTGACCTGACCGGTAACGCCTTCGCTACCCTTGCCGCCAAGACCTACCGGCCAGCTCACGGACTTGCCCTGACCAACCTTCGTCTTCCACTCCGGGCTCACCGCGGCGAGATAGGTGGTGAAAGCGGCGGTGGTTCCGCTGCTCTCCGCGCGATGCACGACGGTGATCTTATCCTTGGGAAGATTTTGTCCGGGATTGTCCTTCTTCAGGATCGGGTCCTGCCAGCTTGTGATCTTGCCCAGAAAGATTCCAGCGAGGGCATCGGAGGAAAGCTGCAAGGGCTTGCTCAACCCGTCGAGGTTATACGTGACGCAGACAGGACCGGCGGACTCCGGGAACTGGACAACGGGAGGCATGCCAGCCAGGTCCTGGTCTGACAGCGGAGCATCCGAAGCGCCGAAATCCACCGTGCCGGCTTTCACCTGCTGAATCCCGCCGCCGCTGCCGATGGATTGATAGTTGATCTGCACATTGGGGTGGGCTTGCTGGAAGTCCTGCGTCCAGCGGCCCATCACCGGATTGATAAAGGTGCTGCCGGCTCCGGAGAGAGTCACCGTTTGGTTGGCGCTGTTGCCGGAGTGGCAAGCAGTAAGAGAGATAGCCAGAACAGAAAGGGCAGGCATTGCCCAGTGAAAAAGCTTAGTCTGAGACACGTTCGTCCTCCCCGCCTAGGGTGTCATAAGTGAAGGGCCGGGAGGGCCAAAAGATAGCAGTCTTAACCATCATTTAATGAAATTTCGCGGCCCATATTGGACCTCGACAGCGGAAATTTTAGAGCAAAATACAGGGATCCTTCGGCCCCTCGCCTGCGATCGGCGCCTCGAGCGACTGTCTGGATTGTCAAGTGGGTTATGGAAAAGGCGGCGCGGAGCGCCTCGGAAATCGTTCGGCGTTTTCCGCTTTCCCACCCCGGTGGCGGCCAATTCATGACACAGCAAGAGGGAGCGACGAGCTTCCGCCGTCACGCCCCGGTCGAGATGACAGCGCGCACGGCAGAGGCAACTGCGGCTTCTTGCATGATCGCGCGGGCGGTTCGGGGGGCTGGCCCTTACTTCTTATAGCTTCGCACCCATTCGACGATACTGCGGACGGCGATTCCCGATGGACCTTTGGCAATCCAAGGTTTCTGCTCCTCCATCCACGCGACGCCGGCGATGTCGAGATGGATCCATGGAGTCTCTTCGGCAAACTCTTTGAGAAACATGGCGGCGGTGATCGCGCCGCCCCAGCGGCTGCCGCCGGTATTGCGGATATCGGCGATGCCGGATTGGATCATTTCCTGGTAATCGTCTTCGACGGGGAGGCGCCAAAAGCGCTCGCCGGAGATGCGGAGGGCAGCGGCGAAGCGCTGATAGGACTCCTCGTCGTTCGAGAAGACGCCGGCGTTGATCATGCCCAGCGCGACGACACAGGCGCCGGTGAGGGTGGCCGCGTCGATGAGATGCGTGGCGCCGAGCTGGCGGGCGTAGGTGAGGCCGTCGGCCAGAACCAGGCGGCCCTCGGCATCGGTGTTGATGATCTCAATGCTTTTGCCGGACATCGCAATCTGGACATCGCCGGGTTTCTGCGCTTTGCCGGAGGGCATGTTCTCAGCCGCGCAGACAATGCCCAAAACCTTGACCGCGGGCTTGAGCTGGGCGATGGCGCGCATCGCGCCGATCATGGCCGCGCCTCCAGCCATGTCGTACTTCATTTTTTCCATGCCGTCAGCGGGCTTGATGGAAATGCCTCCGGTGTCGAAGGTGATGCCCTTGCCCACTAATCCGAGAACGGGTCCGGCAGGAGCGCCGGCCGGCTCGTAGGTCATCACGATGAGAGCGGGCGGCTCCTCCGAACCCTGGGAGACGCTCCAAAAGGCTCCCATCTTCAATTCCTTCAGCTTGGCGGCGCCGTAGACCTCGCATTTGAGGCCGAATTGCTTGCACATCTCCGCGGCGCGCTCGCCGAGGACGGTCGGGGTCATGCGGTTGCTGGGCTCGTTGACCAGGGTGCGGGTGAAGTTCTGGGCTTCGCCCAGGATGGTTCCTTCGCGCAGGCCGGCCGCGGCATCCTGGGCCTGTTGAAGGGCCACGACCGTCAACCGGTCGATGGTCTTGTCTTTGCGGTCAGAGCGATACGTATCGGGATCGAAGTCGCCGACATAGGCGCCTTCTACGATGGCGCGGGCGGCAGCGGCCGGTTCCAGACCGGGGCCAGAGGGCAGCACGATCGCGAGCTCCCGCAGATTGCGCGCTTTGGCATATCGCACCGCGGTTCCGGCGGCCTTGCGGATCTCGTGAGCGTCCGGCCGGCTGCCGACGATCAGGAGCCGCTGGGCTTTCAGCCCCTGCGGGGCGTGCAGCAGCACGGTCTCACAACCGGCAGCACCGTATTCCCCACTGCCACGCACCGCCGCGGTGGCCGCAGCGATTTTTGCGTCGTCGACAAGGAGGGTCACGGAAGGCTTTTCGCCAGCCTTTTTGGCGGCCTTTGCGGTTGTATCCCAGGCAAAAACCGCCAGGAGCTCCGTTGAAATCTCCGCGGGACTGATCGATACGAGTTCGGTCTTCATGGTCGCTGCTCTGCTCCTTGTTGGTTCGCGATTGTAGAAACCCGGGTTGGATGGGAGGGAGGCGGGCCGCGTGGCCGGCCTGTGCAAGCTCTACCAGATTACTTTGACGCCTTCCTAGCGGCGCAAGAGCCGGTTCGGGCTGAGAATGGGCAAGCGGGCACGGGCGTAGGGGTGCTATTGCCTGCGGCTGCGGGCGATCGCCGCGCGGGCCTCGCGCTCGTCCTCTTTGCGGCGTTCAGTCTCGCGTTTGTCCCAATCCTGCTTGCCGCGGGCCACGGCTAGCTCGCATTTAACCCGGCCGTTGCGGAAATAAAGCCGGGTAGGAATGAGCGTCAACCCCTTCTGCTGCGTCTTTCCCAATAGCCTTCTGATCTCCTCCTGGTGCAGCAGCAGCTTGCGGGTACGCAGCGAGTCGTGGTTCGAGGTATTTCCATGCGAATAGGGGCCGATGTGGGCATTCAAGAGGAAAGCCTCGCCGTCTTTGACGATTCCGTAGGCATCTTTGAGATTGGCCTTGCCCTCGCGGATGGACTTAACCTCGGTACCGCGAAGAGCGACGCCGGCCTCGAAGGTTTCGAGGAGAAAGTAGTTATGCCCCGCGGACCGATTGACGGCCGCATCACGTTCGCCGGAGGCAAGGGGGTGACGAGGCTTGCCCTTGGAGGAAGGGTTGCTGGAAGTGGGATGGGGACGGGGCGGCATACGTTCCTAAGGGCAGACCTGGTGCGAATCTTCATGCTAGTGCATTTTGGTGAGCGCCGCACTGCGGCCCGGGTGCACAGAGAGAGTCGCGGCGGGAGCCGCGAGCTCGAAAGGCGACGGCTGCGGGCGGCCCGGAAGGAGAGCATCGAAGATGAAAATCCGTTCCAATCCGAGCCTGGACCGCGCTACCAGCGGGGTCTAGCCGGGTCTTTTGGGAGTGGAGCGAATGCTATAATCTGCCCGTGCGACTTGAGAATCGATAGCAGCCGCACCTGGCGCGCGCCGTTTTCGGAGCCGCTCTTGCACGAGCGGATTCGGGTTTCGAGCGAGAGCGCGGGGTGCGCCGGCAGCAGTTGCCGCAAGAATCGGTGTCCAGCCAGATGACTCTCAGGAAAAACGGGAAAGTTTGTGAAGTTTTTGGAGCGGCGCGCTCAAGCGCAGTGGTTTGTGCGCGGGGCCGCAGCATGAGGCACGGATGAGTACGGGTTTGGCAGCAGCGGCCGGCTGCGGCGCTGGAGGGCGATGAATTCCCGAAAGATCAACTTGGCGTTTGCCGCGGCAGTTGCCGTTGTTGTTTTCATGACTGTTCCGGCTCTCCATGCGGGCGGCCCTTCCGCGAAAAAACTGTACCAGCGCGGGCAGCTTGCCGAGGCTAAAGACGACACGGTAGGCGCGTACCAGGACTACGCGCAGGCCTTCAAGCAGGACCCGACCGACCTGCGCTACAAGGCCGCGATGTACCGGACGCGCTTTACCGCGGCAGCTACGGTCGTTTCCGCGGGAGAGAAGCTTCGGGCGCAGGGCGACAACGATGAGGCTCTTGCCGACTTCATGCGGGCGCTCGAGATCGACCCCAGCAACGCACTTGCGGAACAGGACATCCAGGCTCTCAAGGAAAAGCTCTCGACCCCGACGCCGGGCCCGCAAAGCTCCTTGCGGCCCGATCAGACGGATGAGTTGAACGATATTGCCTCTCCGGTTACGCTGAAGCCCCTTTCGAACGAGCCGATCACTCTGCATTCGACGGAGCAGAGCAATGTCATCTACGAGACTATCGGGAAACTGGCGGGAATCAACGTTCTCTTCGACCCGGACTATCAAGCGAAGCGGATTCCGGTGGCGCTCACGAACGTAACTGTCGCAGATGCGCTTCGCATTGTAGCTACCATCTCCGGAACCTTCTGGAAGCCGGTTACCGCCAATACGATTTTTGTCGCACAGGACACCGCGGCCAAACACCGCGCGCTCGATGAGCAAGCGGTGAAAACGTTTTATCTGGGGAATGACGCGCAGCAGAACGATCTGAACGACATCCAGACGGCTATCCGCGACATTGTGGTCGGCCAGGGCGGAGCGCCCCCCAAGCTGTATGCGATCGCGGCTCAGAATGCTCTGATCATGCGGGCCACGCCGGACGAACTGCTGCTGACACAAAAGCTGATCGACGATCTCGACAAGCCGCGGGCGGAAGTGGTGCTGGATGTCGCGCTGCTCGAAGTCAACCGCGACAAGACAAACACCATCGGCCTGCAGCTACCAGGCAGCTTTGGCGTGCAGCTTCAGCCGCCCAATGCGACGTCGACAACATCGACCAGCTCGACCACGGGCGAGACGACGCCCACAACGACGACCAACCTGACGCTGAACAACCTTGCCAACTTGAACGGCACCAACTTTGCGGTTGCGGTAGGCGCGGCAACGGCCAACCTGCTGCTGAACGACAGCGACACCAAGGTGCTGCAGAATCCGAGCATCCGCGTCTCCGACGGGCAGCAGGCCGACTTGAAGGTGGGCGAGAAGATTCCGGTGGCAACGGGCTCCTACCAAACGGGCGCGGCGACGGCGATCGTCAGCTCGCTGGTCAATACGCAGTTTCAATATCAGGAGGTCGGCGTGGAAATCAAAATCACGCCGACGATTCACTACGACGGCGACATCACGCTCAAGATGAGCGTGATGTCTTCGGAAGAGTCGGGATCGACCACAATCGGCGGCATTACCGAGCCGATCATCTCCCAGGACACAACAGATCAGGTGGTGCGCCTGAAAAACGGCGAGGTAAACATCCTGGGCGGCTTTCTGCAGAAAGAGAATCTGAAGACAGTGACCGGAATACCCGGACTGGCGGAGCTTCCTTTGCTGAAGTATGTCTTCGGATCGACCACGCATGAGGTTGAGGACGAAGAGATTTTGTTCATGATCACCCCACACATCATTCGCGGGACCGGGGTCGACTCGCAGAATGTACGGGAGATCGATACCGGAACCAACGAAGATATCGAACTGCGCCGGATCTCCGAGCCCCTGACACAAACGGGAACACCGGCGCAGCCCGCGGCCATGCAGCCGCCAGCGGCCACGCCTGCCGTCTCACCGCCTACGGCGGCTGTTCCACCGCAGCAGGCCTCTCCGCAGGCGCCGTCTGCCGCTGGGGGTGGATCCCCTTCCTCGACGGCCATGGAGGTGGTAGCTCCGGCGACCTCACCGAAGGCGGGCAGCACCTTCCAGGTGGCGATCAATCTCTCCGGCGGCAAGGATGTTTTTGCCGTGCCGCTGATGCTGCACTACGATCCGGCGAAGCTATCGCTGATCAATGTGGACTCCGGCGACTTTTTGGGTAAGGACGGCCAATCCGTAGCGTTGGTGCACCGCGACGATGGGCACGGAATGCTGGTGGTTTCGGCATCGCGGCCGCCTGGCGTAGCCGGGGTGAACGGGGGAGGAACGGTCTGCATTCTGACCTTCAAAGCATCTGCCGCAGGCGACTCGGTGATTACCCTTTTGCGAGCTTCGGCGAGAAATAGCGCGCAACAAACGGTCAACATGCCGGGAGCGCAGGCTACAGTACACGTGCAGTAGGAAGGGCCCTCATGTGCTCGAATCCAATCCGGCGGGAGAGGCGGCCGGATGGCCGCGGAAGTGAAGCCGGGCTTACGCTCATTGAGCTGATTGTCACCGTCGCTATTCTTGCGATTCTCGCGTCGGCGGCGATTCCGCTCGCGAACTTTCGCGTGAAGCGGGCCAAGGAGCAGGAACTGCGCTACGACTTATGGCAGATGCGCGACGCAATCGACCGCTACAAAGATGCCGCGGACAAGCATCTTTTTCAGACCAAGGTGGATAGCGACAACTATCCTCCCGATCTCAAAACGCTGGTTGACGGAGTGGATGTCCAGGGGAAGAAATTGAAGTTCCTGCGCAGGGTTCCCGTCGATCCGATGACCGGGAAGGACGATTGGGGCCTGCGCTCCGATCAGGACGATGCGGACAGCGACTCCTGGGGCGGGCAGAATGTGTTCGATGTGTACTCGAAGTCGCAGCGCACCGCGCTCGATGGAACGAAGTATTCAGATTGGTAGGCCTGTGAGCGGAAGCGATTCTTTCTCTCTTCGGAACACCGCCCGGGCCACCAAGGCCGCCGCGCGGGACGCGTCGGGCTTCACCCTCATCGAGTTGATGGTGGTGATGCTGATCATCGCGATTCTCGCGACGATCGCGATCCCCGCTTATATTTCTTCCATCCGTGCCGCTCGCGAGGCAGTGCTCAAAGAAGATCTCCATGTGATGCGGGATGCGATCGACTCCTATACCAACGACAAGGAGAAAGCGCCGCAGGAGCTAGACGATCTGGTCAACGCGGGCTATCTTAAGGACATTCCGCAGGATCCATTCACGCATAGCACGACCACGTGGCAAACAACGTCGGATGATTCGATTCGAGATCCCGACCAGACTGATTCTGGAATCACGGATGTCCATAGCGGCTCGGACGAGATGGGAAGTGACGGGCAAGCCTACTCTGCCTGGTAATGGATCCTCGGTCTGCAGATCCGCCATCCAACAATTTGGCCTTCGGGGTGCGTTCCCAGTGAGCGAACGCGCGGGATGAAGCTCGCATCTCAAGGGAGACAGGAAGACGCATGACTGGAAGAAAGAAGATTGTTGCGCGGCTGAGCGCGGGTTTGGGCATGGCGGTTCTTCTCACCGCTCTGGCGCATGCAGCAACAGGCGCACAAAGCTCCGGGGGGACCGCCGCGGCCGGGGTGCCTACCTTGGATCAGGTTGTCAACGAACTGAACGCCGCCGCGGCAAAGTTTCAAAGCGCTCAGGCAGACTTTCGCTGGGACCAACTGCAGGCCGTGGTGCAGGAGCACGACATCCAAACGGGAACTGTCTATTATGACCGCCACGGGACGACGACGTGGATGGCTGCGGATGTCGCGCAGGAGGGGGGCCAGAGCGCCCCGAAGGATGTTGTGTACAGCGGCAGCCAGCTCCAGCTTTACCAACCGGGGATCAAGCAGCTGACCAATTTTCGAGCCAGCCCGGATCAAGTGGAGAGCTATCTCGGGCTAGGCTTTGGCGGGAGCGGCAACAGCCTGAAGGCGAACTGGGATGTGACAGTGATGGGGCGCGAGACGATCGATGGCGTACCGGTTGTGAAGCTCGATCTCAAGCCGAAAACACCGGCGGTGCAGAACACCTTTACCCACGTCACGATCTGGATCGATACCTCGCGCGCGATCGCGCTGAAGCAGGTCTTCGTTCAGCCCTCGGGCGACACAAGCACAAACACATACAGTAATATCCGCTACAACCAGCATGTGGATGAGAGCGTCTTCCATCTGAAGCTCGCGCCGGGAACTTCGATTGTGAACAAGTAGGGCTGGAAGGCAGGCGAATGCGGCCGGGGCGGTGGTGCGCCTCCTGCGTAGTTCGCTTTCATTGAACGCATTTCTCCTGACACGATAGAGGGGATAGACCCATGAAGTGCAGCCATTCTTCGATGAAATGGCAGCACGGGGCTCTGTTCGCTCCTCTACACCTTCAGGGGAGATGCTATCGGGTTCTGATAGATCCCCAGGATGTTTCCGCCCGGATCGCGAAAGAGCGCGGTGATCTCGGGGGCGTCCGCTCCGATCGGCTGGACAATTGCGCCGCCGTGCAGAGGGATTTTGGCGATCGTCTGCTCTGCATCATCGACCATGATGTAGGTCATTGGCCCGTTTTTTTCAGGCGCGCGCTGCATCGGAACACGCTTGGTGGTCCAAGCACCACTGACCGCTCCCGCGCAATCGTCAAAGGCCACGCTGCCATCGCTGCGGGTGCGGATCCGCCAGCCGAAGACTTCCCGGTAAAACCCGGCCGAGGCTTGAATATCTGCGGCCGGCAGAATGATGTAGCAGATTTTCCCATGCATCAAGGCATTCCTCTCTTGGTGATGAAGGAGCAGTCACAGAGAATGTGCTGGCTACTCCGCGGCCTGGGCTGCAAGTCCGGCGACGACAGCGATATTTTTGATGAGATCGGCCGGCAATGCATGTCTCTCCGCAAGATATTCCGGCGTGTTGTAGGAGAGCGAGACTTGGCCCTGCCTGTCTTCCGCAATCAGGATCTTCAGGGGGAGATCGATTGCGATGCTGGGGACGGCGAGCATCAGGGGTGTTCCGCCCTTGGGATTTCCGAAGATCAGCAGTTTCGTGGGCGGCATGGTCATGCCGACTTTTGCTGCCTCCCCACTATGGTCGACCACGGCAAAGAGGGTGATGCCCTTCGACTGCAGAATGGACTTCAGCCTGTCGACTGTTTCATCGAAGGAGTGGTTGCTTGGGATTTCGACGATGCCGTTTGGGGTCATTCGGGGGTACTCCTTTATTCGAGCATTCAGTGCGGGGAAAGTGAGGTCTGAACAGATTTGGCGTCCACGATTGTAGCGCCAGAGGGCTCATCGAGTGTGGTGGATCTTTCCGCCCAATATTTCTTCATAAAGAAGCAGGGTGCGCTCCACCATTCGATCTGCGGTAAATGCCATCAGAACCCGTTCTTTCCCAGCTCTTCCATATTTTTCTCGCAGGTCAGGGCGATTCAGCAATCGCTGAATCGCTTCCGCGAGCGCGGGAACATCCCCGGGGGCCACCGTAAGGCCGGTTTCATCGTGCACCGAAACTTCGGGCACGGCAGAATCGATGTTGGTGTTAATGATTGGAAGTCCGGCAGCCATGGCCTCGAGCTGAACTATACCGAAGGCTTCCGCGCGCGTCACAGAAGGCATGACAAATAAAGAGGCCCTCGCAAAGTATGGCTTCAGATCGTCCACACGCCCAAGCATGGTCACCTTCTGATTTAAACCGTTGCTCTCGATCAACGATCTCAGCTCCACCTCAAGGGACCCGGTACCGATCAGCACCAGCTTTGCATCGACATCTTGCATGGCCCGAATCAGAACATCGAATCCCTTGTACGGGACGAGCCGGCCGATCGCGAGGATTACCGGACTTTCGACCGGAAGTTTCGGATCTGCACCAACTGAGTCATCGTGTGCCTTCAGATCGATCCCCATCGGAATGACACGACACTTGTCGCGGAATGGAGCAAGCTCCGCAGAGGAATCAAGATACCTATGCGACGTGACGATGATGGCCTCGGCGCGATCCATCGCCTTTTTGACCGATCCATCGCTTAGTTTTCGAAGAAATTTTCGCCCGAGAATATCGGCGTGATGGGTGATCACGAGCTTTCCGCGATGACCGCTACGGAGAAAGGAGAAAGCGGCGCCGGGGTTCGGAGTGTGCATATGGACCAGGTCGGCTGGCGAACGGCGAATGGCCTTCGTCAGTCCAGGGCAAATCGGCATTGACCCGATCGTGCCGCAGCGGGCAACGCGTGTGACGAGGACCCCTTCGCGCTCTTCTTGGTCGCCTTGGGCTGCAGAATTTGCAACGACAACGTGCACCGAAGCGATCTCGGCCTGTCTGATGGCGAGATCGTGCAAATAAGTCTCCATCCCTCCCGGATGCGGGGGATAAAACTTTCCAAGATGGAGGATGCTTTGGCGTTTTGACTTCAGAATGTCAACGACCGACATCACTTGTTCCCGAGCTTAGACACCATAATCTACCATGGGACCGGCTACATTTGTATGTTGGCAGGTGCGCCATTCAACACCGCATTGATAACGTCGGCGGTCTTCCGTCCAGCGATACGGGCATCGAACAATTGGACTCGCTGTAACCCCTTGCTTATCAATTCCCGCCGAAGATCGTTGTCCGTGGAAATTCTCATCATTGCCCCGGCAATCGAATCAGAATTATGCGGATCAAAAAATAGAGCCGCGTCTTCAGCAATCTCCGGCAAAGATGCAGCATTCGAGCAAGCAACTGGACATCCCTGAGCCATCGCCTCCAGAACTGGAAATCCAAAGCCTTCATAAAATGAAGGAAAAATGAGAGCCACAGCATTGCGATAAAATGTCTGCAACTCATCGTCGGAAACAAGTCCCGTAAACCTCACACGGTCACCCAGTACAGCTGCATTCTTGGTCAATCCGAAATCCGCGTTTAACATACCCTCTTGTTTGCCCACAAGAACAAGATCGTGCGGGACGTGATCTTGAATGCTTGCAAATGCATCAAGCAGACGCCCCAAATTTTTATGCTTTTTTATATTGCCAACTGCCAGAAAATAACTCTTTCCAGTAGGGAGGGCTAACGGCTTGCCGGTACGTCTGGGACTCATGCCGCTTCCTGGATGGATTACGAATATGGGGGCTTTATCTGCCCCAAGCAGCCGTGCAATCTCACGACGTGTAAATTCCGATACGCACAGAATGGCGGTAGACCGGTTGAGCGCGGTTGTCAGCAAGTGCCGCGCATACCAACGCTGCAATCCGCTAGACAGAGATTCCGGATATGCTAGCTGGCACACGTCATGAATCGTCACGATAAGCTTATTGCGATAGAGGAGAGGAATATTGTATTGTGGCACCCACAGCGCCTGGCTTTTCCAGAACCTTTTGTTACCGCCTATTTGTTCAGAAACGCTAAAGATAGGAACGCGAAAGTCACATATTTCTACACGTGCATCCTCTAACCACGGCTCGCCAAGAACATCTTCCGGATCGCAGAATACCCGAATTGACGATGCAACCAGGTGCGGTAGCACCTCAGGCAATACGATCTGCAGATACCTTCCGATACCTGACATCCCGTACATCCGCAAATCGATGTCGATCTTAGAGGTCACGCGATGACCATATCCCCAGAACCCTACGGGCAATGCTCCACGGTCCGTTCCTATGACCCTTTGCTGAACGTCTCGCATTCGGCGCTCCGACAAAAGACGGCCTGCTTAGACAGTTCACACCAACTACGCTGTTTTCGCTTTTTGACTCACGAACTCAATGCTCGTGGCAAAGACACAAAACGGGGTGTAGAACGTAATCATCTGATCTACTGTTTCAAACCACCGGAAGAACGGATAGTGTACTGAATTCTTCGGAAGGATCTGCCTATGCCACAGATCAATCACGCTTAGTCCCGTGGGCCTCAGGAGGTTCGATATGAGCCCCTCGTCATAAAGGCGGTCGTGATAAAAATCTTTTCTTAGGTGGGACACTTTCTGTGTCCAGGACAGAGTCGCCGGCAAATTAAAGCAATAGAAAAGCCCTCCGGGTTTCAGTACCCGTGCAATCTCGGCGACAGAAGCTCGATCATTCCGCACATGTTCCAGCACTCCTACGCTCAACACGACATCAAAAGTCGCGTCATCGTAGGGAAGTTCATACTCATGATGAAGCGATGTCACCGGAATATGCCATTTCTGCACAATCGGTATCTTTTGACCGAATGCAGAATCATCCCTATCCGCAGCGATGTCGCAACTCTCGACTTTCGGCCCTAAGTCCCGCAACAATTTGCTCACGTGCCCCTTTCCGCATCCCCAGTCAAGAACCGAGAGAGAGCTGAAGGGACGCTGCAACAAATTCTGCGAGAGTGCCTCCACAAATCGGGTCAAATAGATAAAAACCAGATGGCTCGCCGGATTCCGCAAAAACGCATGCGAAGGCTCTACTCTAGCCACCTCCATAATTTCA
>DATAWF010000142.1:0-10410 GCA_036267335.1 Acidobacteriaceae bacterium
TCAGCAAAAAAGCAGATCTCTCCGCTCCAGCGGCGCGTTCACGCCGCCTCCGGTCGAGATGACAGAGTGGAGCAACAGCAGATTCCCTAAGGGGAATGACAGAAAGAAAAGCAAAAGCAGCGACCCGGCAGTTAGCCTGGATTTCCCACAGAGTGTAGCCAAAACTGTCATCCCGAGCGCAGCATGACGATTTTTGTCATGCGGAGTCGAGGGATCTGCTTTTGGGGCGAGCAGAGCGAAGCAGCCGGACAAGCAAGCAAAAAAACAGATCTCTCCGCTCCAGCGGCGCGTTCACGCCGCCTCCGGTCGAGATGACAGAGTGGGAGCAACCGCAGATTCCTAACGGGAATGACAGAAAGAAAAGCAAAAGCAGCGAGGCCGCAGTTAGGCTGGATTTCTCACAGAGTGTAGCCAAAACTGTCATCCCGAGCGCAGCATGACGATTTTTGTCATGCGGAGTCGAGGGATCTGCTTTTCGGCTAGCAGAGCGAAGCAGCCGGACAAGCAAGCAAAAAAGCAGATCTCTCCGCTCCGGCCGCGCGCTAGCGAGTTAGCGAAACGCAGGCAAGCCTTACTTGCGCTTCCAGCGGACACCTTCCTTGGAGTCCTCGAGCAAAACGCCCTTCTCCGCAAGCTCCTTGCGGATCTGGTCGGAGCGAGCAAAGTTGCGCGAGCGCCGCGCCTGCTCGCGCTCGGCGACGGCCGCCTCAATTTCGGCATCGCTCAGCGAGGTGCGGGCCAGCAGCTCGGGCGCCGCCTCTCCCAGACGGCCCTCCTGCTCCGCCCACTGCAAAGCCCAGCGCGTGATCTCCTGATCGCCGTCTTCGAGCACGGCAAAGATGCTGTCGAAATGATCGAGCACGGCCCGCATCGCAGGAACATTGCCGGCGCGAAGCGTGCCCGCATCCGCGGCGGCGTTGCCCGCGCGAACCATCTCAAAGACCGCCGCCCGCGCTTCAGAAGTATTGAGATCGTTCGCGAGCGCGGCGCGGAATCCCTCTTCCGCCCGCTTGGTCTCCGCCGCCAGATCCTCGTTGATCCCCGCGGGCAGATTGCCGGCCGCAATGCGATGGGCAAAAGTTCGCAGCCGCTCGATGGCATTCGCCGATTCGATGAGCCCATCGGTCGTGAAATTCAGAGGATGCCGGTAGGGCACCGAAATCAGCAGGAAGCGGATCGACGAAGCCTTGTAGCCCTTGAGCAGAAGATCGCGCAGGGTGAAGAAGTTCCCTTCCGACTTCGACATCTTGCGGCCTTCTACCAACAGGAAGCGCACATGCATCCAGTGGCGGACGAAGGTTTTGTGGGTAGCCCCCTCCGACTGCGCAATCTCATTCTCATGGTGCGGAAACATCAGATCTTCGCCGCCGGCATGAAGATCGAATGTCTCTCCCAGATGCTTCATCGACATGGTGGAGCATTCGATGTGCCAGCCGGGACGTCCCGGGCCCAAGCGGCTCTCCCAGAAGTGCTCGCCCGGCTTCGCCGCCTTCCATAGAGCGAAGTCGCGAGCCGAATCTTTGTCGTACTCGTCTACGTCCACACGCGCGCCGTCGGCAATGCCGGAAAAATCCTTCTTCGAAAGCTTGCCGTACTCCGGAAACCCGGCAATCCGGAAGTACCAGGAACCGTCCTCGGTCTTGTAGGCCAAGCCTTGCTCGATGAGCCGCTCGATAAGCGCGACCATCTCGGGGATATAGTCCGTGGCGCGCGCAACGATCTCCGGCCGCTCGCAGCGCAGCGCATCGAGATCCTCAAAGAAGCTCCGCTCATACTTTGCCGTGTACTCGTGGATAGGTACGCCCGCCGCAGCAGCATTGCGAATGATCTTGTCGTCAACGTCGGTGATGTTCATCACGTGGCGCAGCGGGACGCCCTGAAGCTTGAGAAAGCGGCGCAGCACGTCGACTTGCAGGAAAGTGCGGAAGTTGCCGATGTGGCCGTAGTCGTAGACGGTGGGACCGCAAGCGTACATACGCAGCGGACCGTCGGAAGGCCGCAGTTCTTCGACAGAATTGGTGAGGGTGTTGAAGAGTTCGATCGTCATTCCGTGCGGAAGCTCGCCTGCGGCGGGAGGTATGGGGGCCCGGCGCACTCCTCATCCTAACAGGGCCGCCGCGACCGAGAGCGAGAAACCGCCTAGCCTAGGCTTCATCGATAAGGATGACGCGGGGACGAGCCGGAGTTGTGGCAAAGGAGAGAAAGCCCGTAGCGAAATCTGCTGCTGCTGCCTTTGCTTTCCTGGCCAATCTGCTGACTCGCCAACTTGCTAACTCGCTGACTCGCCCCTTATCGCTTCCCGCCCTTTTCCGCAGCCGGGGCTCCCGCGAACCGCTTGTAATTTTCAAGGGAAGTGAAAGTCGTGGTGCGCATCCGGTCCAGGTAGACCGTTCCGTGAAGATGATCGATCTCGTGCTGAAGAATACGCGCGTACCAGCCGGAGGCGCGAATCGTCCGGGACCGGCCGCGGTGGTCCAGGCATTCCACTTTGACCTTGCGCGCGCGCGCCACGGACGCGGCGTAGCCGGGAAGGCTCAGGCAGCCTTCAAAGAATTCAATTTCCGCCGGCGATTCGAGCGTCAGCACCGGATTCACAATCACATGAAAGCCGATAGCCTTGCGCTCACGCTCCGTTCGCTGCTTGTCCGTAAGCTCTTTCATGGAAGCTTCGCGGTCTTCGATAACGGCCAACTGCAGCCGCAGCCCGATCTGGGGCGCAGCCAGGCCGACTCCGGGAGCGTCATGCATCGTCTCCCGCATCGACTCGATCAGTTCCTGCGTTCGAGCGCTCAGGATCTCTTTCGCGGTCAGCGAGCGCGCCTTCCGGCGCAGGACCGGTTCTCCCATGGTTCGAATCTTGAGAATCATAGGGAACAGCTTAAAGCATTTCTCCTGAAACTATGGAGTGGTTGTGGCTGGCTATGTGCAGCCATTCTTCGATGGAATGGCTGCGTTGGGCTTCGTTCTCTGCTCTACACCATCAGGAGAAATGCTCCGGAGCAAAAGCACCGATGGCGTAAGGTACTTGGACCCAGCCATTGCACCCAAGAATGGCCGCGTTCGGAGCAGCTTGTGAGTGCACGCTTTTTAGCGAATTGCTTTACCGCGCGGCGGCAGCGTCTTCCGCCAAAGGTTCGGCGGAAACCGTTTTGCCGTCGAGATAGAAAGTGGTTGCCCCCAGCGCATCCGTACGGAAAGTAAGGACGCGATCGGCCTGCAAGCGGTCGAGAACCTCGATCCGGGGATGTCCATACGGATTGCGATGCGCAACCGATACGATTGCGTATTGAGGATGAACCTGCGCCAGAAAGGGAGGCGTCGTCGAGGTGCTGCTGCCATGATGACCCACCTTGAGCAGGTTCGATGGCAGATCCTCCGCCAGCATGCGTTTCTCGCTGCGCGACTCTGCATCGCCTTCGAGCAGCGCCGAGGTCCCTTGATAGCTCACCCGAATGACGAGAGAGTCATCGTTGACGGGCTCTTTCCCAGGCACATAGTCGGGCGCGGGAGAGAGCACTTCCACATGCGCGCCCGCGAAATCGAAGGAGTCACCGGCGGCAAATGGCCGCACCCGAACTCCGAGAGAGCGCGCTTCGCCGAGCAGCGCATTGTAGGCGGGGATAGGCGGGTTTTTTCCGACCCAGAGCTCCTTCGGCCGAAAGTTTTCGAGCACGGCCGGCATTCCTCCCATGTGATCGCTATGGGCGTGTGTCAGCTCGACTGCATCCAGGCGCCGGATGTGAAATGACCACAGCACGGGAGAGACGACGTCTTCGCCGATTTCGAAGTTCGAAGTTGCAGAGGGCTCGGCGCCGCCGATCGGGCCGCCGGCATCGATCAAAAGAGTCTTGCCTTCGGGCGAGATCAGCAACAGCGAATCGCCCTGCCCCACATCGATTGCCGTGATCTGAAGCGTGCCGGGGCGATGCACGATGGAGCGCGGCCAGAACACACAGACAGCCGAAAGCGTCAGCGCGCCCAATGCCAACATGGCGGGCCAGCGCCTGCAATGCGCCGCCCAGATAGCCAGGCCGATCAGCAGCATGGAAACTGCGACGGCCCATGGCCCGGGCGCGGGGATGCGCATATTTCCCGCCGCGAGGCCGCCAAAGAAATGCACGATGCCGGCGATCCCATGCAGTACCGCCGCAGTTGCTGCCGACGGAACCGCGGCGATTGAAGGCGCAATCAGAATTGCAGCGAACGTGAGCAGCGCAGCGGGCAATGCCAACGCCACCAAGGGCACAAGAAAAATATTGACCGGTAGCGCAAGCAGCGTGACTCGATGGAAATAAACCGCCATCGGCAACGCCATCGCCAGCTCGATTGCCGAAGAAACCAACAGCATTTCGACGATCCAGAAGATTACGCGCAGCACTCGCGGCGTCCACACGTGGGCGGCGCGCCGGCCCACGAACGGTTCGAAGCGGCCGGCGATCATGCGGAGAGTGACGCGGAACTGCGCAATTTGCGGAGGAAGAGCAGCGTCCATCGCAATCTGTTCCAGATGGCGGGTTGCTCGCAGGTAAGGCGCAAAGCTGGACTCGGCGATAGGAAGAACGATGCCGGCGACTACGAGCACCGAAAGCAGGGTCATTTGAAAGCTGGCGTCCGAAATCGCGTGCGGATTCCAGGCCAACAGGCACAGTCCCGCGAACCCCACAGCGTTCAGGCTATTGCGCTCACGAAAGAACAAGCGCGCCAGCAGGTAAAGCGTGACCATCCAAAAGGACCGCTGCACCGGATCGCCAAAGCCGGTGATGAGCGCGTAACCGAGGGAACAAAGAATCGTCGCCATCGTCGCCCACAATCTGGAGAGCCGCAGCATGCGAGCCAAAGCGAACAGAAGGCCTGCGAAGATCGCCAGATGCATTCCCGAAACGACCAGCAGATGGAAAGAGCCGGTTCGCTCAAAGCCCGTGCGGGCCGCGCGATCGAGATAGGTGCGGTCCCCGAGGACCATGGCGCTCAGCATCGCCGCATCGTCGTGGCTCAGCCGCAGCCATTGCGGCAAGAGCGCCCCGCGGCCTGGAGTATCCACGTAGGCCAGCAGGCGCTCCGTGCCCGCCTGCTGAATCCCGCGCAGCCGGCAACGGAACTCGGCATGCCTGCCTGAAGGAATGTCGGCGAGATTGTGGAGATCGAGCGTACCAATCACACCCACACCTTGCCCCAGAAGCCACGCGGTCGAATCCCAAACGCCGGGATCGAGATAGCGCTCGGGAGGATGCATCGCAGCCGTTGCATGGACGACGTCCCCACAACGAAAGGCGGGGAAAGGTTCACCCACGGGGGCATACACGGTAGCGCGCACCCCTCCCGTTACCGGCATCCCGTCCACGGAGCGGAGGCGCAGATCGATACTTTCGCTTTCTTCTTCCTGCTCCTTTTTCGAAAAAAAGAGAGCCGACTGCGTAGCGCGAACAGGCGTAGTGCGAACCACCTCACCCGCGAGCGCATGTTTTCCGCCGTTGTCGGCGATCGAGATGAGATCTCTCTGCGCGTTGGGAGCGGGCTGCGCCTCATGAAGAAACATGCCCAAGAGAAACCAGCAGCAAGCAAGGGGAGCGAGGCTTATGCGCGGCGCAGCGCGGGCCGAAGCCAATGTGCTTGCCATCGCCAGAAAAACCGCAATCAGCAGGATGCCCGGCACAATCCAGGCGCGTTGTGCGACAAGAATCCCCGCGGCAAGCCAGAAGCCGGCGAAGAGCGCTGGAGTGTTCTCAAACGAGAGCCGGAAGATTGTCTGGCCGCCGATTCGGGGCCGGGGCGGCAAGCCAGACCCGCCGGAAGACGGAGCTGCGAGAGTTGCCGCTGCGCTCAAAGGCTGCTCCCTCCTCCGTTGCCGGCCGTCGCGAAACCTACCTTCGCGCGAGAACCGCGACCGTTTCAAGATGAAAGGTCTGCGGAAAGAGATCGATCAGGTGGATGCTCTCGAGACGGTACCGGGATTGTAACAATGCCTGCAAATCGCGCGCGAGTGTCGCGGGATCGCACGAGACATAAACCATCGCCGCCGCCGCGATCCTGTCCAAATGCCGACAGATCTCGGGCCCCAAACCAGCGCGGGGCGGGTCCAGCACAATCAACTCGGGGCTCTCCCGCGGCGGCTTTCCCGCTTGCGCCCGCAGAAAGTCGAGCGTAGTCGATGAGACTGCCCGGTGGCCGGTTCCTTCCAGGTTCTGCTTGAGATCGCCGGAGGAAGACAGCGCCGCCTCCACCGCAACAACCCGCTCGAAATTCAATCCGCGGGAGAAGAGTCCGACGCCGGCATAGAGATCCCATGCCCGCCGCCCGCTGCGTCCACCGATGACGAGCGAAACAAATTCCGGCAGCAAAAAACGATTGATTTGGAAAAAAGAACCCAGGCTGACCTGATAGGAGCGGTCCAAAACCGAGTAGCGCAGGCTGCTCTGTCCCCACAGATTCGCCAATCGGGGAGTTCTCGCTTCCGTCGAAAGAATGCCCACCCCGGCCAGCTCGGGCAATTGCGCCTTGAGTTGTTCGGAGAAGCGGTCGAGCGTCTTCTGGCGAGGCGCTCCATGCACGCGGTCTCGCCCCGTGCCGTCCAACAGCCCAATCAGCAATTCGCTCTCGTCGCCATTCGAGAAAAATTCCATCTCGTTGCAAAGCCGCGCGAGGCCGGCCTCCCGCCCGATGCGCAAGACCTCCGCCATCGCCCGTTCGATCAATGGCGCAGCAATCGGGCAATGCCCGATGGCAAGACTGCTGTGAGTGCCGCGCTCCCGGTAGCACAACGAAATGCTTTGCCCATCGGGCGCGGCCACGACCTGCACGCGGATGCGATTGCGATAGCCCCAGGGCGGCCCCGCCAGCATGCCCAGGGGAGCGGCGGCCTCGAAGGCTTCCCCTACATGCGCGCGGCGGAAGGTATCGGCAAGAATCTCGGCTTTCATCCGTAGTTGATAACCGCCCGCGGCGTGCTGATATTGACAGCCGCCGCAGGCAGGAAAATATTCGCAGCCGGGCTGCACGCGGTCCGGCGACGCCTCGATTACGGACTCCAGCTCGCCATTCGCAAAACTGCGCCGCTCGTCCGTCACGCGGGCTTCCACCAGCTCTCCGGGAAGGCTATACGGCACAAACACGGTTTTGCCGCTTGCAGCGGCATCTCCTGTGTCTTGAGCAACCGGCACATGCGCCAGGCAGGCTCCCCCGTAAACCGCTTTTTCGATCCGGAGTTTCACGGCTGGCTCATGTAGAAAAGGCTGAGCCGAGGCAGCAGCAGCTTTTCAAGCAAGCGCTTGTGCAGAAACTGCTGCTCAATCTGGCGAATCTGCATTGCCTGCATGCGGCTGCGGTAGGGCGCGATCTCGGCGGCGGCCTGCTGACGGAGCGCCAACAGCTCAGCTTCAGGAGCAGATGCAAGAACGATTGCGAAGAGCTTTTCGTCGAGCACCGTCAGCCGCGCTTCGAGCTGTTCCAGGTTCGGGCTCTGCGCGCGCACCTCCGCAGCCACGTTCTCCAAACGATTCGCGATCTCAGCAAGGGAAGCGGCTAGAGAAGATGCCCTCAATTGCCGTGCGCCGTCTTCGAGATGCCCGGCAATTCGCTCTTGCTCCAAGCCCTCGCGCGCGGCATCCGGCTTGGGGGGAGCGGCGCCCGCCGCAGCCTCTTTCATATCTTCAATGGCCGCAATTACCGCCTGCGCGCAGTAGGCCAGCCCATTCACCCGCCTCTGGCGTCCGCGATTCTTGCGCGCGTCGTACTTGTCGAAGGCATCGTCGATACCGCGAAGCACCGCTTCCAGGGGCACTCCCGCTTCGCGCCAGCTCTCGATCAGGGCCCAGTCCAAAGTGGAAAGGAGCAGAAGCGATCCGCGGCGGCGCTGGAAGTGTTCTTCGATCTCGGTGAAATAGTTGAAGTAGTTTTGCACGGAAGGCCGAAACCGCTTTTCTGCTGCTCAAAATTTTTCAGAAAGGTCACGAATCGCAAGCTGTCAACAGTCTGGCCAGCCTCGCCAGCCTCGCTTGGGACAGGAACGGCGGTGAACGCTTCAGGCGCGCTTGCCTGCCGCTTCGCCGGCACTGTGCTTCGCCTTGGCGGCGCGGTTGCGCTCGTAAATGAGCCGCAGCCCTTCCAAGGTAAGCATCTCGTCGGTTGTCGAGATGTACTTGGATTCCGGAGCGACCAGAGTGGCTAAGCCACCCGTGGCAATGACCTTCACCTGCTCATTTTCCCCTTCTCGCGCCGGGGGATCCTGAGGCGTCTTCTCTCGTGCTGCGATCTCTTGCAGGATGCGCTCGAGAATTCCATCCACCAATCCGATGTAGCCGTAATAGAGGCCGCTTTGCAGCGACCCGACCGTATTCGTGCCGACGACCTTGCCCGGTTTTTTGATGTCGACGCGGGAAAGACGCGCCGCGCGAGAGAAAAGCGCCTCGGCTGAGAGGCCCAGGCCCGGAGCGATGGCGCCGCCCATATATTCGCCCTTGGCCGAGACGACGTCGAAGGTGGTGGCCGTACCAAAATCCACGACGATGCAAGGACCGCCATAGCGGGCAAACGCGGCGACGCCGTTGACCAGCCGGTCGGCGCCAAGCTCCGCCGGATTGTCCACCAGAATCGGCATGCCGGTCTTGATGCCGGGCTCAACGAAGACGGGCTTCACGTGAAAGTAGCGCTCACAGACCTCACGCAAAATACTTTCGACCGGCGGCACCACGGAAGAGATGATGATGCTCGAAACTTCGCCGACCTCAATGCGGTTCAAGCCAAATAGATTAAGGAAAAGCACGCCGTACTCATCGGCCTGAAGGCGCTGCGTCGTGACCCGCCAATGCGCCACCAACTCGACAGGAGCGAGGCGGTAGAGGCCGAGCACGGTATTCGTGTTGCCGACGTCGAGTGCAAGCAGCATAGTTTTTCGGGTTCTAAGGCATTTTCGGAATACTGTGGACCTTTGAGGTTCCATCAGGTGGATTTTTCTTGAGGAAAAAATCCACTCAGGACCCGTGGCTTCGGTCTATCCCTTTTCCGAAAATGCTATCGTACCGGCTTTCTTTCATTTCGCGCACGCCGCCGGAGAGCACGCAGCGCAGGCCGTCCGGCGTGCGTACGCGGAGAAATCCCCGCGCGTCGAGGCCGGCTGTCACGCCTGTGTAACCCTGTCCTTCTTCCACCCGCACACGTTTGCCGCGAATCCAAGAGGAGGCGCTTTCGATGCGCTGCACGATGCTTTGCGCGGCGGCCGCCGTATCCGCACTCAGCGCGGCGGCTTCCCGGTGAAGCGATTGTAGCAAAGCGAGAAGCAGCTCCTGCCGTGGCCAGCCGTGGCTTGTCTCGATGCGCAGCGAGGTCGCGAGATGCGCGATCTCAAGGGGAAAGCGTTCCTGGTGCACGTTGATGCCGATCCCCACCACGCAATGGCGCACGCGCGTGACCTCGGCGTTCAGCTCGGCGAGAATGCCGCAAAACTTACGTCCACCCAGAAGCAAATCGTTCGGCCACCGGATGTCGGCCTCGAGCGAGGTCACCTGCCGGACAGCCGCGTGGACCGCAAGGCCGGCGGCAAGCGAAAGCCAAAGAATGTCAGCGGGCGTCATCCGCGGGCGCAAGAGCACACTCACGTAGAGTCCCGAACCCGGCGCGGAATGCCAGCCATGCGATCCCCGGCCGCGGCCCGCGGTCTGCTCATCGGCCAGGTAGACTCCCTCGGGCGCTCCTTCTTCCCCTGCCTGCATGGCGAAACTGTTGGTCGATTCGATGGCGGGAAAATAGTGCACGTGTCCCGCAAAAGGACTGCCCGCGAGCGCCGCGTTCAGAGCGCCAAGGTCGTAGCGATCCTGATCCGTTCCGCCGCGCTCGTGCGCCGCCACGCCTTCGAGCTCATCCCCCATTTCAGAAAATCTCCGCCGTGATACGCATCGAGAGATCGACGGCTGCAGCGGAGTGGGTGAGCGCGCCGACCGAAATATAGTTCACTCCGGCAAGGGCATACTTGCGAATGTTTTCGAGGTGAATGCCGCCTGATGATTCCAAGGGCGTTTCCAGGCCGCGCCCGCGCACCAGTTGCACCGCTTTCTTGGTTTCGGCGGGAGTCATGTTGTCGAGCAAGAGAGAATCGGCGCCGCCTTCAATGGCCTTTTCGAGCTCAGCAAAGGTGCGAACTTCGCACTCCACGCGCTGGCCCGGCTTGCGCTCCGCGAGCGCCCGCGCGAGCACCTTCTCCAATCCGCCGCCCAGCGAAATGTGATTGTTTTTGATCAAAATTCCGTCGGAAAGATCGAGCCGATGGTTCTGGCCTCCGCCGCAGCTGACCGCGTACTTGTCGAAGACTCGCAGGCCGGGAATGGTCTTGCGCGTGTCGAGCACGGTGACCTTGGTGCCCGCAACCGCATCGACGTAGGCCCGAGTCACGGTCGCGATGCCGCTCATGCGCTGCATCAG
>DATAWF010000143.1:0-19825 GCA_036267335.1 Acidobacteriaceae bacterium
CGATGGCAAGGACAGCCATTTTTGAGACGACAAGATTCCAACTTTTGCCGGAGGAGCGGAAATTCCACCCAGGGGACCACAGGAGACGACGGAGCAGCCGCCGCAAGGCGGGGGATTCTCGCATGCATGGCGCGCGCTGCGGCACAGGAACTTCCGGCTGTTTTTTAGCGGCCAAAGCATTTCGCTGATTGGCACCTGGATGACCCGGCTGGCGACCAGTTGGCTGGTCTACCGGCTGACGGGCTCGGCTCTCTGGCTTGGAGTCGTGGGATTCGCGGGGCAGATTCCCACATTCTTCTTGGCCGCCGTCGCAGGAGTTTGGGTAGACCGGCTTGACCGGCAGAAAGTACTGGTTTGGACACAAGTGCTGGCCGCCGTCCAATCTCTCGCGCTCGCCGCCTTGACCCTCTCCAACCGGATCACGATTCTCGAAATTGTGCTGCTCAGCATCTTCCAAGGGTTGATCAATGCTTTCGACATGCCGGGGCGGCAGGCCTTTCTGGTGGAAATGGTTGAAGACCGCGAAGATCTGGGCAATGCGATCGCCCTCAACTCCTCCATGGTCAACATGGCGCGACTGATCGGCCCTTCGCTCGCGGGGCTTATCATTGCCGGGTTTGGCGAGGGCTATTGCTTTTTGCTCGATGGCATCAGCTATTTCGCGGTGATCGCGTCGCTGCTGCTGATGCACATTACGCCCTCTCAAGCCAAGCGCACCGTGGCTCCAATGATCGCGCAGCTCAAGGAGGGTTGGGACTATGTCTCCGGCTTCACTCCCGTGCGAACCATCCTGCTCCTGTTTGCACTGTCCAGCCTGATGGGGATGCCGTATACGGTGCTGATGCCGATCTTTGCATCGCGCGTGCTCCACGGAGGCCCGCATACGTTGGGCTTTCTGATGGGCGCGGCCGGCGTGGGAGCGTTGGTGTCGGCCTTCTCCCTGGCCGTTCGCAAAACTGTTCTGGGGTTGGGCAGGATGATCCCGGTTGCCACGGCAACTTTCGGAGTCGGGCTGATCCTGCTCGGGGCCTCCCACTTCCTTTGGTTCTCGCTTTTGGTGATGCTGCTGGTCGGTTTCGGCATGATGCAAGGGATGGCCGCGAGCAACACCATCATCCAGACGGTTGTGCCGGAAGACAAACGGGGCCGCGTCATGAGCTACTACACGATGGCCTTTGTCGGCATGGCCCCTTTTGGAAGCCTGCTTGCCGGCGCGCTGGCGCATTGGATAGGCGCTCCCCTCACGGTCATGA
The DNA here is from genome assembly GCA_036267335.1 of Acidobacteriaceae bacterium. Taxonomy (GTDB): domain Bacteria; phylum Acidobacteriota; class Terriglobia; order Terriglobales; family Acidobacteriaceae; genus PALSA-350. The sequence continues at coordinate 1,254 of DATAWF010000143.1, forward strand.
TTACCGGCGCGGTTCTGGTGGTTGGCGCTCTGTGGTTTACCGGCAGGCTGAAAGAAGTCCGGCGGCAAATCCGCCCTATCTATGAGGAAAAAGGCATCTTGCCGCCCAAGGTCGCCACCGCCGCCGAAGAGCTTGGCGGCGCTTCCTAGTTTTGCCCTCACATTCCGCTGCCGGGAAAGCTCGAGACCTTATCGCAGGCGATCTTCAGAAGGGCGCGACATCGCTCTCGGAGGGGGGTTCCAATCTTGAGAGCGCCACTTCGGAGAGAACGTATGTTTCGATCGGCCCGACGCGCCTCATCGCGCAAACTCCCACAACCTTCCTTAAGAAATCGGGCACGGGCTGCCTCTCTCCTTTTGCTGCTTGCGATGATGCCGGCTGTGCTTTTCGCGGCCAGGCATAAGAAGGCGGCAGCCGCGCAGAACGCCGCAATCCGGCCTCTCACCGAGCGGGAGCGCGCTTTGCAAGCACTCAACCGGCTCACCTTCGGTCCGCGGCCTGGCGATGTAGACCGCGTGATGGCGATGGGCGTCGACAAGTGGATCGATCTTCAACTGGATCCGCAGAAGATCGATGACAGCGCGCTTGACGCTCAACTCGCCGGCTATCCGGCGATTGCGATGCCCCTGCAGGACTTGATTGAGAGATACCCGGCCGATTCTCTGGTTCGCGCCGTCGCCGACGGCAAACGTCCGTCGCCTGTCGATCCCGTGGAGCGCGCGATATACAACAATCAGGTTGCGGACTATGAACAGCGGAAAGAAAAGAAGGCCGATCAGGCGGCGCAGAACGGGGGGACGGTCCAGACGCCGCAGCCTGCGATGAGCATGCAGGCCCCGGCCATGGAGCCGGCCGCCGGCCCCGGAATGGAAACGGAAAACAAGCCGAAGCGGATGGCGTACACCGGTCCGGATGCGGGCGAGATTTTGGCTCTTCCGCCCGCCGAGCGATGGAATCGGCTGGTGGCGATGAATCCGGAGGAGTTCCGTAGTTTCTTCCAAGGGATGCGGCCGCAGGATCGCCTGCAAGTGACCGACGGAATGACGCCGCAGCAGAAGGAAGTCGTCTACGCGCTGGTCAATCCCACGCAGCTCGTCACCGGGGAATTGCTACAGACAAGGTTGCTGACAGACATCTATAGCGAGCGGCAGCTCCAAGCCGTCATGACCGACTTCTGGCTCAATCACTTCAACGTCTATCTGCGGAAGGGTCCTCTCGCGCCGTGGTATCTGGTCGACTATGAGCGCAACATCGTCGCGCCGCGCGCGATGGGAAAGTTTGAAGACCTGCTGGTGGCGACGGCGCAGAGCCCGGCAATGCTTTTTTATTTGGACAATCACGCCAGCATTGGCCCGGATTCCCAGGCCGCGGTGCGGGCGCGCATGAATCCAAAGAACAACAATCAGGATCCGGGATTGAATGAGAATTACGGGCGCGAGTTGATGGAGCTGCACACTCTCGGCGTCGACGGCGGATACACGCAGAAAGATGTGACCGAGGTTGCGAAGGTCTTCACCGGCTGGACGATTCAGGACGGTGCCGATGGCGGCCAATTCGTTTTCAACGATCGGCGTCATGAGCCGGGTCCGAAACATGTTCTGGGAAAGACGATTCAAGACGGTGGCGAGCGTGAGGGGATGGAAGTGCTCCACATGCTGGCTACCAGTCCGGCGACGGCGCATCATCTCTCTCAGGAGCTCGCGGTGCGCTTTGTGAGCGACAATCCTCCCCCCGAGCTCGTCGACCGCATGGCCCAGACCTATCTCCATACTGGCGGAGACATTCGCGAGGTCTTGCGTACCATGTTCCACTCGCCCGAATTCTGGTCGGCCGATGCATATCGGGTCAAGGTGAAGACTCCGGAGGAATTTGTCATCTCCGCGGTGCGGGCATCGCAGGGAGAGGTGGTGCGGCCCGCTCTGTTGCTCAATGCGATGAACAAGCTGGGGATGTCCTTTTTCGGCTGCCAGACTCCGAATGGCTACTCGTGGAAGGCGGATGGGTGGGTGAATACCGGCGACCTGCTGGATCGTATGAACCTGGCCCTTGCTCTGGCGAGCAATCGGCAAGGCACGGCGGTCGATCTCGATGCGCTATTGAATGCTGACAACCCGGGCGCTCAACTCGTGGACCAGAAAGAGACCGAGCTCGAACAGGCATTTCTCGAAGAGCCTCTGAGCGATCAAACGCGAAGCGCTGTGCTCAATCAGGTGGCAGCGGTCATGGGCCCGGCCGGCCCTGCCCGCGCGCAGCCGCTGGGCGCGGGAATGAACGCAGCCAAAGGGCAGGGCAAGGGAGCGTCGCTCGAGCGCAAGGCCGCCATGGTGCAGATGATCGATCTGCCGGAGGCAATTCCACCGCCCCAGGACAACCAAGCGGCAGCTCTGGCAGGACTGCTGCTCGGCTCACCCGATTTTCAGAAAAAGTAAGGACAAGATTTGTTCCGTAGCGGGTCTATTCGGGCAGAAGATGCAAAGATGGGTCTCGGCGCCAGCCTGAATTTCTCAGACTCTCAGTCAACGCTGTCATCTCGACCGAAGCATGAGGGGTTATCCTCATGCGCAGCGGAGAGATCTGCTGTTTGTTTCCCCGGCGGTCATCCTGTCCTATATCGCCAGGCCTCGCGGGTGGCCCATTCAAGCCCGGGTTTGGCTTGATTGGGGCATTTGCATTTGTTTTTCTTTCTGTCATTCCGCAAGGAGCATTTCTCCTGATGGTGCTGGAGAAGAGAACAGAGCCGAACGCGGCCATTCCATCGGAGAATGGCCGCACAGAACAACCATGACCACGTCCATGTGTCAGGAAAAATGCGGTAGGGAATCTGCTGTTCGCAACCTCGCCGTCATCCTCCCTCAACCACAGAGAGTGTGAGAAATCCGCGCCAGAGCATTTCTCCTATATAGGCGTACCCCGAAGCTGCGACATCCTACGCGGCTTTTCACCAAGAAAAGCCGACCACGGCTTACTGACAGCTGACTACTGATTTTGCGGATTGTTCATCTGCGAGGGTGGATTGGCTGGAGAGGGATTGTTGCCGCCGAATCCGCCGCTGCCCGAGTTCGATCCGTTCGATCCGTTTGATCCGTTTGATCCATTTGATCCGTCAAGACTGAACCCGCCCGAACCTAAGCTGAATCCGCCTGAGCCTGGAGTGCTTCCGTTGAAGCCTGGCGTCGAGCTGGTGATGCCGTTTGTGCCTGCTCCGGGCTGGGCCACCACGCCGGTGCCGGTTTGTCCCATCGCTCCGCCGAGGTCCTGGCTCGGATCGTAGACAAACTCCCATTGGTTGTAGTGGGACTGCTTTCGAAAGACCTTCAGCGACGCTTTCTTACTAGGAAGCCCTACACCGACGATCGGCGCTCCAGGAAGGTTCTGCCCGAAATTGCCAAAGCTGCTGAGGCTTCCGCTCGATCCCGCGCCCGCAGCGCCCGTTGTTGAGCCTCCATTCGATGGCCCTTGAGACCCGCCCAGGGAAAAGCCGGAGTTGCCTGAGCCGGAATTGGTACCGCCGGTGCTGCTTGAGCCGAAGCTTCCCGTGTTCGAGCCGAGAGAAAAGCCGGAGTTGCCGGAAGCCGAGGTGCCGGCGGATCCGGTGGAACTGGGATTCGATCCGAAGCCGGAGGAACCGGTTGCGTTTGTGCCTGTCGCGCCATTCAGGTTGTTGCCCGCCCCAGTCCCATTGTTCATTGTCAGTGCCTCGCCCACATGGATCAGGCGCCAGTCATCTTTGCCGGTAAGCGGATCGAGATAGCGCTTGCGCAGATAGCGTCGGTTGTTGGTTTTCATCAACTGGTCGATGCTGCTGGGATACGCTCCGAACTGCATATGGTATTCGCGGATCGCTCGCGCATATTGCATCCCGCGGTGGATGGTCTCCTGTTCTTTTTCCCGCTGCAGTTCGACTGCGACCTTGGGGGCCGCTACGGCGAGCGAAATCAGAATGAGGACCAGCAGAAAGAGGACGGCGAGAAGAACAAATCCCTTTTCTCCATCGCGTCCATCGCGGCGCACACTTGCCGCGCCGTGGGGGAGAACGGGATGTTGCCGAGGCTTGAAGACCATGGGCCCTCTTACTGCATCAGTGGGAGTGTCTGAGTGTCGTGGTAGGGGAGATCCTCTACCTGAACGGAGGTTGCGGCGATCTTAGCAACCCGATAGCGGCGGTCCACCACGTCGCCCTCCGAGGCGATGAAGATGTCCTCCCCTTGAAGCAGGAAGATCTGCTTCTTCCCGTCTTTCTCCGCCGCGTACCCATAGAAGCGCAGGTTGATCGGTGGAGGAGGCGGCGGTGGAGGCGGGGCCGTATTCACTGGAATCGGCCGCGCGGGAGCGACCGCTTTCGGAATCGTAGGTGGCGCGGAGAAGAACGAAAAGATATTCCGGCCGCTGCCGGTGTATTCGAGCGACTCCGCCTGCCGCATGATCTCGGGGTGCAGCGTGGGATCGAGCGCCGAGGATGCCACTTTCAGTGCCTCGTGTGCGTGTGGCTGCCCGGTCGAGCTCGGGCCGGAGCTGTCGTAGCTTGCAGAAGCCGCCGGTGCTTCCGTCTGCGGATTGGATGCTGGCGCGGTGGCCACTGTCGGCGGTGCCGCGGGCGGTGGAGATGATGGGCCAAAGGTTTGCCAAAGGAAGCGGCCGAGCAGAAGGAGCATGACGACGCCCAGTCCCACAGCGAGATAAACCTTCCTTTTGTCCTCGGTACCTGCGCGCAGGGCCATTAGCGGTTGTCCTCCTGCGCCGAAGGCAGCGCCGCTTCCTCAGATCCCGGCGAAGCGGCAGAAGACGCAGAGGTGGCTTGGTCGTTCGGCGGCGGAGCGGTGCGATCCAGGTCCGAGGCTCGCATGTAGGTCGTCAGCTTCAGCCGCAGGTTCACTAAACCGCCCTGCTCTCCTGTAAAAGTGAGGCCGTCGATCACGAAGAAGGTTTTGCTGCGCTCGAGCCCATTGATCAGGTGCATCAGCGACTCGTACTGTCCGCTCAGGCTGGCATCCATGCGTATCTCCGTGAGTCCGGGAATCGCTGGCGCGTAGCTATAAGCCAGATGCGAGAGACGGATGGTGTTCTTCCCGGCGAGGTCGGAAAGGGTAGCGGAGATGGTCGAATATGCCGAAGGAAAGCGGTCGTCGTAAAACCGGGTCGACTGCGAGCGCGCCTGGTCCACTTTTGCCGGAAGCCCGCGCAGCGGGCGGGTCTGGAGATCGAGCGTGCGGTAGCTGGAGCCTACCTGTTCCACTTGCTTCGGTCCATCGGAGTGCAACGTGTGCCATGCGCCGACCAGGCGCACACAGAGGAAAAGATTCAGCGCTGCCACCAACCCCAGAACCGCGAAGTGCAGATGCAGCAGGCTGAAGATCTTGTTTGCCCGTTTCATCGCGGACCTGCTTTCTGAATGGGCAGGCGCGGGTTCGCCGCGGGAATTGGGCTTGGTCGGTTTGTCTTCGCCGCGGGGTGGGCGCGGTGCCTTTTCGAGGGCTGGCCCGGCAGCGGAGCCTCAGAGCCCGCATTTTTCCCGGTCGCCGGCCGCCTTTCCGTGCCGGCGGTAGTTTCCGGCAGCGGATTGTAGTCGGCGAGGATGTCGAAGTTGACGCCGTTGCCGGGCGCCTGCTGATCCAAGCCGCCGCGCCCTCCCTGCGGATTCGTCTCTGCCGATTCATCGGCGATGCGCGGCAGGAGAAAACGGTCCGAGTGTTCCAGATTGCGCACCAGATCCACCGCGCGGTCGTGCTCTCCGCTGACGCGCAGCCGGATCGTGACGTCTCCATTTTTCGCAATGGCCGGATCGATGCTTTCTACCTGCACGCCCGCCGGCAGCACCCGTTCGAGATCCATCATGACGGCCGTCCAGGAAAAGGCCTTTTGTTCGAAGAGGGTGTTGAGAAACTGCGACTGGCGCAGAACGGAAGCATTTTGCGGCAGCCGCATGTCCGACTGATACTGCTGATTCTGGTTATTGAGAATAGAGAGCCGCTGCTGGGCAGCCTCCAGCCGGGCATGCGCCGCTTCCGCTTTCTGGTTTTCGGCCCGCAGAAGCAGCCAGAGAGGCACGGCCAGAACGGCGAGCGCCACGATCAGCAGTTGCAGCCGCTTGTAGACAGGGCCGAGCTCCAGATAGGGCTTGGTAGCGAGATTGATTGAAAGGCGCATTTAGGAGGCGAGAGCTCCACGAACTCCGGCAAGCAGGCCGGGGGGCATAGCGGTCAGGTTTCCGGTGGTGGTTGGCTGCCCGAGATCGCGCACGGGGACGCCAGGGTCGCCCAACATGCGGACCAATTCTTCCGCCCCGCCAGGACCCGAAGCGAACAATTGTTTCGGAGCCTCGAGCAGCGTGTCCTCAAAATACGCGACCGCAACGCTGACCGATTGTCGCAGCTCTTCACCGGTTCGCGTCGGGTCCGATTCGTAGGTGTGAGAAGAATCCGGCTCGGCCAATTCCAGCGTGCGATACAACAGCAGGTCGTTTTCGCTCACGATCGCGGTGGTAATGGAATACCGGTTGCAGTTCACAACCAGGGAGGGTGGGCCTCCGGAGAGCCCGGCGAGCGCGGCCAGCGTGCTTGGCAGCACGGATCCAGGCTCGTATCCTGCGTCGCGTACGGCGCCTTCGTATTCGCCAATAACCGCAGCCGGAGATATGGCGCAGATGATGCGGACCATTCCATCCTTGCCGGACATGGTTTGGTAGCTCACCGCCGCGTCCTCCACTTCAAAAGGAACCAGCTTGCGCAGGCGGAAACGGATGATCGGCAAAATCTCTTCCTGCTTCGAAGGAAGATTGTCGAAGTCCAGCAGGAGAACCCGTACTGCCGTATCGGGAATCACTACGGTTACTTTTGTATCCCGCTGGGCAACCTCATGCAGCGCCTGGCGGAGCGCGCTCGCAACTCCGGCGCGGTCGCTCAACCCTGGGGCTTTGAGGCCGGTAAAGAGCAAGCCTGCGGGCAGCGGTGCAAAGGCCGAGGAGAGCGCCTGCCCATCGTAGCCTGATGTCGCGTCCAGCCGCGCGGCAACTACGCCGGCGGGTGCTATTTCGCAGGCCAGTGGAGGGCGCAACGCGGCCGTCATTGGGAAAAAGATGCTTTTGCCGAAATTCACTACCGGAATGCCTCGACGAACGTGACCTTGTTGATCTCTTTGAGGGTTGTCAGCCCCAGCTTAACCCGATCCATAGCCGATTCGCGCAGGAACTTCATGCCTTCTTGCTGCGCCAGCCGCCGCACCTCCGAGCCCGGCTTCCGCAGCAGGATGATCTCCCGGATGGGATCGGTAAGCTCCAGCAGTTCGTGAATGGCTGTGCGTCCGCGGTATCCCGTGCCGCTGCACTCAATGCAGCCTGCGCCTTCGCGGAACTCGAAGTTGCGCCAATCCGCTGGATCGAGTCCGCTGTTGCGCAGAGTTTCGTCGTCATAGTGAATCGTGCGCGAACAGTCCTCGCAGATGGTGCGCACCAGGCGCTGGGCCAGGATGCAGTTGAGGGCTGAGATGAAGTTGTAAACTTCGACCCCCATGTTGAGAAAACGCCCCAGTACGTCGAACACGTTGTTGGCGTGAACGGTGGTAAAGACCAGGTGACCGGTCAGCGCCGAATTGATCGCGATCTGCGCAGTCTCCTGGTCGCGAATCTCGCCGACCAGAATTTTGTCCGGGTCGTGGCGCAGGATCGAGCGCAGACCGCGGGCGAAGGTGAGTCCTTTTTTCTCGTTGACCGGAATCTGGGTGATGCCGCGAATCTGGTACTCCACCGGATCCTCAATGGTGATGATCTTGTCTTCGTCGCTCTTGATCTCGTTGAGCGCGGCATAGAGGGTCGTAGTTTTGCCCGATCCGGTGGGGCCGGTGACCAGCACCATTCCGTACGGCTCGCGGATGTAACGGCGGAAGCGCCGCAGGTCCTCTTCGTCGAATCCCACGACATCGAGAGTGAGCTTGCGGAACTTCTCGCTCATCGACTCCTTGTCGAGAACGCGAAGCACCGCGTTCTCACCGTGCACGGTAGGCATGATGGAGACACGGAAATCGATCAGCCGTCCCTTGTAGCGAACGCGGAAGCGGCCGTCCTGCGGTACGCGCCGCTCGGCAATGTCCAGCTCGCTCATGACCTTGATGCGCGACAGGATGGTGGAATGGTGCTCCCGGGCAATGGGCGCCATCGCGGCCTGCAGCACCCCGTCGATGCGGTACTTCACCAGCAGCGAGTCATCGTAAGTTTCCAGATGGATATCGGAGGCGCGGCGCTCGAGCGCGGTGAAAATCGTCGTATCCACCAGGCGGATGATAGGGCTGATGTCTTCTTCCGAGGTGAGCTTCTCGATCGAGATGTTTTCGTCGGGATTCTCTTCCGCGGAGATGACATCGAAGGTCAGCCCTTCGGAGGCCTCGTCGAGCACGCGCTGGGACTGCTCGGTCTTCTTGAGCAGGTCCGTGATCTGCGACAGCATCGCGACGCGTGTGACCACGCGCTGGCCGAGAAGGCCGCTGATCTCGTCAAGCACCATCAAGCGGCTCGGGTCGCTGACGGCGATGATGAGCCGGTCTTCCAGTTGCTCCAGCGGCACGAAGTTGTAGCGGAACATCATGTCCACAGGAACGCTGCGGAAGAGGTCGTGCTGAATCCGAAAGTTCTTGAGATCGACAAATTCACAGCGATAGCGATGCGCAAGCGCCTGCGTGCGCGCTATTTCGTCAGCCTCGGTAAAGCCGGCCGTTACGGGCAGAATGCTGTCAGCCACAAAGCCTCCTCTCCGCCGCGAAGCGGGAGAAATCGGAAGGGGAGCGGCCGATTCTACGCATGGATTTCAATGGACTCCTCCCATAGCTCCGGCCTGGCCGAGCGAAAAGATCGGCAGATACAGCGCGATGAGGATAATGACCACCACGAAGCCCATCACGATCAGAATCGCAGGTTCGATGAGCGCTAGCGCAGCGGTGAGAGCAGTTTGTACGTCCTCTTCAAAAAATTCGGCCGCCGAGTTGAGCATTTGGGGCAACGCGCCGGTTGATTCCCCGACATCGATCATTTCGATCGCAAGATCGGGGAAGATACCGGTCTTTTCCAGGCTGCGCGCCAGGCTCTTGCCCTCGCGCACGCTTACGACCGAAGTAAAAACCGCGCGGCCGATGATGCCGCTCGAAATCGAGCGTGCCGCTGTCTCCAGCGATGGCACCGGCGGCAGGCCGCCGAGTAGAAGAGTCGAGAGGGTGCGGGCAAAGAGCGCGACCTGATACTTCCTCCAGATGTTTCCAAAGACCGGCATCCCGATGCGGATGCTGTCGATCCGGTTCGCGCCCGCACTGCTGCGGCTGTAACGAAACAACCCGTAGGCGATGATGGCAATCCCCGCCAGCACCCACAGGATGTAATGCTGGAAGTTCGTTCCTACTGTCAGCAGCAGCCGGGTTGCCGCCGGAAGATTGGTTCCGATCTGGTCGTAGAGCAGGGCGAAGCGGGGAACCACGAAGCTGATCAGAAAGATGAACAGCGCCGTCACCATCGTGATCAGCAGAATGGGATAGAAGAGCGAGGCAGTCAGCTTCTTGCGGAAGGTGAGCGAGATCCGCTGGAAGGCAAGAAAGCGGCCGAGGACATCTTCCAAATGTCCGCTGCGCTCGCCCGCCAGCAAAGTTGTGGTGTAAATCATGGGGAATCCGCCCTGGGCCTCGAAGGCGGCAGAGAGCGATTCGCCGGTCCGCACGCGCGCCGCCACATTTTCGAGCTGGGCGCGGAAGTTTGGATTCTTCTGGCCTTTGGCCAGCATCTCAAGCGAGCCAAGGATAGGCAGGCCGGCGCGGATCAGCGTAAGAAACTGCTGATTGAAGATGATGAAGGCCTCAAGCTTGGCCTTTTTGCGAGAGCCCCCTAAGCCGGCCATTCCCCGCGCGCGCACGGAGTAGACGTAATAGCCGGCCTGGGAGAAGCGGTTGCGCAGCTCCTCGGCGGTGTTGGCGACCTGGACTTGCTCTTGCACGCGTCCGCGGTCATCGGCCAGCTTGATGACGAACTCTGCCATAGTGCTAGTCTACCGGGCTTCCTTTAAGCCTAAAGTCCCACTTTCACCTTTATCAGCAGGCCTGTCATGCCTGGATAGAGCGGTTCTCCTATAGGTGTATCCCGGGAGGCCGCCACGAACGCAGCTTTCCGCCAAAGAAAGCTGCTCTTCTCCGATCTCGTCCCGGCCATAGGAATAGGAGAACCGCTCTAGCCGGGGCGGGCGGACGGCGACCATGGCGCGGGAAGGGACAATGGAATGACGCGCAACCCGGGTTATTCGCTCACGGACAGAACCCTACGGCAGATTTCCTCTCGGTGTGTCCCGAAACAACTGCGGCGAACGCGGCTTTACCCAGAAAAGCCGCATCTCGCGGATCCTGGCGCCTTGGTGCAACAGGCCCTAGTGTCCTGTCTCAGAAGTTTCGTTCAAGGAATGTTCTTTGGTTTTGTATCAGGGCGCGACTTCAGTCGTGCCGTAAAGATCGCCAAACAGAAGGGCTTCAGCCCCTGAGGGCTGTTCTTCGAACCCCTCCAATTCGCCAAATCATTCAGTGAACTTCAGACTCACCACACTAGACAGGGGGCACCCCGTCGATCACGGTGATTCCTGCCGGCGGGTGAAAAACGAACTCCGACTCAGGGGCGGCGGCATTGGGTTGGCTGTTGGTAAAAGTAAAAGCTGTCAGAGCGCCCGAGGTCTCGGTGATGGTCATGGACTGGATCACCCCCTGGGCTGTGACCCCGAGGGTGACATTCGCCACCTGCTGATTCATTCCCTTGGGAATGCCGGAGAGGCGGTACGCATCGCCGTCCCTTGCAACGGTGAGCCCGTCAAGCTCCTTTTCAATCTTGGTATGGCCAAGCAAAAAGCGCAGCGGAGACCGCATGTCGTTCATTTTCGACGCGGCAATTCTCTGCGCCTCGCTGTCGCCTGGGCTGTAAAACCATCCGTACTTGCTGTCCAGGATGAACACCTTGCCGGCCGGCTTCGCATAATCCCAGCGCATCTTGCCAGGCTTCCGCAGCAGGAGCGTTCCGTGCTCTTCGCGGTGGATGCCCATCCCTTGATAGCTCTCGGAAAAGTCGGCGCGCAAAGACCGCAAGCTGTCGTAATAGGCATCGACACGATGAGCAACGGCGATCGCGTCGGCTGGGGGAGCATCCGCCGCCCAAAGAGGCAGGCAAAGCGCAATCAGCACAATGGCCAACCCTGAGCGCAGCGCGGCTTTCCTGAAGGGTGCCTGGGTCTCTTCCTCTGGCAAAGGGTTGCGCCGGCTTAGGTTCCTTCCCAATTCGCTGCGGATAAGGCCAGTCCTCATTGCACGGCTTGAGTGCAATTCGTGCCGCCCGCGGGGTCGGACGTCAACTCACCTTTAATGTCGATGCAGAAGCCGCGATGACCGGTCTTTCCCACCGACTGCGGCACCGCGGTCGCCTCATAGGAGGTGTACATGTCCTGATTGTTGACATTGACCTTGGTGCAGTTGGTGATGTTGAACGTGTAGCCGGATTTCTGTCCCGAAGCGAGATTTCCCTGCAGGAGCTGGGCGGCCTGCGGGTTCGGCGGCCCGGCGGTCGAGTTCCCGCCCAGGGAAGCCAGCGAGCAGGCGAATCCGTTCGCCGGATAATTGATCTGGTATTGAATCTGCGACTGATAAATCGCACGCAGAGATTGCATCGCCGAGGTCTCGTTCGCCTGCGCGGTCATGCTGATGAAATTCGGAATGGCGATCAGCATCAGGATGATCATGATGGACATGACGATGAGCAATTCCATCAGGGTGAAACCGCTCTCCTCGCCTAGAGCGGTTCTCCTATGGGTGTATTCCGGAAAGATGCCATGAACGCAGCTTTCCGCCAAAGAAAGCTGCTCTTCTCCGATCTCGTCCCGGCCATAGCAATAGGAGAACCGCTCTAAAAAGGTGCGCACCCGCCGGCGTAGACCGTCGGAGGGAAGGTCGATCCTTTGCATCTTGGTCATGGGTCCTTCCCGGAGCGATCGCGTCGGGCAACTTACTGTCCGCGCGATCCAGCGGTACAAGTCTATATTACTGCCGCGGTCGCTGGAGTTGGCTGCCGAGTACTCGCCCCCCCGATAGACGTACCCGATGCGCGAAGCGCTCGCCGCTTAACAAGCGAGCTCGTTGTGCGTGATGCGCAAGCCGTTGAGGCGCCCTAGAAGCGTCACTGCGACCTTTTCCGGGGAAAACAGGGAGTTGGCCATATCCATCACTTGCTGGCCAGAGACGGCTTCGACCTTCTCCATGATCTCGTCGATGCCAAAGAAATGTTCAAAGTACATTTCCTGCCGCGCAAGATTCGACATACGCGACATGGAGCTCTCGAGGCCGAGCACGATGTTGCCCTTGAGCTGATCCTTCGCTCGCCGCAGTTCTTCTTCGGGCAGCGGTTCAGACTTCAGCCGATGGAACTCGCTCATGATCAGCTCAATTACCTGCACACACCGGTCCGAGGAGGTGCCGGCATAAACGCATAGCGCTCCCGTGTCGCGGTACGGATTCAGATCGCTGAAGATAGAGTAGGCAAGGCCGCGCTCTTCGCGCACCGTCTGGAAAAGGCGCGAGCTCATTCCACCTCCGAGCACGGTATTCAACACCAGGGTCACGTAGCGAAGCTCATGCGCCAGCGGGGGCGAGGGCACGCCCAGACAGAGCTGTACTTGTTCGAGAGCTTTTTTGTTGCGCAGCGTAATCTTCGAAAACGGGCGCGGAGGCGTCTGGCTCGGCGGGTCGCCGGCGGCGGAGAGTTGCTCGAACCGCCTGGAGACAAGATCGACAAATGCATCATGCTCCAGATTCCCGGCTGCGGAAAAGACCATGTTGCTGCCGCAAAAACGCTTGCCGTAAAAATCAAACAATGTCTGCTGCGAAAAGCTCCGCACCGTCTCTTTGGTGCCGAGAATGGGCTTTCCCAGAGGATGATCTTTCCAAAAGCTTTGGGTAAAGATCTCATGGACGAGATTGTCGGGATTGTCCTCGTCCATTTTGATTTCTTCGAGAATCACGCCGCGCTCGCGTTGAATCTCCTCGCTCTGGAAAATTGGGTAGAGCACGAGGTCGGAAAGAATATCGAGTGCCGTGGGTACGTGCTCGTCCAGCACCTTGATGTTGAAACAGATCGTCTCTTTGCCGGTGAAGGCGTCAAGGTTGCCGCCGATCGCATCTACCTCGCGCGCGATCCTTTGCGCCGATCTTGAACGGGTGCCCTTGAAAACCATGTGCTCGACGAAATGGGAGATGCCGTTCGCCTCCGGCAGCTCATGGCGGGAACCCGTTTTGACCCACACGCCCATCGCTACGGAGCGCACGTTCTTCATGCGCTCGGTCAAGAGTGTTAGTCCATTCGGCAAAACGGTCCTTCGAATGCTGCGGTCGGTCACCATTTGAGTGTATCGGCTTTTCATGGGCGGACCCCTCATGCCTTCTCGCCGGAAGCATAAGCCTGTTGGCGGCATATCAACGGCAGCCCGGGGTTTCCCCCGTGCCGGCGCCAATCGATGCTATGTTGTTGGGGAGCGGAATGAGCTCTTTCCGATGCCCGGCAATCCATTACCGAACATCTCTTTAGACGCGCCTCCAGCGCGTTCCGGCCAGAATCTTTTTGGCCTTTCCCGTCAAGAGCTTAGGGCCTTGATGGTGGGGCTCGGCGAGCCTGTCTTCCGGGCCGGCCAGCTCCTGGAGGCCATGTATCGCCAGCATGCCGTTTCGCTGGATTCCATTACCGTCCTTCCCGCCCGGTTGCGCGAACAAATGGCGAAGGATGGGTGGACGATCTCCCGTCCCCAGATCGTTGCCGTTTTCCGCTCGTCCGACGGTACCGAGCGCTATCTGGTGCAGGGAGACGCTGGACATACGGTCGAAACAGTCTGGATGCCCGGTGGCGACGGCGGCGAGCAGGGAGACCTCGTCTGCGACGATTCAGACCCGGCGCTCATAGGTTTCGATGAACTGGAAGGCCCCGCGCGCGATGCGCGGTCGCCTTTACGGGCGACAATTTGTGTCTCCAGCCAGATCGGCTGCGCGGTCAATTGCCAGTTCTGCCTCACGGCCAAACTCGGATTGCAGAGAAATCTTTCGGCGGGAGAGATCGCCGGCCAGGTCGTCGCGGTATTGGATCGTCATGGCGCGGTCGTCGGCCGCGACCGGATCAATCTGGTCTTCATGGGGATGGGAGAGCCATTCCTCAACTACGACGAATTTATGGCTGCGGTCAGACTGCTGGTCGAAGAAGCCGGATTGGCTGAGTCGCGTATGACGGTTTCCACTTCCGGGATCGTGCCCGGCATCCTGCGCTTTGCCGATGAGCCGGTCCGTCCTAAGCTCGCAATCAGCCTCAATGCCGCGAACGATACCGTTCGGGAGGCCATCATGCCCGTGACCCGCAAATGGAAGATCGACGACTTGTTGAGCGCGGCTGCCAAGCTCAGGCTTCGGCCCCGGGAGCGCGTGACCTTTGAATACGTGTTGCTCGGCGGCGTCAACGACCGTTTGCAAGACGCGGATCAGTTAATCTCTATCGCGCGCCGCGCGGCGGTCCCTGTGAAGATCAACTTGATCGCCTGGAACCCCGGTCCGGAAATCCCCTATGCGCCACCGGAGCCGGCCCAGGTGGAGGCCTTTCAGCGGCGGCTGATCCAGAGCGGAGTTCCAGCCTTCCTCCGCCGTCCTCGCGGTCAAGATATCTTTGCCGCCTGTGGGCAGCTCAAGAGGACAACGGAGTAAGCGGCGCCCCCTTGGCGCGAGCCTGCTAGGGCCTGTTAACAAGCCCTAGTGTCCTGAGTCAGAAGTTCGTTAAAGGAATGTTCTTTGGTTTTGTATCAGGGCACGACTTCAGTCGTGCCGTAAAGATCGCGAAACAGTTGGGCTTCAGCCCCTGAGGGCTCCACTCCATTTCGCCAAATTGTTCAATGAACTTCATTGACTCACCACACTAGGTTGCTTTGCGCTGGAAGGATGTCTTGCGGGCAACGTTGGACTTCGCGTGAAATCCGCCGGCTGCCGGTGAGCCCGAGTTCTTGGCGCCACCCGAATTCTTGGCGGCAATTTTGTCACGCAGAGCCTGCAGACGCTGTTCCTTCGGGCTGAGACCGGTGCGGCGAGTGGGGGCGGGTTTCGGAGTATCGGCCATGCAGCCGATTTTCTCATGTCCGGCCCGGATTGGGCATGCCTGAACATTGCGCAATGGATACGGGTGAACCCGAAAGAGCCCCGCCCAAACGGAGTTTTAGGCCAGGGCCATAGACCTTCGCCTATTTGGCGTGGACAGGTCTGCCCGTCGCTCCGAGGCGCAAGACGGCCTGCGCGATCCGATCTGCGGCATGCCGCAGATGTTCCCCCTCGGCGGCAAAGTTCCCTGTCACGCATCGCACGCCGAGGGCTTCGATGCGATCGATGTCCGCTTCGATCGGCGCCGCGCTCTCGCTGGCATATCGCTCGAGCACGGTCTGAGAGACCGGCGCGGTGTTCACCAGGGCGTAGTCGAAGATCGGTTGGCGCGTGTGCTCGTAGATCCGCTCGATATGCTGGGATGCCGTCAGGTTCAGGCTTTCATTGGCCTGAGTCATCAGGTTGCAGATAAAAACACGCACCGCTTTTGTGGCCGCCAAAGCTTCGGGCACTCCTCGTACCAGCAGGTTGGTGATCAGGCTGGTGAAGAGCGAGCCCGGTCCTACGGTGATCACATCCGCCCGATTGATCGCTTCGAGTGTTTCAGGCAGCGGATCGGCCGTCGCGGGGTTCAGCATGAGCTCGACGACATGCTTGCGGCTGGCGGTGATCCGCGTCTCGCCTTCCACGATCTCGCCGTCGTCCATGCGCGCCGCCAGAGAGACGTTGGCCGTTGTGACCGGATAGATATGTCCGCGGGTGGCGAGAACCTGGGACGAAAGCTTGATGGCTTGAGCGAAGTCTCCGGTGATCTCCGAAAGAGCGGCAACGAAGAGGTTTCCAAAGCTGTGACCCTCCAACCCCTCGCCGCTCGTGAAACGGTGGCGGAAGAGCCTGGAGATCAAGTGCTCGTCTTCCGACAGCGCGACCATGCAGTTGCGCAGATCGCCCGGAGGAAGCATGTTGAAGCCCCGGCGCAGCCTCCCGCTGGAGCCCCCATCGTCCGTAACCGTCACCACGGCAGCCAGCTCGGAGATGATGCACGGTCCATCGTCGCAGGGAACACCGGGTTGGTGGGGAGAAACGACGTAGCGGCGAAGGCCGCGCAAAAGCGTCGAGAGTCCGGTCCCCCCGCCAATGGCGGTCACGCGTATTTCTCGACGAACCCCGAGGCGGGCTTTGCGGCGCTGCGCGGCGCTACGGCTTTTGACTGGCTTGGCGGACAAAGTCTTCACTTGCCGGCCATCCCGTCGAAGAACATCGGATTCATGGCACTTCCGGGTACAGCAGTTCCGTAAAGCGGGGATCGTCCGCCATGTCTTGGAAATCGGAGTCGGTGCGGGCCTGGATTCGGTTTCTCGGGTTCAGCTCAATGGCCTTGGCCAGTCGCTCCAGGCAAGGCTCGGCCCGGCCAGTCATGCTTTCGAGAATTGCCAGGCCATAGTAAGCGTAGTCAGCCTTGTGGTCGGCCGCCAGAATGCCCTCGAACTGGTTCCGGGCCTCCTCATAGAGGCCGGTGTTCAGCAGGGAAATCGCGTAGTCGAACTGTTCTTCGGTGCTCTTGAACAGCAGCCCATCCTGCCGTCCATGCCGCTGGCAGGCCGCCAGATGCGTCCGCACGCGCTCCTGAATCTCCGGCGGGCCCTCTTGTCCGAGTTTTTCAAAAGTTGTGCGTGCCTTTTCGTACTTGCCCTCCTGCATCCATTGCAGGGCGTTCTGGTATTCCTGCAACGACTTTTGCTGAGTGGGACTGGCCAGAGTCCGCACCTTTCCAGCAATGGTGCGGGAGTTTCGGCGGCTGCCGGAATCCTGACCTGTGTTTTGCATATCCACGTTCTTTCTCCTTCGGGGATAGGACAGAGTGCCTGGATAGAGTGCTGGCCTGCCGCCAGAGCATATCAGGGTTGGTGGGAATACAAAGGCCGCCGCCACTGCCAGCCCTTTCGATCGCCAAAATCCGGGCTGGTGGTGCGATGCGTAGCCTGCCTCCAACCCGCTTTGCGTCTGCGGCTCAGAGTCACCAACGATAAGGATACCCCGCAAAAGCCAGATAGTCTCGCCAGCGAATGTAGCACAGCGGGAAGAGGCCGGGCATCATGGGGATGGACGGCGGCGATACAGCGCGGGATTGAGGGCGGGGTCGTTGTACATCTTCAACTGCCGGTAGATTTTGAAGCGGCGCTTGCGCTCGAGAATCTGCCGCCACAAGCAGCCGAGAGCTGCTGCAAGATCTTGACGTTGCTCGGCCAGGACCAAAAACCGCGCGCGATTCGCTTCGGCATGTCCTTGCGGCGCGCCCGGCCGCTCCATCTCTTCACGGGTATGGAAGAGCTTCAGAGAAAGAATCGAAAGCCGGTCGATCATCAAACCTGGAGATTCGGAGTGAAGCTCGGCTTCCGGAGCAGGCAGCCCTTGCGGCGAGAGTATGTCGAGCAGTAGCGCGTCACACTGCTCAGCCAGGTCGTTGCGCCGCTGATTTGTCTGGTCGATAAAACGTTTGATCCTGGCCAATTCGTGATCGCTGGCCTCAGGGGCACGCGCCGAATCTTCCGCATGCCACAGCTCGAAATTTGTCAGGTGCTGTTCTACAACCAGCCGCTCCAGCCCGGTGAGCGAATCGGAGATGGAGGGGTTTTCCCGATGCAACAGCTCGGTGTGGCGGTTCTGCAGAGACACGAGAACCGCAGCGTTTTCTTCGAAAGCGCGGGGAATGGAACTGCCGGGGTGGGAGGCGCGGACCATAGCGTGGTGAGCTCGCTGGGAATCGAACCCAGGACCCACGCATTAAAAGTGCGTTGCTCTACCAACTGAGCTACGAGCTCGTTTCCATTTATTATTCAAAGTAACACAGGGCCCGTTGCTCTCCCCTTTCACAATTTTCTGGTAATTCACGTTGGTGTTCTTGCCTGGATTCGGTCCAGGCAACCACGCGCAGGCGCGCCCATTTTTCCTTTGAGAGGGAGAGCATGGCTTTCGAAAGCCAGTCGACTCAGCGCGAGGTGCTCTACACCCTGGCTCCCCAACGTGGGGTGGAACACCGATCTTTTTCCGCCTCCCGCGAGAACGCGAAGGCGCAGTTCCATCAATGGCTTTCCCAGGAACGCAACCGGTCGGCGGCTTCCGGCGAAACGCCGGCGCCTGACCTTCCTCAGCGTGAAGAAAATTCTGATGTCCTGGTGCCCCAGTGGTTTACTTCCACGGAGAGTCTGGCCGCCGATTCGGCGCGCGGTGGGCTGGCCCAAGCAGCGGGCCGCTCCGTTGCCGGCTGGCATCTCTTGAACCAAATGGCCGGTCCACCGGGTGGCTTCGCCCACCCTGCTCAAGAGGGACCGGGCTGGCTTGCGGGGTCGCTTCTGATCATTTTCTCGATCGCCGGCGGGGTAGGAAAAACCGCGGCGCTGGCCGCCCTTGGCCGGGTGCTTGCCGCGCGGGGAGAGCGTGTTCTTTTGGCCGACACCGTC
>DATAWF010000144.1:0-9537 GCA_036267335.1 Acidobacteriaceae bacterium
TGCTGCATGGCTGCCTGGTCCGTATCCCACTGCTTCTGCTGATCGGCAGTGAGAATCGCGCGAATCTTGGTGTTGGTGTCGGCGCGCAGGGCCATCATCTTGGTCCGGCGATCCTGGGGATCAGCATTTTGGTCCGCACGCAGCGCCGCCGACTTGGTGGCCTGGTCTTGGAGCAGCGGCTTGATCTGAGCCTGCTGATCCGCGGTCAGGTTGTACTTCTGGGTGTACTGTTGGAGCTGGGCGTCGGGATCCATCCGGCCACGACCGCCACCGCCGCCACCCTGGGCAAAGGTTGGAGCAGCACCGCAAAGGGCCACGCCCGTTGCTAGGATGCCGCTGAGAACGATTCGAGAAAATTGCTTGTTCATCGGAGTACTTCCTCCACGTTAGAGCGCCTGCTTAGAGAGCCGCTGAGGCCACCACCCAGGCTGCTGGATTGTTTTACACGAAATAAGGCCAGCCCGTCTCCCGCTTTTGGAAACGGCATTGGCCGCGGGTTACTCCCTTTCTTCAGCGTCACGGTTTAGGCGGCATCGGAACCGCATTGGAACGAAGGCCGCACTCGAGCAATCCATCGTTTCCCCGTCTCTCTCCCGGAAGGTAAGCATAGGCGAAAATCACCCGATACTCGTGCTCCCCAGGATAAGAGCAGATAGGACAACCCGGTTTGTATGCGAGGACGGGATTCTCCTGGTCGGTTTCCACCCATCTTCTCGTCTGATGTGGTTTGACGGTGAAGGTGGCTCCCAAGACGCGCTGGCTGCCGTCTTTATAGACAAGAAGGCGGCCACGCTCATTGGCGGCATCGAAAAGACTGCCGCCGGCGCCATTGGAGGCTCGCCAAAGCCACTTGCCTCGGGTGAGAGCGTACCAATGGGAGCTGGAAGGGACGGGCTCCGCCAGGCGAATCTCCTGGTCGGTGCTGTTTTCCAGGATGAATTGAAAGCCTTCCCCCAATCCGGGTCCTGCACTCGATAGATAGTTGGCGGTCAAGTTGATACCGCGGCAGGGGGGGACGGAAGGACGGGCCTCCGGCGCCGCCGCGCGGGCGACCGGGAGAAGGGCGAGGATCAGGAGTGCTACCGTACTCCGCGAGCAAGCCGCGCGCCTGCCGACGGCCGACCAAAATTTCATGCAGACCAGATTAGAGCAAAAGCACAGATACGGTGATCTGGTGAGCCGCTCCGTGCATCCATCCCTTGATTGAATGGCTGCGTAAAGAGTGGTTTGTCGCATTCCACCATCTGTGCTTTTTGCTCGAACCGCTTTGCGGTGGAGATCGCCCTGGATAGGGATTCCCCAGCCGGGCAAAACCTATTTGCCGCCCTGGGAGAGAGCGCGAGCCCGCTCAAAGATCGCGAGGAGCATCGGGCGGGTCAGCTTGCCGGTGTTGGTGTTCTGCAGCGAGGGATGGAAGCTGGCCAGGAGAGTTGGGCCGCCGGGCAGGGTGTACTCCGCCCCATGAAAAAATGCAAAGCCGGCCTGGCGGGCAGGAATGCTGGGCGATGCCGGACCTTTCGCGGAATTCAAGCGGCCGGAGCGCGCCAGATGCTTCAAGTAGCCCTCGAAGGCGATGCGCCCCAGGCAAACCACCACTCGGAGGCGGGGGAGACCGGCTATCTCGCGGTCGAGGAAGGGCGCACAGTTGGCTAATTCTTCGCTCTCCGGTTTGTTCTGAGGCGGTGCGCAGCGCACGACGGCCGTGATCCAGCAATCGCGAAGCTTCATTCCATCATCGCGCGAAACGGCGTTGGGCTGGGAGGCGAACCCGGCTTCGCAAAGCACAGGGTAAAGAAAATCACCGGATCCATCCCCGGTAAAAGGGCGGCCGGTGCGATTGGAGCCGTGCGCTCCGGGAGCCAATCCCAGAATCAGCACCCGTGCCTGCTCGTCGCCGAAGGAGGGCACCGGTTTGCCCCAGTATTCCCACTCCTTATAGGCACGCCGCTTTTCCAGGGCGACACGCTCGCAGTGCTCCCGGAGGCGGGCGCATTGGCGGCATGCGGCGATCTCGGCATTGAGAAGCGCGAGCGGAGTGGGGGTCATCCGCCGATTGTAGAAGAACCGGCCTGTGCGACGGCGGGCGGCCACGCATGGATGAGGATCCCGAGGCCACAGGACGACCAAAGAAACAACCTCTACAATGGGTGCGCCATGAGGAATGGGAGCACCATCACGAGATCTTTGGCGCTGCTTTTCGCCGTCTCGTTCGCGATGCTGGCGGCGGGTTGCAAGAAATCCCCGGCGCCCACAACCAGCCAGCCCAGCTCAACGATTGCGCTTCCCGGCATCGGCGGGGAAGGCGCCGTCCGATTGGAACGCAAGGCGACTGGAGGAGGCAGCAAGCCTGAGTTTCTTTCCGTGACCCTGCTGCCAGGACGCGGGATGAACGTCTTCCAAATCACCGCGTATATCCCGGGCAAGGGCGAGATTCCGCTGCTGGCTTCGCCGTCGCTCGCAGAAGCGGCGAGCGAGCTCACCGGAACCGGCAAGGACCAATACGGGAATCTCAGCTTTTCTTTCGGCGGAGCCTTCCTGGTCCCCTACCCGAACCGGATCATCGGGACGCTTTCCCCCGACCGAAAGAGCGTGGTCACCCATTGGCAGGGTCACGCGCTGACTTTACCTGCGAACTGGCAAGGCAAGAATCCAGGGGCACGTCCCCATGCCATGCACGGCCTGATCCTCGACTCCCAAGCGGGAGATTTGCGGACTGTGACGACTCCCGACGGACAAACGGAGACCGCTGTGATTCACGCCGGCAATTTCGGCGCCCACTGGCTTTCGAGCACCGACCTTACTTTCAATGTTGCTCTCAGCGGCGATTCGGTCGAGCTAATCGTCACGGCCAGCAACGTTGGCAGCGAAAGCGAACCGATGGCGATCGGCTGGCACCCCTACTTCGCGATTCCCAGCGGCGACCGGGCGCAAGCCAGGCTGCATGTTCCGGCCTCGATGGTCGCGACGGTGAACAATTACGACGATGTTTTCCCCACCGGGCAGTTGCGGCCGGTGGCGGGGACGCCTTACGACTACCAGGCTGCGCAAGGTGTTCCGCTCGACGAGCGTTTTCTCGACGACAACTTTTCGCAGCTCGAGCGTACTGATGGCGGGGTCGCCGTTCGCGTCACCGACCCGGCGGCGCATTACGGCATGGAGATCGACGGGCAGGCTCCCGAAATCAACACGGTCCAGGTTTATGCTCCGCCCGACAAGCCGTTCGTGGCCGTCGAGCAGCAATTCAATTTCGGCGACCCTTTCGGAGCGGAATGGAAAGGAAAGGATACCGGGATGGTCACTCTCGGCCCGGGGCATTCGGTGACTTGGAAGGTCGGATTGAGGCTGATTTCGCCTTGAGGCGGCGGCGTGGAAATACGCTTCCACCAAAGAGCAGGCAAGCACCGCTTTCGTGGGACGTCATAGCCTTGACTGAATGCCCCGCGAAGTTTGACCCTCCTGACAAAGCCTCATACCATGAAGGAGGAGGCCGCCATCAGCGAGCCGAAGCCATTCGGTCCAACGGCCCCGCAAGCACCTCCCCGGAAGGCATACGTTGACTTCAACTGAGACCATCGAATCCACGGCCCATCTCGACAACCCTCAACCCGGCGAGGAAGGCCAAGGCGCGCCCCATGAATCGGCGCACGGCCATTCCCACGACCACTCCCATGACGCTCCGACGCTGAATCCGGAGTGCGCGCGCGAGGTGGAGATCGAGGTAGGCGCCGACGACGTCGCGGGCGTCTTCCGCACGGTGACAAAACGTTATCAGTCGCTGGCGCGAATTCCCGGCTTTCGCGCGGGAAAAGCCCCGGAGTCGATCGTTCGCAGCCGCTTTGGAGAGAAAATTCGCCAGGAAGCGCTCGACGAGCTTTTGCCGCAGCGCTTCCGCAGCGCAATCGCCGAGCGGAAGCTCAAGCCCGTTTCTCAGCCCCAAGTGACCAATCTCGAGTTCGAGGATGGCAAGCCGCTGCGCTTCAAAGCCGCCTTTGAAGTGGTTCCGGATTTCTCAATCGAGGGATATGGCGAGGTCAAAATAGACAAGCCGGACACCGCGCTGACGGATGCCGAATTCGATGAAGAAGTCGCCCGTATTCGCGATGCCCGCTCCGCCATGGAGCCGATGACGGAAGATCGCACGCTCGCCGACGGCGATTTTGCCCAGATCAGCTTTCAAGGCAAAATTGAGCCGGGGGCCGGCCGGACCGAAGATGCTGCTCCCGAATCAGCCGCACCGGAGACGCCCGCGGGTGAGGATTCCCCCATCTCCGGCGACGATGTGCTCATCGAGGTAGGGGGCAAAAACACCCTGGAAAGCTTCAACAGCGCGCTTCGCGGCGCCAAAGCGGGCCAGGAGTTGAAATTCGAGGTGAGCTACCCGGAGGATTTCGGCGAGCGGAAGCTGGCGGGAAAAAATGTCGCCTATGACGTAACCGTCAATGGGATCAAGCGCAAAGTCCAACCGGAGCTCAACGACGAATTCGCCAAGGAACTAGGACATTACCAAAGCTATGACGAATTCGCGCGCGATTTGCGCGAACATATGCAGAACGACAAGCGGAGGCGCCTGGAGCACGAAGCCCGCAGCCGCCTGGTCGATGCATTGGCTGCGCGCTTTTCGTTCCCGATTCCGGAATCGCTGGTGCAGCAGCAGATCGATGTCCGTTTGGACCGCGGTTTGCGCGCGCTGGCGGCGCAGGGAATGCGCACCGAAGATATGCGCAAGCTTGACTTCCAGCGTTTGCGGGAAGTGCAGAAGGAGCCCGCAACCGCAGAGGTGAAGGGCTCGATCGTTCTGGACCGGATCGCGGATGTGGAAGAGATTCAGGTGCAGGAACAAGAGGTGGAGAACGAGCTGGCTGCGGTCTCTCGGCAGACACAGGAGCCCTTGGATGCGCTGCGCCGTCGTTTGACTGAGAACGGCGGCCTCGCTAGAATCCGGGAACAATTGCGCCGGGAAAAGGTGGGCGCCCTGCTGTACGAACGAATGGCCTCCTGAGCCCGGCGCCTCATGAGCCGGCGGGCGAAAAGCCCCTACTAAAAGTTCAACCCGGGCAATAGCCCGGAGAGTGAGATCAGGGACAAGCATGGCATTGGTACCGATGGTGATCGAGCAGACGAGCCGTGGCGAACGCGCCTACGACATCTATTCCCGTCTGCTTCGCGACAACATCATCTTCCTGGGAACTCCGATTGACGACCAGATCGCCAATCTGATCATCGCCCAGATGTTGTTTCTCTCCGGAGAAGACCCGGAGAAGGATATTCAGCTTTACATCAACTCACCCGGGGGTTCGATTACCGCCGGCCTGGCCATCTATGACACGATGCAGTTCATCAAGAACAAGGTGGTGACCTATTGCATCGGACAGGCGGCGAGCATGGGAGCTTTTCTTTTGATGAGCGGCACGACGGGCAAGCGTTTCGCGCTGCCCAACTCGCGCATCCTGATTCATCAGCCCTCCATGGGCGGGCTTTCCGGGCAGGCGACCGACATCGACATCCATGCGCGTGAGATTTTGCGCATTCGCGAGATCACCAACAAGCTGATGTCGAAGCATACAGGCCAGTCGCTCGAACGCATCGAGCGGGACGTAGAACGAGACTTCATCATGAACGCACAACAGGCAAAAGAGTACGGCATTATCGATGAGATCATCGACAGGCCGCGCTCCTAAAGGTCCTAGGGGCAAAGGAGTTGGTTGCATGAAGACGCCAAGGGGAACAGACGATACGCTCCGGTGTTCGTTCTGCCATAAGTCGCAGGATGCTGTCGCGAAGTTGATCTCTTCGCCCAGCGACTACCCGCGCGCCTACATCTGCGACGAGTGCGTCGCAGTATGCAATTCCATTCTCGAAGACGACAGGAGCGAGACTCCGGCAGGAGCCGCCCCCGCCCACCTTCCCAAGCCGCAAGAGGTCAAAGCCTTTTTAGACGAGTACGTCATTGGGCAAGAGCAGACTAAGAAGAAGCTGGCGGTCGCGGTCTACAACCATTACAAGCGGATTCAGATGAACCGCACCCGCGGTAGCGATGTGGAGCTGTCCAAGTCCAACATTCTGCTGGTTGGCCCGACCGGAAGCGGCAAGACACTGCTTGCCCACACCCTGGCCAAAATGCTCGATGTGCCCTTTGCCATTGTCGACGCCACGACTCTGACCGAGGCCGGTTACGTAGGCGAGGACGTGGAAAACATCATCCTCAAGCTCCTGCAAGCCGCCGACGGCGACGTTGCGAGAGCGCAGACCGGCATCATCTATATCGACGAGATCGACAAGATCGGCCGCAAAGACGAGAACCCTTCGATTACGCGCGACGTCTCGGGCGAAGGAGTGCAGCAGGCGCTCTTGAAGATTCTGGAAGGGACAGTCGCCAATGTACCGCCGCAAGGCGGCCGCAAACATCCCCACCAGGAATTCACGCCCGTTGATACCACCAATATTCTCTTTATCTGCGGCGGAGCTTTCGTCGGCTTGGAGCGGGTGATCGGGCGGCGCGTGGGCAAGAAGGCTCTTGGCTTCAAGGCCCTCTCCGAGAAGGAGACGCAGGAAAGCGCCCTTCCGGCGCAGCGCGACGTAGAGCTCTTGCGCAAGGCCGAGCCGCAAGATCTGATCAAATTTGGCCTGATTCCCGAGTTTGTCGGGCGGCTTCCGGTCATGGGCATTCTCGATGAGCTGGACGAAGCCGCGCTGGTCGAGATTCTTACGAAGCCGCGCAATGCCATCTTGAAGCAATATCAACGACTGTTTGAATATGAAGGCGTCCGCCTGATCTTCACCGAAGAGGCGACTCACGCGGTCGCCAATGAGGCTCTTCACCGCAAGGTGGGGGCGCGCGGACTGCGCATGATTTTGGAAGAGCTGATGCTCGACCTGATGTATCACCTGCCCAGCAACAAGAAGATCAAAGAACTCGATATCACAGCGGAGATGGTGCAGAAACGAGACCTTTCGCTTACCCTGCTCGAAAAGGCCGGCTGACCCGTTTCACGAATCGCGTCCTTTGCTTCGAACCTCCCGGCGCGCGGCCCGCTCGCGGCATTCGCGCTCGTCAACGCTGCGCACGATCAAAAATCCGTCGAAACCGGCTTCTGCCGCATCTAAAACACGAACCAGTTTCATGTGGACGCGCAAGGCGAGGGAGCCCAGGTATATCCGTTGCCTCTCCCCTAAATACGTCATTTCGCGCGCAAGAACCGCGGAGCACAGTACAGTAAAGAGAAGGGGAGCTCAATCTCCCCGGCATTTCCAGCCAGGGGCGCACCGGCTGGACTCCTCCCTTCGTCTATAGATCTGTAGACCAAGAGAGCTAGTGAAAGGACCCTTGTGAGCCAACCAAAGGAACCCCGAGAACCGCGAGAGAAAGGCGATCTTCGCAAACTGCCCATGATGCCCATTCGGGACATGGTCATCTTTCCCTACATGATGACCCCCTTTGTGGTTGGGCGGGAGTCGAGCGTGCGCGCACTCGAAGAGGCTTTGACCGGGGACCGCAAGATCTTTCTCGCCACCCAACGCGACGCCAGCATCGATGAGCCACGCGCGGAAGACATCTTCGCCGTCGGCACGATCGGCAACATCGTGCAAAGCGTCAAGATGCCCGATGGCAACGTCAAGGTGCTGGTGGAGGGTCTGGAGCGGGCCAAGTCCGTCGAAGTCAACGATTCGGACGGCTTCTTTGTCGCAACGGTCCGCCTCGGACGGGGCCAGTTGGAGATGACACCGCAGATCGAGCAATCGATGCAGCGGGTGACTTCCCTCTTCGAGCAGTACGTCAAGCTTCAGCAATCGCTCAACTACGAAACGATGATCGCCGCGGTCCGGATGGATGAACCGGCGAAGCTTTCCGATACGATTGCCGCCAACCTGCAGATCTCGATTGAAGAGAAGCAGGAACTGCTGAACATCTTCGATCCGGCCGAGCGTCTGGTTCGTGTGGCCGACGTGCTCGATGTGGAGATCGAGAAGCTGAACATGGACCGCAGCGTCCAGAGCCGGGTGAAGCGGCAGATGGAGCGGGCGCAAAAAGAGTATTACCTGAACGAGAAGATCAAAGCCATCCAGAAGGAGCTGGGCCGGGGCGAGAAGAGCGAGTTCGACGAGCTGCGCAAGAAGATTGAAAGCGCAGGCATGCCCAAGGATGTCTTCGAAAAAGCTACCCAGGAGCTCAAGAAGTTGGAAGCGATGCCGCCGATGTCGGCGGAGTCGACCGTATCGCGGAACTATCTCGACTGGCTGCTGGCGGTGCCTTGGAAGAAGAAGAGCAAGGAAACGCGCAGCATCGACCACGCCGAGAAGGTGCTCAATGAGGACCACTACGGGCTCGAAAAGATCAAAGAGCGCATTCTCGAATTTCTCGCTGTGCGGCAGCTAGTCAAGAATCCCAAAGGCTCGATTCTCTGCTTCGTCGGCGCTCCGGGCGTAGGTAAGACCTCGCTTGGCATGTCGATCGCCAAAGCCACGGGAAGAAAGTTCGTCAGAATGTCTCTGGGAGGCGTGCGCGACGAAGCGGAGATTCGCGGACACCGCCGCACCTACATCGGCGCGCTACCCGGGCAAATCATCCAGTCGATGA
Organism: Acidobacteriaceae bacterium; assembly: GCA_036267335.1. GTDB lineage: Bacteria > Acidobacteriota > Terriglobia > Terriglobales > Acidobacteriaceae > PALSA-350. The sequence goes on from DATAWF010000144.1 coordinate 8,576, forward strand.
AGAAAGCGGGCACCAAAAACCCGGTCTTCATGCTGGATGAAGTCGACAAGATGGCTTCCGACTTTCGCGGAGACCCTGCCTCGGCCTTGCTCGAAGTGCTTGATCCGGAACAGAACACAGCCTTCCAGGATCACTATCTGGACGTGGAGTACGACCTGTCGCAGGTGCTCTTCGTCGCCACGGCAAATGTGCTGCACACCATTCCCGCCGCGTTGCAGGACCGCATGGAGATTCTGCGGCTGCACGGCTATACCGAAGCCGAGAAGCTGGAAATCGCAAAGCAATACCTGGTGAAGAAGCAGCGCGACAACACCGGCTTGAACGAGAAAAACGCCGTCTTCACGGACGAAGCTCTGACCGACATGATTCGCAGCTACACGCGCGAGGCCGGCGTTCGCAACCTGGAGCGCGAAATCGGCAACATCTGCCGCAAGGTCGCCCGCCGTGTGGTCAGGAACGGGCCGAAACACAAGGAAGAGATTACGCGCGAAAACCTGAGCGAATTCCTCGGCGTGGCCAAGTTCCGCAGCTCCCAGGTGCACGAGACCAGCGAGGTTGGCTTGGTGACGGGCTTGGCGTGGACGGAGGTTGGCGGCAGCATTCTCTCGACGGAAGTTCAGGTGCTCGACGGCAAAGGCAAGCTGACGCTGACCGGCCAGCTTGGCGACGTGATGCAGGAGTCCGCGCAGGCCGCCCTCTCCTACATTCGCAGCCGCGCCCACCATCTGGGGCTGCCGCGGGATTTCTACCGGAATATCGACATTCATGTGCACGTGCCCGAGGGTGCGATTCCGAAAGACGGGCCATCGGCGGGCATCACTATCGCCACGGCATTGGCGAGCGCGCTCGCGGGCGTTCCGGTGCGGCGCGACGTTGCCATGACCGGAGAGATCACGCTGCGGGGCAAGGTGCTGGCCATCGGCGGTCTGAAGGAGAAGCTCCTGGCGGCGCATCGCGCGGGA
>DATAWF010000145.1:0-5056 GCA_036267335.1 Acidobacteriaceae bacterium
CATCATGGGATACGGAAAGTGCTCGCCGAAATAAAGCACCGTATAGATGCCGGCCATACCCAGGACTCCGAAGAGCAGGCGGCGGCGCGCGGCGCGGGGAATCATGGAGTCGAGGTCGGCAAGCACAATGCCGAAGAGGAATGAAGGAATGTGCGGGGGGGGAGAGAACTTGAGGGCGCGTATCCAGAAGCCGTCGGTATAACGGCCGGGGTGGAGATCGCCGTCGGGATGAAAGGCCATATAGAGGCTGGGCAGCACCATGCCCAGACACCACAGGCCGAGGAGCAGGAGGACGAGCGCGCCGATGTTTTTGGGGCGCTTCCACAGAATCACAGCGGGGAAGATCAGGTAGAAAAAGGCCTCCGTGCACATGGTCCAGGCGGGTGTGTTCCAGAACGTGGAGAGGGAGGGGCTCCATCCCTGCAGCAGCAGCGGCGTCAGGAAGACGCCCCAGGCAAACTGCGCGTGGCTGCGGGCGTGCCACTCTTCCATGAGCATGCCGAGGGAGATGAGCAGCGCGAAGAGATACACCGGATAAAGGCGGGAGAGCCGGGCCACCCAGAAATCGCGAGCGCGGAGCTTGCCCTGCTGCGCACGGTCGGAATAGTTGTAAGCGAGCACAAAGCCGGAAAGCAGCAGAAAAAAGCTGACCGAGGTATATCCGTTACCGACGATGGGCGCGAAGGGGCCGAACCACTTTGGATTGGAGAAATGGAAGAAGACGATGTTCAGAGCGGCGAAGGCGCGCAGTCCAGTCAGCGCCGGCAGACGTTCCTTCTTCGGCTTCAGGATTGCTGGCTGGCCGAGGGCGGACTCCCGCGCAGCGCCGGCGTCAAAAGAGGCGGCGGGACGCGGAACAATTTGTACCCGTGCGCTCAGAAGCGGTCTCCCGATTCAACTTCCGATTTGCGTTCGCGAGCATGCACCCTGGCTGGGGGTGTCTGATCTGCGTGACACGGCGGATGATTCCAGTCCGGGACCGCGTCAGGCGGTCACCAGGCTGCCGACCTTCTCCCCGGAAATGACACGGCGGATATTGCCCGGCTGGTTGAGGTTAAAGATGATCATAGGCAGATTATTGTCCTTACACAGACTCACTGCGGTGGTATCCATCACCTTTAACCCCAACTGCAGAATCTCCATGTAGGTAATCTGTTCAAATTTTACCGCGTCCCGTGTGATGACGGGATCGGCATCGTAGATGCCCTCGACCTTGGTGGCCTTCAGGAGCACATCCGCCTTGATTTCCATGGCACGGAGAGAGGCAGCGGTATCCGTGGAGAAATAGGGATTGCCGGTACCCGCGGCAAAGATGACCACCCGGTCTTTTTCCAGATGGCGGATGGCGCGGCGACGGATATAGGGCTCGCACACCTGATTCATTTCAATGGCGGACATGACGCGACAATGGACGTCGCGCTTCTCGAGCGCGTCCTGGATGGCCAGGGCATTGATGACGGTGGCCAGCATGCCCATGTTGTCGGCGGAGACGCGGTCCATCTCGCGTGCCTGCTCGGCAACGCCGCGAAAGAAATTGCCGCCGCCCACGACGATCGCGATTTCCACGCCCATCTCATGGACTTCCGCGATTTCGGCGCTGATTTCGTGAATACGGATGGGATCGACGCCGAAGCCACGGCCTGCGGCCAGCGCCTCACCGGAGAGCTTGAGGACGACGCGTTTGTACATGCCACCTGAAGTATCGCACGGCCCGTGTGAGCCACGAAAAGGGTTTTCGGTTGACGGATGACCTTCGGTTCCCTATTGGCCCGGCTGGAACAACTCCAGGCGCACGTGCCATTCCACCGATTGCCCCGGATGGAGGGTGACCATGCCCGTATTCATGCCATGCCACTCCTTGCCAAAAGGATCGATGAAGTTGAACTGCTGCTCGATCGCCACAAAGCTTTTGCCGGTGGGTGAATACGCCTGCACCGTCCGAATGTCGGGGGAAAGCCCCAATACGCGCAGGCCGTAGTCGCTGGCGGGATCAGCCAAAGTGACGGTCACCGCTCCATCCGTCCGCTTCAGCTTCGACCAGTTGTCATCGAGATACATGTCGTCGAGCGGCTTGCCTTTTGCTGCAAGGAAATCCCACTTCGTACCCTTAACCGAAACGAGCTTCCCGGTGGGGAAAACGTCCTGATAGTTGTTCACCGGAGCAACCTGCTCGCCCGGAACGTGCAGGAGCGCCTGGCTGCGATCGCCGCTGGGAATGGCAAAGTACGGGTGCCAGCCGATCGACATCGGCTCTTCTTCCTTACCAATGTTCTTCGCCACCACAATGGCGTCAATCGCTTTGCCGGTGAGCGAGATCGTGAAGCTCAGGTCGGTCTCCGACAGCCAGTGCCCGCCGAAATCGCCCGCATGAATCACACCCGTCAACGCCTGCCCATCGGGGATCTCCTGAGTCTGCACATTCTGAGTCTGCGAAGCAAGAATGAGGCCGTGCATCGCGTGCTTATTTTCCGTAGGGTGTTCGCTGTTGTGCCAGTTGGCGGGCAGCACCAGCTTTTTTCCGTGCCACTCCGTCGTAATGGTCTTGCCGTCGGTCGACAGCTTGCCAAGGATGCGATTGGGATACGGCACCAGGAATGCGCCACCGAAAGTGAAACTGGCGTTGCCCTCCACATCATCCGGGCCGCCGTTCAGCTTTGCCGCCGCCTCCTCCAGAGTGGGGGAAGCCAGCACCGGAATCTCGCCCTTACCCGGCAAATTGGCCGTGATCTGAAAAACATTCATGCCGCGGCCCGGCAATACGGTGGCGGAAAGGAATTCCGGCTGCTGCCCATTGCTGGCCGCGGCACGCGTCAGCTTCACGACCGGCTCTCCGCCAATCTCGGGCGCGGCGGACGACGCAGGCTGGGTGGCCGCGGCCGGCTGGGTCTCCTGTGGAGCCGGTTGAGTCTGTTGGTTACAGCCAGCGATCAGTGTCATAGTCCCCACCACAACGGCAGCGGCCGCAATGCCTCTTCGCATCGACATTGGTCTTGTCTCTCCTGCTTCACCATCGATCTTTCAGTTCCCAGAATTCAATTCTTTCCGGAGCGCACCTATTTTACCTCCCGCGCCGCCTCTACAATCGGCCTGTGCCCCCTCAAACACCCCCGGCATCGTCGCTGCCCGCGCTCGTGCAACTCAACCAGCGCATTGTGGCCTGCGACCGCTGTCCACGCCTGCGCGCGCACTGCGCGCGTGTCGCCGAAAAGAAACGCCGCGCCTGGCTCAACTCGGAATACTGGGGCAAACCTGTTCCCTCTTTCGGCGATCCGGCAGCCCGCGTGCTGCTGGTCGGCCTCGCCCCTGGCGCTCACGGATCGAATCGCACCGGACGCCCTTTCACCGGCGATGGGTCCGGCAATTTTCTGTATCCGCTGCTGCACCGGGCCGGCTTCGCCTCGCAAGGCTCTTCCAGCCATCGTGACGACGGGTTGATGCTGACCGGCGCCTGGATTACAGCCGTGGTTCGCTGCGCGCCGCCGGGCAACAAGCCGCTGCCGGAAGAGATGGCTCACTGCGCTCCCTTCCTCGATGAGGAAATCGCCGCGCTTTGTGCGTTGCGCGTGATCGTCTGCCTGGGAAAAATTGCCTTCGATGGGGTTGTGGGGCACCTGATGCGGACCGGCCAGATCGAGCGCCGCGGAGAACTGGCGTTCCGTCATGGCGCTGAATATTCCATACCGGGCAACCGCTGGCTGCTCGCCACGTATCATCCGTCGCTGCAGAATACGAATACCGGCAAGCTGACCGCGCCCATGATGCTGCGTGTGTTGCTTCGCGCCCGGCAGCTCGCGGAGCGGTTGCCAAAATAATTCCGGGCGCCAGGGACATCTTCGCCACATCTTCGACGCATCCAGTGGTAAAGCCGGGGAGCGAGTCAAGACTCCCGCGCCAAGGAAACCACGGTCCATGATCACAATTCTGATAATTATCCTGCTCCTGATGCTGATTGGAGCGTTTCCCGCGTGGCCCTACAGTCGCAGCTGGGGCTACTACCCGAGCGGAGGCCTGGGCCTCATCGTGCTCATCATTGTGGTGCTGATGTTGTTACGAGTTTTCTGAGCGGATGGTTGAGAAGCAGAAGCGGCATATGGAGCGGGAGACCGGGATCGAACCGGCGACATTCAGCTTGGGAAGCTGACGTTCTGCCACTGAACTACTCCCGCACTTTAGATAATGGAAGCGATTGAAGGTCGCTTACCAGCCCACTGAGACTCGTGATTCCTGCTGCGCTGGAAGCAGAAAACGGGGTTTCCAGAGAGACCCCACTTTTATCTTCCGGCGCGATCGCGATTGCGTTTTGGCTAGTAAACACGGCTGATCAAATCGGGCGAAAAACCCACCTTAAGAAGTATCTCTCGCACAACGGCAAATGGCAATTTTTCCCTGTCGCCAAGGTCAACGGGAGACCGAAGCCGGAACTCGTCATGATCGAAGGAAAGCCGCGGCGCTCGACAACCGGCACCTTTTACCTCCAGTGGCGTGAGAGCGGCGTGCGGCGCACGCGTCCGGTCGGCACGACGCCGCGCGAGGCGCTGGATGCCTAGCAGCTCCAGTCCGGCATCCTCGCCGGCGAGATCGAGGCTCCGGAAGAGGCGCCATCGGCCGGGTCCACGTCGACGACGATCCGCGCCGCCGTGGAGAGCTACCTCGCCGACTTCTCGCGAAGAGCTCCAGTCATCATCGCCGAGCGAATTTCCGGAACTTATTTCTGTGACTCCGATACACCGGAATCCACCGTGCAATTCATTCAGTACCTCCAGGAACATGGAATTGGGCTCGAGGTGGGTGTTTGGGACTGGACTTCAGGAGGCTTTGGTAGCGCCCGCCGGGACTTTCCTTCGCCCAAAGTCTCCGGTTCTACTGGCCTCCCGTGCCACCAGACAAGGCTACGGTCCCGGAAAAGTGGTTGAGTCCCGGTACTCCACGGGCATACTTCCAACGACTCCCAAGTAGACAGAAGCTGCTATTGCTTTGAAGCACGGGATCGGCCGGATCTCTTAGAGATTGCGATTTTCGGCAATCGCGGAACAGCCTGCACGCCCGCCCAAAGCGT
>DATAWF010000146.1:0-8832 GCA_036267335.1 Acidobacteriaceae bacterium
CACTCGCAGGACATCTGCTATGCCACCGAGAACCGCCAGGTTGCAGTGAAGAATGTGGCTCATCAGGCGGACCTCGTCCTGGTTGTCGGGTCCAACAACAGCTCCAACTCCAACCGGCTGGTGGAGGTCTCGCGCAATCTCAGCACCAATTCTTTTCTGATCGAGAATTCGCGCGCGATCGATCCGAGATGGATCGAAGGCGTCACCACCGTGGCCGTGACCGCCGGGGCCTCGGCGCCCGAGGTATTGGTGGAGGAAGTTGTCGAATATCTCCGCGAAAAGGGCTTCTCGTCGGTGGAAGAAGTGGAAGTGATGCCCGAGAACGTCCGTTTTGGGTTGCCTCCCGAAATCGTGCAGGCGATTGCTCCGGCTGCTGCCAGCGCGCTCTAGGGCTATGGGACAAAAAAGACTCGTGCTCAGGCGTACCGCATCGAATGAGATTAGTTGCTCAGTGATGGATGCAGTCTCGAGGAAGAGCCGCCGGCTGCACGCTTCAAGTTTGGCGACATTCGAAGGACAGGAATGAGTCAACCTCTTCAGGGGGCACAATCCGCGGTTCCGCGGTTCGGCCGCATTGACGCCGGCTTGGACCAGGTAGATGGGGCAATCGGGCGGGCCCAGGATTATCTCTTCACGCAACAATTCCCAGACGGCTACTGGTGCGGGGAATTGGAAGCCGATTCCACTCTGGAATCCGACTACATCATGGTCCACGTCCTCTTGGGCGATGGCGATGCGCCCAAGATGGAAGGCGCGCTCGCGGAGATCCGGAGAACTCAGAACGAGGACGGAGGCTGGGGGATTTACGCCGGCGGTCCGTCGAATATAAGCGCTTCGGTCAAGGCTTACTTTGCCTTCAAATTGATGGGCTGGTCGCCGGATCACCCCATCCTGGTAAAAGCGCGCGAATGGATTCTGGCTCACGGCGGAGTGGTCGAATGCAACACCTTCACCAAGCTCTACCTCTGCTTCTTCGGCCAGTATGAGTACGACGCTGTTCCGGCAATTCCGCCGGAGATCGTTCTCTTTCCCAAATGGTTTTATTTCAATATCTATGAGATCTCTTCCTGGTCGCGGGCGATCCTGGTTCCTTTGTCGATCGCATACGCCAAAAAGCCGTTCAAAAAGCTGACCCCTGAACACGAGATCAGTGAGCTGTTTGCCGGTGGCAGAAAGAATGCCGATTTGCATCTTCGCTGGGACAGCAAACGGATCCTCGGCTGGCGGAACTTCTTCTTGTTTGTGGATCGGCTGCTGCATTGGGCGGAGCGGGTGCATATCCGGCCGCTGCGAAAGATAGCTCTCAAGCGCGCCGAAAAATGGATTCTCGAGCATCTGGAGATGAGCGACGGCCTGGGGGCCATCTATCCCGCGATGCTCAATGCCACGCTTGCTTTGCGCTGCCTCGGCTATTCGACCGACGATCCGCAGACGATCCGGGCAATGGACGAGTTCGAAAAGCTGGGGATCGAAGAGGATCGCATTACCGATTCCGCCGGCACGGTGGAACCGACCTTCCGCATGCAGCCCTGCATGTCGCCGGTTTGGGATACTGCATATGCGCTCTATGTGTTGGGTGAGAGCGGCATGTCACGCACCGATGCCCGGCTGGTGCGCGCCGCAAATTGGATGCTCTCGAAGGAAGTGCGGCATCTGGGCGACTGGGCGGTGAAGGTTCCGAAGACTCAACCCGGTGGCTGGTACTTCGAATTCAACAATGAGTTTTATCCCGACACCGACGACTCCGCCCAGGTCCTCTTGGCGCTCGACAAAGTCGACAACATCGCCCGCGAACGTTATCAGTACGACGTGTGCCAGCGCGCCATCGCATGGATTTTGGCGATGCAGTGCAAAAGCGGGGGCTGGGCCAGCTTCGACAAAGACAACACCAAGATGGTCTTTGAAAATGTGCCCTTCGCCGACCACAACGCCATGCTCGACCCTCCGACGGTCGACATTACCGGCCGGATTCTCGAGATGCTGGCGACCTATGGCTACACGAAAGACGATCCGCGGGTCGCGAAGGCCATCAAGTTCATTTACCGCGAGCAGGAACCCGATGGAAGCTGGTTTGGCCGCTGGGGCGTGAATTATCTGTACGGCACTTTTCTGGTGCTGCGAGGGTTGGAGGCGATGGGGGTTTGGAACCACGAACCTGAGATCCAGCAGGCGGCAGAATGGGTGCGGTCGGTACAGAGTTCCGACGGCGGCTGGGGCGAGAGCTGCGCGAGCTACGACGATCCGTCGACGCGCGGCGTAGGAACCAGCACCCCCTCGCAGACTGCTTGGGCAATTCTGGCTTTGCTGGCCGCAGGCGACGACCGCAGCGATTCCGTGGCCAAGGGAATTCGCTGGCTGCTCGAACGGCAGGGGGCCGATGGCTCATGGGACGAGAGCATGGGCGAGGGAAGAACCCGCCAGGCGATCGTCACGGGCACCGGATTCCCAAGAGTCTTTTATCTCGCATACCATCTCTATCGGAACTACTTCCCCTTGCTTGCCCTCGGCAACTACCGCCGGGCGCAAACCGGGGACTGAAGAAGGAGCGTACATCCATGGCAGTGCCCATCTCGCAGATGTGGACCGTCGCAACCTATGTGCTCAAGAAGCGATGGAGCGGCCAAAAGCGTTATCCGCTGGTGCTTATGCTGGAGCCGCTCTTCCGCTGCAATCTGGCGTGCGCGGGCTGCGGCAAGATCCAGTACCCGGCGCACATCCTCAAGAAGACGCTTTCACCGGAAGAGTGCTTCCGTGCGATCGAGGAATGCGGTGCACCGATGGTCTCGATCCCCGGCGGCGAGCCATTGATGCATCCGCAGATTGTCGAGATCGTGGAAGGGCTGGTGGCGCGCAAGAAGTACATCTACCTGTGCACCAACGCGCTACTGCTTAAGGAAAAAATCGGCGAGTTCAAGCCCAGCAAGTATCTGACGTTCTCGGTCCACCTCGACGGCCAGCGCGAGCACCATGACTTCTCGGTTTGCCGCGAGGGAGGGTACGACCAGGCGGTGGAAGGGGTTCGCGAGGCTGTGAAGCGCGGCTTCCGGGTCACAACCAATACCACGCTCTTTGACGGCGCGGATCCCAACAGCGTCCGTGCCTTTTTTGACGAGGTAATGTCGCTGGGTGTTGAGGGCATGGTGCTCTCCCCTGGATATTCCTACGAAAAGGCTCCCGACCAGAAACACTTCCTGGGCCGCGCGCGTACCCGGCGGCTTTTTCGCGCGATTCTGTCGAACCGCGAGAGGCAGTGGAAGTTCAACATGTCGCCGCTCTTTCTGGAATTCCTCATGGGCAAGCGCCAGTACCGGTGCACGCCGTGGGGCGCTCCGGCATACAACATCTTCGGCTGGCAGAAGCCTTGCTATCTGCTGCAGGATGGTTACGCGTCGACGTTTGCCGAGCTGATGGAGACGACGGAATGGGAGAGCTACGGAACCGAATCGGGGAATCCGAAATGCGCCAACTGCATGGTGAGTTGTGGCTACGAGCCCTCCGCGGTCAACGATACTTTCGGATCGCTGCGCGGATTTGCCGCCACCGTACGGTCGACCCTTTTCGACCGGTATGAAGATCATGGCGCCCGAGATCTGCTGAATGAGCCGTACTCCGGACAGGTTCCTCCTGTGTCGCCGCTGGTGCAGATCGTCAGCGATTCGCGCACCGAATTCGAGGAGACACGGGCATGACCGGGAAAATTGCTTCGGAGCATGAAAAGCAGCCTGTCGATCCGGAATCGCTGGAGCTGGCGCCCGGAACGAAGCACGAGGTGCTGGAAGGGTGGATTCCCGGCCTCGCCGACGACGCGGAGATTTTTACCGCCCTGGAAAAGGCATTCGACTATCGTGGCGATGTAACCATCACCCGCAAAGACGGCTCCGTCATTGAGGGATACATCTTCGACCGCCGCACGGGAAAGTCGCTGGCCGATTCGACCATTCGGCTTTTTCCCAAAGATTCTCCGGAGAAGATGACGATTGCCTACAGCGAGATTGGCGGCCTGTCCTTCACTGGCAAAGACCGCGCGGCGGGCGCAAGCTGGGAGGCCTGGGTCAAGAAGTGGCAAGAAAAGAAGGCTGCCGGCGAAAAGGGGTTTGGATTGCAACCGGAAAAGCTGGACTAGAAGCATTTCTCCTACAGGTGTATCCCGAAGCTGCGATATCGTACACGGCTTTTCAGAGCGTGTTTCATAGATGGCCCCGCTGCATGGGACGCAGCACGAGCCCCGCTTTGGCGGCGGGTCTCGTTCGTGGTTACAACCATTGCCAGCTATTGATGAAACGCGCTCTAGCAAGCAAAGCCGCACTTCTCAGATCTTGGTGGTGCATAGCAATAGGAGAAATGCTCTAGCCTTCGCCTCAAAGCCGCGAATGGCAAAGCGATTCGCTCGTGGCCGCTGGTTTCGAGCGGCGGTATCTGACCTGGGCTGGGCATTCAATTCGCAAGAGCGCGAAAGCCTGGAAGCCCGGGAGTCCGGGAGCTCGGAGCGAAACCCTAAGTGAAAATCTTTCTCACCGGCGCTACGGGTTTTGTCGGCAGCCACGTGGCGCGAGAGCTGGCCAAGCAGGGCGCATTTCTGCGTCTCCTTGTTCGCTCTTCGAGTCCCCTGAACAATCTTGAAGGCCTCTCTGCCGAGCGGGTCCAGGGCGACTTGCTTCGGCCGGAGAGTCTGCGCAGCGCGATGGCGGGCTGCGATGCCGTGGTGCATGTGGCAGCCGATTACCGGCTTTGGGTGACCGACCCTCAACCGATGTATGCGGTCAACGTCGAAGGCACGCGCGCGCTGCTGCGTCTGGCGCGGGAAGAGCGCGTGGCCAGGGTGGTCTATACCTCCAGCGTAGCCACGATGGGCTTTCGTTCCGATGGAACGATCGTCGATGAAGAGACCCCGGTCACGATGGCCGACATGGTCGGCCATTACAAGCGATCCAAGTTCCTGGCCGAACAGGAAGCGATTGCCGCGGCCCGTGCCGGTCAGCCCGTGATCGTGCTCAATCCCACCACCCCGATCGGATCGGAGGACATCAAGCCGACTCCCACCGGACAGATCGTAGTCGACTTTCTCAACCGTAAGTTCCCAGCCTATGTCGATACCGGGCTCAACCTGGTGGATGTGGATGCGGTTGCTGCCGCTCATGCCAAGGCTCTCGTAGTGGGCCGCCCGGGCGAACGATATATTTTGGGCGGTGAGAATCTGACCCTGAAGCAGATTTTGGACAAAATGTCGGCCATGACCGGTTTGCCCTCGCCCAATGTCAAGGTTCCGCACGCTGTGGCCATGCTCTTCGCTTACTTCGACCAGACGATTACGGGAAAAATCCGGGGCCGGGTACCGCGAGCGACAGTGGAAGAGGTGCGCATGGGGAGAAAGAAGATGTTCGCATCCTCGGCCAAGGCGGAGCGTGAGCTTGGCTTTGCCGTGATCCCGATCGATCCCGCTTTGCGGCGCGCGATCGAGTGGTTCCGGGCGCATGGTTACGCGCCTTCCGCATGAGGCGCCTGGGAATCATTGCAGCGTTTCCCGCCGAACTGCGCCCGCTTGTTCGAGGATGGAAGCAGGTGCGGGTGCGAAATTCCGTTCCCCGCGCGAGAGCATGGCAAGGCATTCTTGGTCCAGCCGAGTGTGTTGCCGTGGCCGGAGGCATGGGGAGCTCAGCGGCAGCGGCGGCCTGCAGCTTCGCCGAAAGCTTGAGCGATCTCGATGAATTGATCTCCTTCGGCTGGGCTGGGGCGCTCTCCTGCGGAATGCAAGGGGGGTGCGCCTATCGCGTGACGGAGGTGATCGATGGAACGAATGGAGAGCGTTTTATGGCAACGCCGCTAGCCTCTTCGGGCGCGGCTCTGAGGTTGGTAACCACGGATCGCGTCGTGCTCGCTCGAGAAAAGCGCGCGCTGGCCGACCGTTATCAAGCGGTTCTTGTGGATATGGAGGCGGCCGCGGTCGCGCGGATTGCCCAGAGCAAAGGCATCCCGTTTGCCTGTATCAAGGCGGTATCCGATACACCGGCAGATCTGCTTCCCGATTTCAGCCGATTCACCGATGCAGAGGGAGGGCTGCGCATGCCCGCCCTGCTTCTCCACCTTGCGTTCCGCCCCCGGTACTGGCGGTCTCTCGCGCGGATGAGCAAGAATAGTAAGACTGGCGCAGAGGCGATGGTTCACGAAATGCAAGTGTTAGTGGAGAGAGATGCCAACCACTCCGGTTGTTGATTTTGCTGGGCAAGGCCAAGAGAAAAAGCTTCGCGCCGACACCATGCCGATTCCGGAACGGATTCCGGAGACCATGCTGGCTGCGGTTTATCGCGGAGTGAACGACGTCCGCGTCGAGGCGGTGCCGGTGCCAGGCATCGGCGCGGGAGAGGTTCTCATCCGGATCCATACCTGCGGAATCTGCGGAACCGACCTCAAGAAAATCCATACCGGTTCGCACTCGGCTCCCCGGATCTTCGGTCATGAGACCGCCGGGGTCATTGCGGCGGTGGGCGAAGGCGTGGAGCGTTTCCGCGCCGGCGACCGGGTCATGGTCTATCACCATATCCCTTGCGGCCAATGCTACTACTGTCGCAAGAAGACCTTTGCGCAATGTCCGGTTTACAAAAAAGTAGGTTGTACCGCGGGCTTTGAGCCTTCCGGCGGGGGCTTCGCCGAATACGTTCGCGTCATGGACTGGATCGTCGAGCGCGGGCTGGTAAAGATTCCCGACGGAGTGCCGTTTGAGCAGGCGGCTTTTGTGGAGCCGCTCAACACTTGTTACAAGGGCGTGCTCAGTCTCAATCTGGCCCCGGATGAGACGGTGCTGGTGATAGGGCAAGGGCCGATTGGGATCTTGCTCGGCTCGCTTGCGAAGCGTTCCGGAGCGAAGGTGCTGACTGCCGATCTCTATCCCGAACGTCACCGTATGGCAAAGCGCTTTGGGCTGGACCTGCCGATCGATGCCTCGCAAGAAGACGTTGTCGCGGCTGCGCGCGCGGCGACGGAGGGCCGGGGGGCCGATGCCGTGCTGGTGGCGGCGGGGGGCAACGCGCTGATTCGGACAGCGATGGATGCCGCCCGGCCGGGAGGGCAGGTGCTTCTTTTTGCCCAGACCCAGCGTGGCGAGGCGGTTATCGATCCGGCAGCGGTGTGTGTCGACGAAAAGGCGCTGCTTGGTTCCTATAGCGCGTCGATCGAGATTAACGAAGAATGCGCCCGCATCGCTTTTGAGGAGTATGCTCGCGGGTACGATCTGACTCGGCTGATCTCCCATCGCTTTTCTCTCGAGGATGCAGTGGCTGCTATCCAACTCGCCTCCCATCCGAGCGCAGACTCCATGAAGATCGTCATCCAGCCGGGACCAGGCCGGCCGGAAGCGCGAGGATAGAGAAGGATAGAGAAGCGATGCCGCATGATATGAACGCCGCTGTGCTCTACGGCAAAGAAGATCTCCGGATCGAACGAGTTCCTATTCCAGAACCCGGACCGGGAGAAATCGTCGTGCGTGTCAGGGCCGCGCTGACCTGTGGGACCGACCTGAAAGTTTTTCGTCGCGGCTATCACGCCAAGATGATCGTTCCCCCGGCGCTTTTTGGACACGAGATGGCAGGAGTCGTGCACTCGGTCGGAAGCGGTCTAAACGCCTTCGCTCCGGGAATGCGGGTTGTGGCTCTGAACTCCGCGCCATGCGGAAGCTGTTTCTGGTGCGCGCGCGGGCAGGAGAATCTGTGCGAGGATCTGCTCTTCAACAACGGCGCTTACGCCGAGTACATGAAGATTCCGGCGCGAATTGTGTCCAAGAATACTCTGATCGTTCCCGAAAGCTTGCCCCTCGAGCACGCGGCTCTAACCGAGCCATTGGCCTGCGTTGTGCGCGGCCTTGATGAGACAGGGGCCAAGAGCGGCGATCGGGTTGCGGTCATTGGCGCCGGGCCCATCGGGCTGATGTTCATGCACGTTGCCCAGCTTGCCGGAATGGAGGTGATCGGGGTGGTCAAGCGCGACGAGCAGATCGCTTCCGCCAAAAGATTCGGCGCGACCCACGTAGTGCAGGCCGGAGAATCGAGCGACGCGGTCCGGGCTGTTCGCGCGCTGACTCCCAAAGAACGCGGCGTGGACGTGGCGATCGAGGCAGTCGCTACGCCTTTGACCTGGCAGTGGGCCGTGGATATGGTGCGGCGCGGCGGGACGGTCAACTTCTTCGGCGGATGTGCCGCCGGCACCAAGGTTGAGATCGATACCAACCGTCTCCACTACAACGACATCGCCCTCAAAGCGAGCTTTCACCACACCCCGGCAGCATGTCGCAAAGCCTTCGACCTGCTTGCCAGCGGACGTTTCAAGTGCAGCGAGTACATCACCGGGCGGGCCTCTCTTGTCGACCTCGAGTCTGTGCTGCGCCGCCTGATGGACCGCACCAATGACATCAAGACGGCGATTTTGCCTTAGGAAAATACCCGCACGTATTGCGTCTGCTCAACCGCAGCAACTGTGCTTGCGCCTGGCTGCTCCGGGGTGCTCTCCTTAAGGGACTGGCCCCAGCCGATCAGCAGGAAGGTCAGCATCGGCAATTGCTCGCCTAAGTAAACCGTGACGATCGTGAGCCAAATGACGATGAGTGCAGCCAACATGCTGACCGCGAAGAGAAAGTCTTCCTTGTTCCGCAATCGCCAGACCTGGCCGCACTGGTAGAAGATGGACTCGGCGACGACCAGGTAAAAGCAGATCATGCCTAGATTTCCGTAGCAGACGTGCACCAGCAGGTATTCGTTGTCGATCGAGCGCTGGCCGCCCACGACCGGGTGATAAAGGGTGCCCCATCCCAGCAAGCCGCCCTCCTCGATGACCGGCGCGTAGTTT
>DATAWF010000147.1:0-3749 GCA_036267335.1 Acidobacteriaceae bacterium
CGGAGCTTTGGGCAACAGGATCGCTGGGCCTGTCCGCTTTCAGCTTGGGTCCATTCTCGGCGACAAGGAGATCGTAGGCAGGCACGAGCAGGGTTTGGTAATGAGCGGCCAGCCCGAATCGCTCCTCCAGAAGCTTCTGCAGCATCCCCTCCCGTTGGCTCTCGTTGAGATGCTGAAAGGCGGCGGCATCGGATGGCGCGACACGGGCCTCAATGCGGTATTTTTCCGAATTGACCCACTCGGGCTCGCCGCTGATCGGCTCGGCCGCGGGCACTCCGTAGGCGCGCAGAATCAGCACGGAAAGCGGCGTATTCGTTTGCCGGTATCCGTCCCTGGTGTATGCGGCCTCCTCGGTCGCACGAGCATCCGGCTGGCCCTGCCGGATCAAAACGGTGGCAAACTTCATCGTCTTCGCGGCGACAGCCGCCGCGGGCTCCGTCCCGGAACCGGTTGCATCGGGGCGCAAGGCATACGGCTGGGGCTGTGGACGAAAAACCGAGGAATGCTGCGGCAGGATTTTGCCGCCGTAGTTCAGCAGCACCGCAAAGATGCTTAACCCCGCCGCGGCAAGCATGGTTGCAAGAAACACGGCGCCTGGACGAAGCGATTCCTTTTCGAAAATGTAGAAGGCAGGTGCGCCATCGAGAGGATGTGCCGGAGCACCCTTGAATGCGGCCGCAGCGTGGCGGTATTCGCGCGGAAGAGCAACGGCCGAGTCGGCCAGGAGATCCAGCCAGAGCCTCGCCTTCGAAAAAAATCCTCGTTCTTCGCGCGAGCGATCGCGAAAGAGCTGCAGGGATTCCTCACCATATCTCTTGCGAAAGCCGGAAGGGTAGAGGCGCAGCAGCCAAAGATATATCTTTTCAGACATACTCCCCCCTGAAGATTCTTTTGGAGCGCGCCACCCGCAGAAGGCTGGCTAGCCTTTCCGCCTCGGAGCTGGCGAGCTTCCTCCCCGCGCCGGTCAACCGGTAATAGCGGCGGCGCTCCTGGCCGAGGCTGGCATCCTCGCGCGCATCGACCTCTGCAATGAGTCCTGCCTCGAGGAGCGATTGGATGGAGCTGTAGAGCGTTCCTGGACCAAGCCGCATGCGGCCCTCGGTTTGCTCGGCAACCTGGCGCATGATTCCGTAACCGTGTCTGTCTTCATCGGCGAGGGCCAGCAGGATATGGAAGGCGGCGGAGGGCAAGGGATTGAGCTTTTGTTTGGGCATGGCAATCGATCTTCGCTATATCGATGATCGACTATACTCGCCGGGAGCTTCGGCGGCAATCTTTTTTCGCGAGGAAAAATGGCAGGAATTGCCTGGGACGCCTCGGAGAAAAGGCTCTTCGTCACCGGCAAGCTCTGGCCGAAGCTATTTGAGATTCGCGTGGTCCCTTGAGCAAACCGGCCAACCAAAGGAGCATCAGGGGGCGCTGCAGCAGACCGCGTCAGCTTGAGGTCTGTTCTGGCATTGAGGTCCGCTCCAGCGGCGCACGGTCCTCGCTTGGCCGGTCGGGCTCGCTCCAGAGGGCGCTGCTTTGGGGCGCAAATGCCGCGACGACTCCGAACATCAAGAAGTCCATCGCAACATCCATCGGGTGAAGCGGGGCCGACCTAAGCGCATATCTTGCGGCCTCGAATAGACAGAGGATCATTATCCCTTTGAGGACCGAATCCATGGCTTTACCCGACGCACCAGTTTCCCTTCTACCGAAATGCTCCGGCGCCTTGCTTTGCGAGGCCGCGAAGTAATAGCTGCCCACCCGGTAGCTGCGCAGCAACTCCTGCTGTTGTTCTTCCGGGAGGTCGTCGAAGGGCGCTCCGTATTTGTACAGAGCCCGGTCGTGCAAATTGGTGAGCAACACAACCGGCTCCTTCATGCCGCGAAGACGCATGGTTGGAAAAAACGGCGTATTTACCGTCCGGAAAACGCTCGAAGAACCGAACAGGAACGCGGCCGCTGCTACGGTTACCAAGCGGACGATCGGGTGATTGCTTAGCCCCCCGCACTGGCACCCGAGGGTCACGCTCAAGCCAATCATTCCCAAAAGGAGCACCGTCCATGTCAGTGCCACCAGCACCCGCCTGCGCGTGCGGGAATGGAGATCGATGCCGAGATAGCGGAAATCGGAGGGCATAGCCTGCTCGACGGGCCTTGAATCACTTTTCGTGCGTATGGAGACGAGGCCATTCTACTCCAGAGTCTTATCCGTCGGCATCAGTTTGTTTTTGGTCCGCAATGAGCTTAAAGGGAGAAGTAATGCACGGGAAGGAGTTGAACGGGATTTTAGGGGTTCTTACATTGGGTCAACCCATTTGCGAATGCCAATTTAAGGCGGTGGCCTCATAGCGCAAACATCCTCATCGTGAGAACGATGGGAAGCCTAAGATTCATCTGGCCATATTGACCGCTAATTCCTATATTGACCGTTGATTCTCTGATGGCCGCTCCAGTGGTCGATCACGAGCAAATCTATCCGGACTTGGATCCTTTCTTCAGAGGGAATCGGCAAATGCGAGAGAAACAGGCAGATTCAACGATGTCTCAAGATCGCTGCGCGTCCACAATCGATCGACGCTCGCTTCTGGGAGGAATGGCAGCTCTGGGAGCAGGAATCGCCGGCTCCATGGTCGCGCCGCAGAAGTTGCTCGCGGTCTCAGAAACCGCCTCGCATACGACGAAGGACACTTTGGCGGCGCCCTGCGGGAGGAGCAAGGTCGTTGCCTCAGACGCCGCCACGGTCGTCGAGACAAGCGCGGGGAAAATTCGCGGATATGAACGCAACGGCATTTACATCTTCAAAGGTGTCCCCTATGGCGCGTCGACCTCCGGATCGAGACGCTTTATGCCGCCAGAAAAACCTGAACCTTGGAGCGGAATCCGCAACGCGTTGGAATATGGCCGCATCTGCCCTCAGCATGAGACTGGTTGGTGGACCGTTACAGGAAACTTCAGTATGGATGGCAAGAACCTGGCCAGCGACGACGAATATAAGTTCTTGCTTCATCGCGGCTCGGCCATTTGCATCCCTGGCGAAGACTGCTTGCGCGTCAATCTTTGGACTCCGGAGATCAACGGCTCCGGCAAGCGTCCGGTGATGGTCTTTATCCACGGAGGCGGATTCGCCGACGGATGTAGTCAGGATCTACTCTCCTACGACGGCGAAAACCTGGCGCGTAATCACGACGTCGTTGTCGTGAATCACAATCATCGTTTGAACGTATATGGGTATGTCAATCTCGCTGGCATCGGCGGAGATGAGTTCGCGTCGTCCGCCAATATTGGGATGCTTGACATCGTAGCCGTGCTCGAGTGGGTTCGCACTCATGTCTCCCAGTTTGGCGGCGATCCCAATAACGTTACGATCTTTGGTCAGTCTGGAGGCGGCTGCAAAGTCGCCGCGCTCATGGCTATGCCTGCAGCCAAGGGACTATTCCATCGCGCAATCATTGAGAGCGGACCTACGGTGAAAGCAGTCTCGCCCGAATTCTCCCAGCGGGTCGCTCGAGCGCTTTTGGACGAGCTTGGATTGTCCGAATCGCAGGTTAGGGAACTGCAGAATCTGCCTGTGGAGCGACTCTCGGGAGCAGCCATGAAAGCCATGAGCAAAGTGAATGCCAATCCACCTTCCCTTCGCTATGGCACTGGATGGGAAATCAGGCTCGGCTGGGGGCCCACCGTCGACGGTCGCACGCTTCCTACTCATCCGTTTGATCCAGGGGCGCCCGCAGTCTCAGCGAATGTTCCTTTGATCACGGGCAC
>DATAWF010000148.1:0-4317 GCA_036267335.1 Acidobacteriaceae bacterium
CGTGGTGATATGAAGCGAGTTGCCGCTCAGGGGCGGCGTTAGTTTGCATCTAACACGGCAGATGTTTGGAGGGGAAAATCCGATGAAACGTATTCTTGCCGTCGCTTGCGGGCTCTCGTTCTGCTCGATCGTCGCCGTCGCCGTCGCCGCGTCCGGCTCCGGAATGAGCGATCAGCAATTTGTCGACTTTGCCGCGCAGACCGACATGGTCGAAGCCAATCTTGGGCAGTTTGCGCAAAGCGCGGCTTCCTCGCAGGACGTGAAGGACTACGGTCAGATGCTGGTCACCGACCACACGGACGACTACAACAAGCTCTATGGGATCGCCCAGCAGGCCGGCCTCAACGTGCCCAATGCGATTGGGGCTGCGCAGAATAAACAGATGATCGATCCGTTCCAGAAGCTGCAGGGCAAAGCCTTCGACCGTCGTTATGCTGCGGAAATGATTGCCGGGCACACCAAGGCAATTGCCATCTACAAAAAAGAGGCGGCAAGCGCGCAGAGCCCGGCCTTGAAGTCCTACGCGGAGCAAACTCTGCCGACTCTCGAAAAGCACCTCGACGGCGCAAAAAACCTGCAAAAAGGGAAATAGCCGCGGCTTGAGTCGAGAGAGAGTTTTCTCGAACGCTTTTGACTCTTCCCTGAAACGGACCCGAGGGTGCCCCATCCTACGCGCTCATTGTTTTTGCGCGTAGGGTGGGAAACCGCAAAACGCCAGTTCTCATTCGTTCTCCGTTGCCGCAAAGGTCTCGCCGGCTCCCTGACCTCCCGGAAAGGACACGAAAATTGCTTTAGACTTCCTTCGCAGAGAAAGCGAGGAAAGTCTCCATGCTCAACCGGCGCGCCTTCTTGAAGACTGGCGCGGCTGTTACCGCCGCGCTCCGTGGTCTCGATTCAACGTCCATCCTTGAAGCCGAAGAAGTTGCTGCTGCCGCTGGCCCGGCGCCTAACCTCGTCCCGCTTCCTCCGCGTCTGGCCGCCGTCGATCCCGCCGCCGAGCCATGGCAGCAAAAGGTTCGTCGCGTCGGCCAGAGCAACATGACCGAGCACGACCCCGCTGTGATGAACATTGAAGAGTGGGCCGATTACTGGCACTCCGCCGGCGTAGACGTCGTCTTTGTCAGCGTCACCGGCATCCTCGCGTTCTATCCATCCAAGGTGCAGTTTCACCGCCATGGAAAATACCTGAATGGCCGCGACTTCTTCGGAGAATGCGTTGCCGCGGCCAAGAAGCGCAAGATGCGCGTGGTGGCGCGCATGAGCCCCGATCTCAATTGGGAGGATGCGCTTGCCGCCCATCCGGAGTGGGCCATGCGCAACCGCGACGGTTCCGTGCAATACAACGGTCAACAACCCGGCCTCTTCAAGACGTGCATGTTCACGTCCTACATGGACGACTACGTTCCGGCCGTCATGCGCGAGATCAACTCGCTCTATGATGTGGACTGTTTCTACACCAACGGCTGGCCCCCGATTGGCGCTCTCCCCGAGTGCTACTGCGCCGTCTGCAAGACTCTGCCGCCCGCCGGTACTACGGCCTACTGGCGCATTTTCGACGATCGGGTCTTTGCCCTCTGGCAGAAGTACGATGCCATCGCCAAAGAGAAAAAGCCGGAGAGCTTCTATTTCGCGAATCTCGGCGGCAACCTCCGCTGCTGCCCCAACCTGGACCGCATCGGCAAAACCGCCGCATGGTTTCAGGCTGACAACCAGGGGCGCAGCTATGGCGATCCCGCCGTCTGGGGAGCCTCCCTGCAGGGCCGGGTCTGCAGCGCAGTTCTCGATGGAAAAATCGCTGCCAACGTCACCGGTGCGTACTCCACCGGCGCCGTCACATGGAGAAACGGCTCGAAAACTCCGGAAGAGGCCAGAATGTGGCTGAATGAATCCCTGGCCAGCGGAATGGTGCCGTACTATCACTTCGTCGGTTCCGAGGATGGCCTGGGCGAGGACCGCCGATGGCAGAAGGTGGGCGCGGATTACTTCCGTTGGACCGCTCAGCACGATGCCCACCTCACGCCCCGCCGCTCTCTCGCCAACATCGCGGTCGTCATGGGACAGGGCACCCAGCTCCTCTATCCCGGTCCCGGCGCAGCACGCTCCCGTTCCTACACTCACGAGACGATCCAGGGCCTATACGACGCGCTCCTCCGCGGCCGCTTTGCCTTCGACTTTGTCCATGAAGATCGTCTGGAGCCGCAGCGGCTCGCCAGGTATCGTGCGCTCCTGCTGCCGAACATCGCCATGCTGAGCGATCGCCAATGCCAGCAGATTCGCGACTACGTCCGCTCCGGCGGCTCGGTGATGGCTAGTTTTGAGACCAGCCTCTACGACGAAGACCTTCGCCCCCGTGCGGATTTCGCACTCGCCGACCTCCTCGGCATCGGCAAAGCGGGGGACGTCGTCGGCACCAACGGCAACGCCTACTATGCGCGCATCCAAAATCCAACCTCGGCGAGTCCGCACCCCATTCTCGAAGGTTTCACCAACACCAACTGGCTGCCCGGCGCGCAAAACCGCATCCCTCTCCATCCGGTCGAGAATCCCGTCCTCACCGTCGTTCCCGGCTTTGTCAGTTATCCGCCGGAGCTGGCCTATCCGCCGGTCTCGCACACCTCCGAGCCTGCGGTTGTGTTGCGCCAGGCCGGCTCCAGCCGCACTGCCTACTTTCCGGGAGATATCGAACGGACCTACTGGCTCACTGGCCACGGCGACCTGCTGCGGCTGCTCCACAACACCCTGCGCTGGCTTACCGGCGATGAGCGCGTCGTCGATATCCAAGGCGAAGGTTTTGTCGAAGCTTTCAGTTGGGAGACCTCCCCCGGATATGCCGTGCACCTGCTCAACTACACCAACCCCAATGCTCAGCATTGCTGGCTGCAATCGGTTTATCCGCTCGGCCCGCAACGCATCAGCATGAAGCTGCCGCAGGGCGTGAAGGTGAGATCGGTTGAGCTTCTGAGGGCCGCACGCACCACGCCCTTCCATCTCGAAAATCAGACGCTGCAGTTCACCGTTCCCCGTGTCGAAGACTACGAGGTCGCCGCCATCACCGTCGCCTGATCGAGCGAGGGAAATGCAGTGACCAGAAGATCCATGATGGAGTATCTGCCAAGAAGACTGACGATTTACGTTGGACGGTGTATCCTAAAAGTGGGATAAACTACGACACGGAAACCGGTAGCGGGCGAAAAGCCGCTTTACTCGATTGGATCGTCCCTAAAGAACATTACTCGTTTCCCCGCTGAAGTGCGGCGAAGCATTGGGTTTGCCCTGAGTGCGGCTCAATATGGCGGGAAACACTCTTCTGCAAAGCCTTGGAAGGGTGAAGGGCAGGGAGTTCTGGAGGTCGTCAAAGACCACGACGGGGACACATATCGAGCAATCTATACCATCCGTTTTGCAAACGCAGTCTACGTATTGCATGCATTTCAGAAGAAATCGCCTCATGGTGTAGCAACCCGGCAATCCGATGTCGCTTGGGTCAGGGAACGTCTAAAGGTAGCGCAGCGAGACTATGAGGAGAAACATGCCTAGAAAAACTAAAGACAAAATCATCCAAAGCAGCGGCAATGTCTTCGCCGATATGGGGCTGCCGGATGCGGCAGAACTCGACACCAAGGCCCGGCTCGCAGCAGCCATCAATCTGATCGTCGAGCGGGACCATCTTTCACAGGCGGAAGTAGCAGCCGCTCTCGGCGTGAACCAGCCCAAAGTTTCCGCTTTGCTGCATTACAAGCTCGAAGGTTTTTCCGTGGAGCGCCTGATGCACTTCCTTGTGGCGCTCGGGCAGGATGTGGAGATCGTTGTCAAGAATAAGCCCCGCTCCCGGTCAGCCCGCATCGCCGTCAAAGCGGCCTGATTCTGCGAGCGTCATTCTTACAATCAGGCCGTATACGCCACTATTGCAGCGCTTGGTTTTCATCAAGACATCATTGCAGTTCACCGTTCCCCGTGTCGAAGACTACGAGGTCGCCGCCATCACCGTCGCCTGATGGTAGGGCGCGGCTTCAGCCGCGCCAAAATGGGCGCAACATCTTTTGGGCTTTAGCCCCTGAGGGATGTTTTTGCGGGTTTTGCCGGGTGCCCACCTTTTTGCGGACCTTTGCTTTTCGCGCCAAAGGTGGGAAACCACGAATGCGAATGCGCAGATGCCATCATCTGGAGAGCCCTGAGCGTAGGCGAGGCGCTTCCCCTGATGCGCCAGGCAGGACCGATCCTCTTTGAACGATTTGAGCGGCGCTATAAAGAAGGCTTCGCACTGGTCGTGCAAGGCGCCGCCTGCCAACTTGAAGCGCGAAAAACCGTGGAGCATTC
>DATAWF010000149.1:0-4849 GCA_036267335.1 Acidobacteriaceae bacterium
CCTGTCATCCCGAGCGCAGCATGACGATTTTTGTCATGGAAAATGGGAAAATAACCGCCGCGGCGCAATAGAAGAAGTGGCCCGTAGCTCAGGTGGGCCGCCCGCAAGGGGGTTGCAAGAGAAGCCCAGCAGTTTCCCGGCAACTGCGTGTCGGAAGTTCGAATCTTCCCGGGTCACCACTCCTCAGGCAATGTTGGAGATGTGATCTTGTTCTTGTTTTGCTGCAAATCGTTTCCAGGTCTTGAGCCGTTCGGTCGAAAAAAGACCGCTGCGTTCCACCATTTCGGAGGCGATGATGACGGTGAAGGGCAAGTATTCGAGGAAAATGCGGCTTTCGATCCAGAGCCCCTTCCAGAGCAGCGGCAGAGACGTGACCGCCATGGCCGCAATCAACCTGCGGTGCTGACGCGACGTGAGTGACCAGAAAGCCAGGATGAGCAGCGGCAGGTACCCCAGCGCGGAGAAAAGCTGTGGCCAGGACCACGGACCGAGAAGCACGTGGAGGTTCATAGAGAGCTTGGACTCGTGTTCAATGGGATTGTGCAGGTAGCGGTAGCGGAGAAAAATGTAAGGAATGGCCCAAGCAATGGAGAGTGCTGCCGATTGCACCAGCGTGCGCCAGCGAGGTTGGCGGTCCCACAGCAGGACCAGCCAGTAGACGGCCCAGAAGACAACCGTTTCGCGATTGATAGTGGCGATGGGCATCAGCAGTAGCAGCGGCCAGAATTGCTGGCGGAACAAAAAGATCGTGGCGATAGAGATGAAAAGGAGATTTGGGAAATCGTATGGATACCAGATCGCGTGCACGGAGCGGGCGACGTAGCTGGTAAACAGGATTTCAAGGGTGAGCAACCAGGGCAGCCACCAGATCGCACCTCCGCGACGAAGAAAAAGCCATGTAAGAATCAGGCAGCAGAGCGGCAGGCAGACACAGGCAACGAGAGCGCAGAGCACCTTTTCCGGTGTAAAGATTTCCGGTGGCCGACCAACAACATTCAGCCAATTCGCTATGCGGATCAGGGTATGTTGCGAATGGGCCCAGTGCAGTATGGGAACCCACATGGCGCGGTACTGGTAAGGGTTGTACGCAGTTCCGTTTTCGTACTGGTTCAGCGGCATGAACTCGCATACCGCATTGTCAAAGAAGGCCGCCCGCACGCAGTGGAATGTGGCAAGCGTCAGCACGAATGCGATAAGAACGTCACGCGACCGGAAGATAGACCAGTTTTTCCGCGGCGCCATCTTTATCAAGATTACTACGGTGACATTGGGCGACGCGGATATCCTTGCGAGCGGCGATGGCCGGCAAGAGGTTACCTGCGGGCAAGTAGTAGACAGGCGTTTCCTAGAGCGCAGGCCCGAAGCAGACCAGAACGCAGAGAAGCGAAAGCAGATCTCTCCGCTGCGCATGAGGACTTTCGCCCTCATGCTTCGGTCGAGATGACAGAACTGCCCATTGATGAGCAAGAATGATGAGCAAGAACCGTGAGAAATCCAGGCTAGGTTGATTTTTCCTCAAGAAAAATCCACCTGATGGAACATCAATGGCTCACAGTATTCCGAAAATGCCTTGCTGGTGAGCCTGCGGCCAAACCAACGAAAGCCTTCTGAAAACGAAAGAGGACTCAGCCTTACTGGCTGAGCCCTCATCGGGTTTCTTCCGCGCCCCGCGCCGCTCCATGATATTTTCGCGGGTATTTTCGCGGCGAGGTTCTTACGGCAGCGATCGCCGATGGATTACTTCTTCGGCGGTGCGATGACGTCCTTTGCGGCCTTGGCTACACGGAACTTTACGACCGTCTTGGCCTTGATCTTGATGGTTTCGCCGGTCTGAGGATTCCGGCCGATGCGGGCTTTCCGTTCCGCCTTGACCAAACGTCCCAGCCCGGGGATCACGAACACCCCGTTCTTCTTGGTTTCTTTGACCGCGGTTTCCGCGAGAAGATCGAGAAACGCCGCGGACTGCTTGTTCGTCAGTTCCAGCTTCTCGGCCAGATGCCGGACGAGTTGTGTCTTGGTTAAGCCTGCTGCCATAGTGATTCCTTCCTCCTATTTCGCATGGGCGGTGTCCCTGCTCTTGTGGATAATCCCGAGCCCCGTGCGGCGGTGCCCATGCTGCGAAAGCCCTGTATTTATGCGGGTAAAATCAACCCACCGCCGTTTACGATGCGGCTTTGAAAATCATTTGTCAATGGAAAAAGGCTGTTTTCCACGTCTTTTTTAGGGTTTTCCCCAACTTTCCCCTTATTTTACCTGTTTTTCTCTAGTTTTCTCTGGCCGGTTCCCTCGAAGTTTCTTCCGCTTTGCCGATTCGAGCAACTCATCGAAGTCCAAACAGCGGGCGCCGCTTCTTCTCGACTGCTTCAACCAGGGGCCGGTTGAGCACCTCGACCAGAGGCGCGGCCAGACGGAAGTTCTGAATCACCGTCTTCGCGAAATTCGGCCGCAGCGCTGCTTGAGCAGCAAGGGTTCCGGAGACTCCCCACTGCCGGCAAAGCAGCAGATCCATCGCAGGATGCACTTTGGGGAATCCTTTGGGCGGACGGCTCAAGGGTTCGCCGCTGAACGATTCCATCGCGCGCCGCAGTTTTTTGTTCTCGAGACACCGGCGAAGCTTCGCGTGATGTTCCAGAAGAAAGGTGCGTATGGCAAGAAGCTGGTCCCGGTCGGGCATGTAGACGCCGGCGGCAACGATCGCCTCCTTGGCCGACAAATGCAGGTAGTAGCCGGCGCCCGAAGTGCGCAGCAACCCCGCATGCGACCACCAGGCCGCGACGTGCGTCTTGTAGGGCCCCTTGTCGGAGGAAAAGCGCGTGTCGCGATAGATGCGCATCAGCACCTTGGGCGGCGGCTGGACATGGCCCGGGGAGAATTCCGTCATCGCGCGATTGATCTCTTCAATCAGTGCCAGCATCGGCGCCTTCAACTCCTGCTCGTATTCCTCCTTGCGCGGCTGAAACCACTCCCGCCGGTTGTTTCGCTCCAGGGAGCGCAAGAAGGCGACGGCATCCGCGGAAAAGTATGGCTTCGCCGCCCCGGCTGAGAGCCGGGATGCGTTGGGCTGCCGCTTCCGCCGCGCTGCAAGCGGCTTTTTCTTTGTAGCGTTCCGTCCACCGGAGTTTTTCATGCGCTCGCCACCCTTTTTGCATGAGCTTGCATGGGCTTGATTGTACGGGGTTGCCGGTACGGGTTGGATGGCGTGGGGTTGATGGCGTGGGGTTGACGTTACGGCGTGGATCGGGAGATCCCATGCCGGTGGAAGGTGCGCCTCCAACGCCGGTTTCCAAGATTGCCGCCAGGAACAACCGGGACTGACCCGCCGACCGAGCCGCTGATTTGCCAACTCGCCGTTTTTCCCGGCAACATCTTTTCCGCCGGCGCGCTCTAATCTTGAAGGCCGGCTCGAGGAACTCGCGCGCGCAACGCGCTGCAATCCCGGCCCTCACCGCGGTGCAAACACCACCCATCGAAAGAAACGGGTACACCGGAAAGCATGGCAAGGCAGTACAAAGGTAATGGGAGCGTAGCCTAAATCGCACTTTGCGACGTATATTTCAAAGTACACTTGGCTTTCTCCCCAACCAATGAATTCCACAGATTGAGGAGACCATGCGAACACTGGCAGTCTCACTTCTACTCCTAGGCTTTTTCGGCCTCTGTGCGGGAGCGCAGCCTCGGGAGATCTCCTTTGCCCAGGCACAGCACATCGCGACCATCGTCGCCGGACACGACAATCTGCAAGTCGACGATCGCACCGTCGTGCTCAATTCGATGGACACGCGCCGCCAGGCAGGCTTTATCCCCGGCTACTACACTTTTTCCGTGATTCAGGAGAGCGACTCGTCCGTCTCGCCCGACAAGACTCTCCGTGTCTACGTCATTTCCAAGCGGACAGCCGATACCTGGGAGATGAACCTCTGCACCCATTACTCCTTCCCGGAGCTGAAGAAGCTGCAAGAAAACGTCATGCGGGAAACCGGCGCTGCCCCGGGCGATGCCGGCACGATGCCGCAAGCGATCGGCTGCGCGAGCCAGGCGCGGGCGGAGTCGCCCATGCCGCAATAGAGCATTTCCCCCGACACGCGGACGTGGTCTGGGTTGTTCTGTGCGGCCATTCTTTTCACCCCAGCAAGCTAGCTTGCCGGGGACCCCGGTTCGATGGAATGGACGCGTTCCGTTCTCTGCTCGACACCGTCAGGAGAAATGCTCTCACGCTTAGGAAAAATGCTGCAGCGCGGCGCGAAAGAGAAGATCGAAGCTCTCTCCCGCGCGCTTGTCTTTTTTGAGAGCATCGGCAATCGCCTTCTGCGCTGCCGGACGTTGATAGCCCAGGTTGACCAGCGCGGAAAGCACGTCGTCCGCCAGCGGTCCAGCCTCGCCGTGCGGCGTGGCAATCGCCATGTCCTCCAACTTGTCTTTGAGCTCGAGCACGAGCCGTTCCGCCAGCTTTTTCCCAACCCCTGGTATCTGCGTCAGCGTGGCATGATCGTGTCCCCGGATGGCCGCCACCAGCCGCTCCGTATTCAGCCCGCTGAGTACGGTAATCGCGAGCTTTGGTCCGACGCCGTTCACCGTAATCAGGCGCTCGAAAATCCGCTTCTCTTCACGATCCAGAAACCCGTACAGCGCCAGCACGTCTTCCCGCACATGCATGTGGATGTGGAATGCGACCTCCGCGCCGTCGGCGGGGAGCGCGGTAAACGCGGGCACGCTGATCAGAACTTCATAGCCGACGCCGCCCGCTTCGACGACCGCCTGTTGGGGGCTTTTCGCGATCAGCCGCCCGCGCAGATGTGCAATCATGCGCTGATTGTACAGAGCGGCGGCTCACCCGCTTTCCGCCCTCGGC
>DATAWF010000150.1:0-14425 GCA_036267335.1 Acidobacteriaceae bacterium
ATTCTGGTCAAAGTTGGCGCAGTCGAAACAACTCATCCCGAGGCTGGAAGCGCAAAACACGCGGCCGAGCCTCCCCCGACGCCCGACAAAATCCGCGCCATGCTCCCGAAGCTGGCTGATCTGCCGAAAGAGGCCGAAGAAAAAGCTAAGACTATTGAAGATTTTCGCGCCCAGATTCGCAGCCTGAAAGCGCAACTCGCCGCGCGTCCGGTGGAAGAAAAAGTTAAGGTCGAGACAAAGATCGTCGAAGTGAAGGTTGTCACCGATCAGCAGATCGCAGAACTGAAAGCGACGCTCGCAACCTTGTCCGGAATTGGCGCAGCGCTCTCCGCGTGTCTTGCCTCGGCGACGAATCGTAAAGTGGCAGCGCCTCCAGTGCGATCTCTTCCCTCTCTGCCGAAATCGAAACCGTTGCCCACGCGCATTGTGCAGGCTCCATTGAACGGAGATGGTGGCGATCTCACCGCGGCGCAGGTGCGCGTTTTGAGTCGTCTAGTTGAATTGATGGAGTGCGCCGAGAGCGAAAGTGTGCGCAAAGAGCAGCTCGCGGCGTGGGCGGAGTATTCGCCCAACTCTGGCGGCTTCAATAATTATCTCGGCTCGCTTCGTACAGCGGGCATGATTCATTACCCG
Organism: Acidobacteriaceae bacterium; assembly: GCA_036267335.1. Taxonomy (GTDB): domain Bacteria; phylum Acidobacteriota; class Terriglobia; order Terriglobales; family Acidobacteriaceae; genus PALSA-350. The sequence continues at coordinate 634 of DATAWF010000150.1, forward strand.
CGACCCGGCATGGTCGCAATCACCGACGAGGGACGGAAACATGCGGCGCCGGAAGATGTCCCGGCAACCTCCGATGAAATGCTCGACCGGGCAAAGCGTGTACTCGGTGGATCGGAAGGCAAGCTGCTGGAACTCCTGCATGCGACGCGCGAAGCTACCTCCAAGACCGATCTCGCCGAAGCTGCGGGATTTTCTCCGAACTCTGGCGGCTTCAATAACTACTTGGGGCACATGCGCACGCTGGGATTTGTCGAGTATCCGCAGCCGGGGCAGGTGAAATGCGCCGACTGGCTGTATCTGAACGGAGATGCGGCATGAGCGCTCAGCCTGTTGTCCCGCTTCCCTTCCCCGACCCCTCCATCTACCAGGACATGCTCTGGTGTGCGAACTGCGGAGGGAATCGAATCTTTTTGCCGGCCTTTGAATTCGAGGGCGGAAGGGTTGGTTGCTGCTTAGGGTGCGGGGAAGAGCGGGTGGCGTGGTTCACGCGGGCTACGAGTGAGGGGGGTTAATGGGCTTCAACGTTGAAATAAAAATTGACGGCAATACTCTGGTGCGCGGCGATTTGTTTTACGTGAAGCGTCGCCTCTATCGGGTGGAACACGTCGGGAAGCCGCGCGGAAAGCAAAATCGCTTCACTGTCAAATTGCGCTTGGTCGGCAAAATCAACCTGGATCGCGAGCGACGAAAGGACAGGGCTTGATGCGCGTCGAACTCTGGAACCTCTACTTCTTCTTCGCCGCCATCTTCAAGTGTGCTCTCTACACTGGGTTGGGACCGGCGGTCCTGATCGTCTATGCGGTCGAGAAGCTGGTGAAAGCGGGCCGGGTCCCTACCCTCCATCGTTCGGGAAGGTGGTTAGCGAAGGTGATTCCAATTCGCAAACCGGGGCATCCGGTTCCGCGGCGAAGAAAGGATCGCAGGGCGGCATGACCTACGGCACCTCGACCCGGAGCTACAACCGCTCCCCCGAAAAGCGGCAGATGGACGAAGCTTGCAAGGAATCAACCGACCGCTTTCTCGGCCTCTGTCACTGCGGGCAAACTGCCATCGCTCTCTGCGCGTGGAAGGTGAAGCCGTGGATGCGTCTCGGACAGAAGTCAGAAACCTGTGATCGTCCGGTGTGCGGGCTGCACGCAAAATTCGCCGCACCAGAAAAAGCTCTATGTCCGGAGCACCAGAAGTGCTACGACGAGTGGAAGGATAAGCGGGTGGGGCAGGGGACGTTGTTCCCGGAGGCGGCGTAATGACAGATCAGCGTGAGCCTTGCGGTTGTTTCGACTGCACGCAGGCGAGATATCGGCAGAGTTTTGAAGGCCAGATTGATGCGGGGATGCAGGCGGATCGGGGCCGCGCCTCCCTGCTGGAGCCTGCCGCGCAATTAAATGCTCGCGAGCTTTACAAATCACGCTATGGAGGCCAGCCAGAAATGCTGACATTTTCGGGGGCGATGGAATTCGCCGAAGCATATCGTGACGAAATTCGCCGGGCAACCTCTTCCCTGCTGGAGGAACGCGCACCGCTGACCGACAAGCTGGACGAGATTATGCGGATACTAGACGATCCGCGGAGTGTGACCACGGTACACGACACGCGGGAGTGGATGGCGAAAATCCTGCGGGCTAAGAACTTGGTCGCAGAGGTCAGAAACGCCATCGTTCCGTGGGATGCAGGGGAACGCGCACCGGAGCCGGGGAAATGAGCGTCCCTGAGGGAGTATTCATCATCGTCGTGAAGTGCGCGGATTGCGGGGTTGAATTGAATCGCAGCAATCCACTCACGAAGGCTGATTACACGATGGCTGTTCTCTCCGCTCCGATCTGTACAGGATCTTGCCCAAACGGCTGTCGCGCAACGTTCGCTGATTGCAATTTGAACACGACGCACGAATGGGTGCGTGAAGATGGGACACCAATTCCTCGGGAAACAACGGGCTAACGCTCTACGGGGCAGGAAACGCAACGGCGGGGCATTCTAGGAGGGAAACGCGATGCGGAAGTTATTCGTTCGATTGTTGCTTTCGATTCTGAATAGCCGCTGGCTCAATCACACCCCATGCAAATACGAATTTGTGGGGAATGTGGACGCCTTCAGCCGTTCAGACATCGAGTACCGCATTGCAGGCAGCCCGGAGATCACCCTTCGGCAGTACCTTGATGCCGCTGACCGTTTTAAAGCGTGTCCGATCTCTCGTGTCGGCGTGACGGCAATTGAACCGGACGGTAGTTATACCCGGAACGTGGATTTTCGATAGGAGGAACTTCGTGCTGATCGCACAGAACGATGATCCGGAATTACTGGAATGGCTAGCGAAGGCCGACAGGCGTGTAGGAGGGAAAGACGATGGCGTACGAGGTTCGCGACAAAGAGGTGCAAGCGACGCTGGCGGGAATTGGGCGGGTTCTGAAGGAAAGTATGCCGGAGGGTTGGGGCTTCACGCTTCTCATCACCAGCTACGGCGCAGGTGGGGCGGTGTTCTATTTGAGCAGTTGCGAACGGCAGGACATGATTGCGACGATGCGCGAGTTCATCCAAAAGCACGAATTCAACTAGCCTGCGCCACTTCCACACAGTAGGAATACACGACCGGCGTCTCCGCTCTGACTCTGGCTGCGGCGGTTTCTCCCATCTCTGCGACGTACAACTGACTCCAGGATGGGTAGCGGCCTTCGTTGGTCTTCGAGAAGGCAAAGACCGGGGCGCCGCGCTCGGACTTCCACTCGCCCGAGGTCAGGCGCTTGGCGTAGAGCTTGGCCACCTGCACCGGGTTGAGCTGCTTCAGCTCTTCGGCGGATTTCACCCCGAGCACCTTTTCCGCGAGCTGCATCCGCCGGAAGCTCAATTCCTTCTCGGCGGCGGAAAGCTTCTTTTTGGCGTCGGCGTATTTGCGCTCCCACTCGGCAAGTTCCGAGAGTTCGTCTTTGGTGACGATCAGGGGCGCGGTTTGGGTGGCGGTGGCCATGGAGAGCTAAATTGAAATGCACTCCCGCTGGGCGCAGCGGATACAGACCACGTTGAAACGATCAATGCCGTGCGAATCGTCCATGCGAGCGAATCGGTGTCCGAAAAACAAACACAAGAGATAGAGCGACTTCTTCATCCTGCTACTCTCCCCCGAACGTCTCACTCCCCGCAATGGACCAAAGTAACCACTCCCCCTCCGGTTCCCTTCCCGGCGACACTAGGACCTAGAAAATAATTTGGTACCAAACCCGAAATTCTTTGGTACCAAACCTCTCAAGGAGCGCTATGGCCCGTATGCGGCAACCGCAAATCTGCTGTTCTTCCCGGTGTCTGCGGGAAATCGCCCCTCACGAGAGCGCGGTCGAGATTCGCGCCTTTGCCCGCACGCACGGCATGGGGAAGCGGCGAACCTCGAAATCGGAGAGTTTGTTTCTCTGTCCGCAGTGCTCGACCCGCATCGTCACCGTGGAAAAAGAGCCGCCCCGGACGGCACCCTTTGATGTCGCCATCTTCAAAATCCTGCTCGACCTGGTAGGAGCTGACCCGGACGTTGCGCAGGAAGCGTGGAAGCAATTGCAGGAACGGCGGCAGGCGATTCTCTACGCTCCAGCTCTCCCGGCGGCGGAAATTCTAGCTCCCGAGCGCCGCGCCCTCAAAGAAGCCAGCTAACTCCCCGGCAGGAACACCGTGCTCGACTGCGCTTCGCGGATCGCCGGATCGGAAACCTCTGCTGAGACAGAAGGCCGCGGCGGATTTAACCGGAATGGATCCTGCCGCTTGATCGTCTCCCGGTAAGGACATCTGGGACTTCTCGCCCGGTGTCCCCACGAACCACAATCCCCGCACTGGGTGAGGCTAGGCATCTTTTTCTAGCTTTGCCAGCGCAGCTTTGACCGACACCCCCAGAGCGTCGTAATCGAGCACCAGCTTTTTGACGGCCGTCATGAAGTCGGCATAGTTCGCGGAGTTTGCAACCTGCTTGATGAAGGCTTCAAACGCTGTGGCGACCGCTTCGTCTTCTGCGATGTTTAGAGCTTTCGCAGCGAATGCGGTAGCGATGGCCGCAACCAGGGCTTCGGCGGCGAGAATGTCGGCTCCGGAATCTTTGACGGCCGCGCGCACGACGTCGCCGGAATCATCCACCACGGTGGCGACTTGCGGCAGCAGGCTGGTATCGCCTTTCACGTCGTTGACCAGGCGGATCAGCGTGGGCACCCACTCGGCGGCTTTCTTCAGTTCCTTGCCGATCCAGACGAAGGGCTTTGCGAACACGGATAGAAAATTCATGATGTGTCTCTCCTTGAAATTGTGGAACGGGATCGGGGGAATTACTGGGGTACGTTGCTCTGTTCGGTTTCGCCGGGCCATGGGCTGCGTCCCGCAGGTGACGGGATGTAGAGGGCGAGCACGGCGAGGACTCCGGCGTGCACGGCGGAAATCGCATAAGCTTTGAGGCACGGTCCGGTCATGCAGGCGTTCGGTTGCGTGAGGGCGTGCTTCAACACTCCGCTCGCAGCTCCGGCGAAAAGTACGATCAGAGTGCGGACGGGGTGAGGAAGACGTTGCCACCATTGCGAAAGTTTTAAGAACACGGGTGTACCTCCAGGAATTTCAGCGATAGAAAGTGTGGTGTCCGATTTTTACGGTCTGCTTCATGGTCGCGGCCCAGGCCGGAGGGGGAATCGAATCGGCAAAGTAGTGGGTCGCGCCCAGTGTGATATCGGCTTCGCCGTTGTCGAAGATCAATTCGGCCAACTCGTGGCACTGTTCAAAAATCAGGTCTGGTTGCTTGGGAACGAGATCGAGCTGCGGATCTCCGACGGCCGTCATGGAAGAAAATTGCCACTTCGCATAAATAATTTCCGCCCAGCTTTTTCCTTCCAAGGTTGCGCGGTTGGCGATAACGTGCAGAACGCCACGGATGCCGTCCGCACCTTCGCCGCGTGCTTCGCGCCATGCACACAACGCGGCGGCGGCGACACTGAAGTTGCGCCAGGTGAGATTGGCGATCATGTCGAAAGGAAAACTTGGGCTAGCGCTGGTCTGGCTGCGGCTCGAAAAACTCAACCGGTGGCTGAATCCGTACACCTATCCGAAAGTTGCGGGTCTCCCCTTTGGCGTCCCCGGCGATCAGGAGAACCACGTAGCTGCCCGGCGTGACGAAACGGTGACTGGCGGTCGATTTCGTTCCGTTGTCGTAGACCGCGGGCTCGCCATTGGCGAAGCGCTCGAAGATCCAGCCGAAGCGCACCGGGTGAAAATCTGGCGACTTTTCAAAATCGTAGGCAAAGGTGACAGTGGCGCCGGTTTGGCCGAGCAGAACGTGGGTTGCATCGGATGAGGCGTGCACCGGGCCGCTATCTTTCGTTTGTGCGGAGGCGGCGACAGTAAAACAGCAGAGCAAAAGCAAAATGGTTTTCATAATCTCGATTCTATTTTGCGGCCACGGTCCAGTTCGTTCCATCGCAGTAGCCGAGAACGTGGTCTGATCCGCTGCCGGTGATGGTATCCCCCCACGTGTTCGTCGTTGAATCAGTGATGGCGCGCGTGCTGCCCTCAAGTCCAGACGCACAGGCTGGGAGATTCGCAAAAGCTGCTGCGGTCGATTGATATCCTGCCGCCGATTGAGAGCCGCCGGTGGTGTTGACGGTGGGCGCGGAGGCGCTGTCTCCCGCGAGTCCGGTATCGTTGACGATGGGAAACGGGCTATTAATGATGTCGTTGGTTGAAAATGAGGCGATCTTTCCCTGTGTGGCGCCTCCGGCGGTGCGGTAAAGATCACACCGCGCCGCGCCCAGGCAGGATGCCGAGGCAATGTCGACCTGCACATAGTTCGTCCCGCTGAGGGTTGCGTTGCCGGTGGTTGTGCTGTGCGTCGCGCCCGCAACCGTTCCCCCGTTTCCATCGACCGCCACCACCTGATAGGTATAGGTCGTCGAACCTGTTGTTCCGACCGGCGTAACCGCGACGAGCGCTGGTCCACTGAGCTGCGCGGTGGCGAACGAAGTCACCCCGGTGATTGAAGCCTTGAGAGGGAGAGCTGCAATACCGGCCGCGTCGATTTCGGGTTCCGACCATTTCCCCAAGGTGTGATTCGCAGCCGTGCTCACGGACCAAAAGCAGCGCGAGTTCGTGCCGGAGTTCCAGGTGGCATCGCAGAAAAACGCATCGTTTTCAGTGGGAAAGTATCCATCGAGTGCATAGAACGCTGTCCCCACGCCGTTAGTGGCGGCCCCCGTGGCGTCGATGGCGTAACCTTTTACCCCGGTGAAGCGAACCCCCCCGAGGTTCGAGGCGATAGAGTTTTGCGAAATTCCGGCCACCCCGATGAGCCCTTGGGACGAATACGGGGTACTGATTGCGTTGTCTTTTTCCGCATATCCCGTGATGGAAATACACCCGAAGCCGCCGCAGTCGAGCGTTCCAGCGGTGCGTTGGTCGGAAAGATCGGTGCGAATGACTCCGAATCCTGTTTCTGTTCCCGCCGTTCCGCTGTTGGTGGCGTTATTGTTGTCGATGAACGCTTCGCCGTAAACCCCGAGGTACTGCTCCCACGTGGGGTTTGCCGTGGACTTCATGCTGATGCGGAAGCCGATGGCGCGGTCGTCCACGTTTGCCCCGGTCAGGGTTTGATTTCCTGACATATGGGAGACCGAAAAGGCCGCATTGCGGATATAGTCCGGAACCGCGCCCGTGTCGTTCACAATCACCGGGCCGCAGAAGGAAAAATATCCTGCGGGCGTAACCCTTGGGCTGACCGTATCGACTCCCGCATAGCCGTAGTAAGTGCTGTCGCTTTTTTGCAGCCAGAGCGATGGGTTGACCGTGCCTCCAGAGGTGGGACAGAGATTGACGGCGCCGATCGGCGCGGTGCCCCCCGCGAGGCTGAAAATATTGGCGCCTGAACTGCCGCCGAGCGTCACCGTGTACGGACCAAAGCAGGAAACCGTCCCTGAAATGCAAACCGTGTAATCGTAAGTCCCTGGGATCGCCCAGAAGCCGATGTTCCCCTGCGCATCTCCCGTGGTCTGGCAGGCGGATGGTTGCGGCTGCGGCGTATCTTGCGCGCCGTTCGGACAGGCGCTGCCGGTGCTCGTGTAAGTCGTCGCGTAGTTGGTGCAAGGAACCTGATTCGCCGGGGAATGACACACGGCGATGGTCGGAGAATTCGGCGGAACGTTCGCCACAAGAAACGGCGTCGAGGTGGTGGAGCTGACGCTCGGAAACGGCGCATCGTAGCGCACATATTGCGCTTGGGCACAAATGGCCGCGAACAGCAGGGGAAGAATCCAAAGTTTTTTCATCGGGATGGATTGCGAAAAAAAAATTGCGAAAAAAGGGAAAGACTATTGCGGCAGCGTGATCATGCTCATGATCCAGCAGAATTGTCCCGCGGTGCCGGCGTCGGAGTTGACCGATAAAAAATCACCAGGCCCCAAGCCAGGTGTTGAGCCGGACTGACTCGACAGGGTTCCATTGGTCACCGTGAAGGCGGCCTGAAGTTGATTCCCCGCCCCCACAGTCCCCCCGGAGGGAACCGCATTCCAGGAATAAGTTCGCGTGCCTCCAGAGCTGTTCATGATGCGCAGCAAGGCGTTGGTACCGACTACGTTGCTGATGTAGCAGCGATGTCCGCTCGGGCAGGTGTAAATCGTGTTGTTGCCGGAGGCGAGGGCCGGAACGGACGGGCTGCTCAGGGGCTCGGTGTTGCTGAACTCGATGACATAACCATAGAACTGGAGGCCGGTGGCGCTGGTGAGTACGGAGAACGTTTGCCCCGCTTCGAGAATGGGATAAAAGTTGAAGGCGGTGGCGAATTGCGAGGTGCCGTTGTTGGTGTTCGCCGAGAGAGCATTCACCGGATAGTAGGTGCTTCCGATTTTCACTTCCGGTGTGGTGTTGACCGAGCCCCCGGAAAGATTGGTCACCGAGAGTGCGATGGTGCCCCGGTGCCCTGCGCTCACAGTGTAGAAATCGACATTGCCGGATGCGCTTTGCCCGGTATTGATGATCGCCGCTATTTTGGCGCTCGGGAGTGGAGGAAATCCCACTCCCGCCAAACCCGGTGGCAAAGTGTTAAAGCTGACTCTCGGCGTTGCATTGATATAGATCTGCGCGGTGTTGGTCACGCTCGCCCCGCACAGGATAAAAGTGTCATACCCTGTCACGTCTGCCCGGTACGTGCCGTTTGCCGTGATAGTCGACTGCGGTGTTGTCGAGGTGCTCGGGGTGACCTGAAGATTGGCCGGCGTCTTTCCCTGAATCGAAGCCTCGGGCTGCATGGTTCCCGACCAGGCGCTGCCACTGCTGCTATTGACGACGGTAATGACTACCGTGGATTGGGCGGCGGCGCTGATGGTGAGGCATCCGGCCCCGGTAATGGTTCCCTGGGTGGTGACTTGAGCAAGGCCCGGCGGGGCGAGCCCGAGGGCTAGCGCCGCACATACCAACAAAAATCGCATTCGCGTTTTGAACAACTTCATCGGCGGTTCTCCTTTTGAAATGAAAAGCTAGTTGCTGCTGAAAATGGCGACGTCGAGCCACACCGGCTGGCCAAAGGCGGTGCCGTTGGTATGTTCCACAGTGGCTCCGATGGCGGTGACCGGATAGACTTTAAAGGTAAACGTCACACTCGCGCTGTTGGCGTAGGTGACCTGTGTGGTCGCGGCGCCATTGGCTCCGGTTTCGTTGCCGTCGGCAAAGTTGTTGGTCTCCGAGGAGGCGGCGAGGTTGGTTCCATCGGTGACATAGCCTTCCATTAGTCCGTGGCTCGTGGAGATGAAGTAATAGCCGTAGCTCACGAGCGCGCGGCAGGGGCAGCCGCTGCTTGGCATAGTGACAGCCTGCGTGAGGATCGCGGTTTCTCCGCTGACGGGCACATCAGAACCGAGAGTCGTGTAATAGTGGGCGAGGATTGCGATGGCCGTACCGGAATTGGCCGCGGTGCAGTATTCCTTTCCGGTGGAATCAAGTGCGCAGATTCCCTTGCCTGCCTTAAAGTAGGCGTCCTGCTGGCCCGAGCTCGGATTCGACGCGGGCGTGGTGAGCTCCGGGCCGCCGAGCGCATACGTTGTCGACGTCGAGGTGACCGGTAGACTGAACCCTCCGCTGCTGGCCGTGATCGGCGCGTCTCCGGAATCATCGGCGAGCCGGACATTGATCGCGGTGCCGTTGCGTTTGAGCCGTGGGAAGCTGGAAGTCTTTCCCCCGAGGAAAAGATCGGGCACCGCGCCGGTGGTTTCAAAGCCGCCCGCGAAGCTCCAGATTCCCACGTCGCTTCCATCTTCACTGATGCCCTGATCTCCGGAGTTGGCATTATTGCGCCAGTTGATGGCGTCGGTCTTGCAGGCGCGTAGAAGGCCTGCGCTCGCGGCATTGGCGCATCCCGAAACAATAGACCCCACGCTGATCTGCGGGCCATTGCCGATCACACAAGCTCCGGTGGCAACCAGTGTGCTTCCGTTCCACACAAAGAATTGCGTGGTGACCTGGTTCGCGCCCTGCCCGATGCCGCAACCGCCCACGGAATTCGCGGGCCAAGTGAAGCTGTGCCCGCCGGCGGCATCTTGTGTGATCTGAAACGCAATCCAGGCCGGTGGCAAAATACCCACGGCGGTAATGGGTTGCGCGACCGCATCACCGGTGAGAGTGATTTCAAACAATTGGTTCTGCGCCTGGATCGGAAACGCCGGGGTTGAGCTGTAAGTGACGTTCGTCGTGAGCAGCGTCAACCCGCCGCCGATCCCGTTCACCGTGTAAAGCGTGGCTCCCGAGCTGCAATTCGTGCCCCCCGACGATTTCACCCGGAAACTGTAAGCCACTCCCGCTTCGATCCAGATATTCGCCGAACCTCCGGCCGAGAGTACGACTGGATTGGCGTTCTGCGTGATTCCGGTCGAATCGGTAAAGGTGGCGAGCGGGGTCGTGGTTCCTGAGGCGTAGGTGAACACGCATCCGAAGGCCAGGGTGCGCCCTGAAGCGTCAAAGAACTGGAGCTGTGGGACGGGCGAGAGAACCACCGGAGTCTGCGCGAATGCCGCAAGGCCCAGGAGCAAAACCGAGAACAGGCTGCAAAGTATTTTCTTCATGGCTATCGTTTTGCCTTCTTCGCCAACGCCTGGCGCAGCGATTCCTGTAAGAGGTCGGTCAGGTCGCCGGAATCGGGCGCATCTGGGTTCGTTGCAGGCTGGGCGGCTTCCATCGGGATCGTGGCGGTAGCGGTGTTTCCGGAGCGCGCGGCGAGCGCGTTCTGTGCGGGCGGAGTATCTTCCGGCGTTGCGGATCGTAAAGAGGTAGGTGGATTCGCGGGAACAAACTTTCCGTTGACGACTTTGCCGAGCCTGGTTACGCCTGGACCGTCGCGCAGCACCCCCCAGGCTTCTCCTGGTGAGTTGGCATTTTCAAATGTTGTCACCATGTCCGGGGTAACGCCGCCGTGCACATAATGCTGCTTGTCGTTGGTGATGCTCTCGAAGATTTGGGTTTCGGGGTCGTATTTGTAGCCTGCGAGCGCTCTCGATTTTACTGGGGTGAAATCTTCAGGAAGAGATTGCCGTGCAATGCTGGCCTTGATCTGATCTTTTAAAGGTGTGCCCGGCGTAGGCTCGAACGGTTTGACATCGAAAGCGTTATAGAGTTGTTTTTGAAGTGTGGCTGCCGATGTATCCCCAACTTTGGCGCGGGAGGCGAGCGCGTTGGCGGATTGCGTCTTCAGCTGCTGGGCGCGTTGCAGGACGTCGGAGGCACTGGCATCTTTACCTAATTCCTCGCGTGCCTGCTGCACCATCGTGGTATCTTGCGAGGCTCCGGCGGCGGTGCCTCCAGTTTCAGGTGCGGTGCGAAGTGGAATTTGGGCGAGAGCGTTGGCTTGAGAGGGAGTGGGGGCCGCTTCAAACTGTGGAGCGGTCGACGGGCCACCTGCCACGCGCGAAGGCAGTCCTAAGTTTTCTCCTGGAATTCGGAGCTGTGGAAGGACTTCTTTCCCGAGAGCGTATCCTGCTCCAGCGCCGAGTTCTGCCGCGCCAGGTATGCCAGTCATGTGCCCGGCGGCCGCGCCAACGCTTGCACCTACCGATCCCGGTGCTTTGCTGAGAACCTGATTCGCGCCACGAACCACCGAGCGCACCGGTGCGCCCATCTTCGTGGGGCTGGTGACGGTATCTAAAACGTTTGGTGCGGCTTTTGCTAGTCCTTCGGTTCCAAGTGCGAGTAAGGCTTGCCCAGCTCCTTGTCCAGCCGTTTCCTGTGCCACCTTCGCATACGTTCCCGCCGGATCGGGCGATTGGTTGATATCGTGAATCGCGCTGGCGACCTGCGAAGCTTGTTCTGCGGTGTGTCCCATGCCGCGCAACATGCGGTAGATCGGCAGTGCGCCAGGGCCAGCGGCAAAGATGGCTTTTTCGGTGGCATCTTGCGGGTCGGTGAAAAGCTGAGATGTTCCCTTTGCTGCATCGCGCAGGCCGCGCCCTACGCTCTGCAAGCCAGATTCGGTGGCCGCCCAGTGATCGGTAAGCGGGATTTCGCGGTCAAGGATGCCGGGTTGATCCTTATCAGGAATGCTTTTCCCCGAGGATTCTCCTTCTGTGGCGAAGGCTGAGGCATCGAAGGTTGGCGCTGTTCCCCCTTCAGTCGCGAATGCTTTCGCATCAAAAGTTGGGGCCGAAGAATGTGCTGCAACCGTGCGGATTTCCGACGGCAAAATCTGCGCCGCTGCCGGGTTGCTTACATCGGCGGGCATCTTGCCCGTGAAGTTCTGCTGTTGAAAACTCACCCCATCTGGCAAGCGCGTGACCGGAACCCCAGAGGCGGTGTCGTCGGAAACGACGCGGTTGTCGGGATTCGCGAACACCGGCCCGGCAAAATCGGTGGGCACGCCGCGTTGCTGCGAGTGCTCATAGGTTGCCGCTTCCGCATCGGTGGCTGGGCGCACGAATCCGAGGGCCCGACGCTCCTCGGGCGTCAGGTCGTCGTACTTTTTGCGGAGCACGCTCAGTGGAAGGTTGGCGAGCGATGCGGGTAGCTGGAGTTGTGGCGAAGCCATTTAAATCGGATCGGCGGCGGTGACTTTCCCGTTTTGGTCTACAGACTTGACGCGGTAGGGGTGACCTCGCCATTGAATGGTTTGACCTACACTATAGGAACCCATACCGGAATTCTCCCCGCCCACCTCGGCACCATATTGCCGTTTCAAAAACTGGTTCGTCCCGATTCGAGAATCGCGTTGCGATAGCACAGCGTTGCGAGTGGCGGCAATGGCCTGTGCTCTCATTTCTGGACTTGCTGCTTTACTGAATAACGTGAGGGCTGCGTCTCTCGCGTGATCTGAGGCAGTTCCCCCGCCCATCACTTTCCCGTAGTCATCCGCAGCGCCGAGCGCAGTGGCTGCATAACCTGCAAGCGGGCCTTTCCCGCGCGCCAACTCTTGCCAGTCGTCAATGGTGTTTAAGACAGGAAAGTCATGCTCCGGGATGTTCTTTCCTAGCTTCTCTAATTGGTCGAGTGTTCCGCCTTTAGTGATGAGCGAATTCGCCGAGCCGAAGAACTGGTTGGCGGAAGGTGATTTCGCGACCTGTTCTGCAATCACCTCGTCGGCGGGGTTGTAGGTGGAATTTATTTTTTGAGCGGCGGTGACGGCTTTTGTGATGAACTGCGGGGTGGTACCGCGCGACTTTAGATCGGCTAGCGTCAGATCACCTTTCGCGAGCATTTCACCAGCGACGGCGGGATCGCCTTGGGCCGCCTCTTGTCGAGCGATTGCGTCGGCTCTTGCGGTAGCCGCTTTCGCTGGAATTTCCGCATTGGCGACACTTGCGGCTTTTGCCGCCGGATAGTCAGCGGCGGTCTTGCTGGGATTCGCAGCGAGCCACGCCGATAGTGCTGCCTCGTCGGGCGTCCCCCGCAAATTCTTTATGATTTCGGAATGAGTTTGCGCGTCTTTGAGAGCTTGCGCGTGCATTCCCAGCGGGATTTCGTATTGCGTGAGGGTGTCATTGTCTGGAGCTTGGGTTGGGAACGAGCGGATGTCTTCGCCCATCTGAGCGGCTTTCATCAGGGTTGTTTGATAGGCGGTTTGCCGCTTTGCCGGATCGGTGAGCGGGCGGATGTCTTCAAGCATCCCGAAGATTTTCCCGTTGCGTTCATCTTGAAGCTTGATTTGTGCTTCCGAGGCGTTGGCGAGATCGGTGACGCCTTTGGCATAGTTCTGTTGCACGGACGCAAGGGTCTGGGGTGAAACCTTTCCAGTTTCAGAGAGATGTTGAACCCATCCCTGCATGTCGAAGCCGGTCGGCTTTCCATTGTCATCGCGGGTCACGAACTGCGGAGCAGCGCCCATCATGGCCTGCTGCTCTTGAAGCTGGATCTGACGCTGCTGATTTTCTTGCTGTGTGCCTTGCAGTGTCGCTTGTGCCTGCTCCTGTGCTACCGGAAACGCTTGCTGCTCTTGTTGTGTGCGTTGCTGTTGGGCTGCAAGCTGGGCCTGCTGCATCTGCAGCTGCGCCGAGCGCGCGTACTCTTCGAGCGGAGTGCGCGGTGCGGGTGCGGTCTGGATCGCGAGCGCGGGTAAAGGAATCGATCCCATAGAGTTCCTATTGGTACTGCTGCAGGAGTCCGGACGGAAGTTGTGGGGCGGTGGGCGGCGGCGAAAGCTGCGAAATCACGGGGCCGATCTCTGCTGGGGTATATCCCCCGGTCGGGGGAGCCACTCCAAGATTTGGATTTGAGAGCGAGTTGAAAATGTTCTGATCGTTCTCGTAGTTGGCGAAGTTCGTGAGGCCCTGTCCTGCCCCGTTGGCTAATCCTGCGTAGCCGGAGGCTCGCGCGGCAGCGG
>DATAWF010000151.1:0-1866 GCA_036267335.1 Acidobacteriaceae bacterium
TTCGTGCTCACATCCCTTGACGTCAGGATGCGGTGATTCGGCAGCAGTCTCCCTCGGCTGATGCCGAATTCCGCGTCGCCCTCCGCGGCCAGAACGCCCTCGATGAGTTTGATACCCGGCCATACTCCGCCTGAGTCCTGCCATCCCCCGCCCGAGCCCCCCAGCCACTCTCCAAGAATCGCGCGCGCCGCAACAAGACGCCGCTCCGCTTCGGTTAAAGGGCCGGTGAATGAAGCAGCCTGGCCCGTGGCTCGCATGCAGACCGCGATCAACGACCCCAGCAGGTTGGTCGAGACCGCCAGCCGCGATCCCTTGGGAATGTTGTTCACATGGCTGACTATCTCCAGTCCAAGTCCCTCCCGTTGCATCAATTGACGCAGGAGATCGGAGAGCGGCTGATCGGAGCCTTCCAGGCCCGGCGGCACGATACCCGAAGCGATCACAGCCGCCTTTAGCAGACCAAGATAGTCGCGGCCAAAATCAAAAAGCTCCTGCAGGTCGTGGATCTCCGTACTCGCGTCGAGATCGACACTGACCAGGCGAATGACTGGGCGATCGATGACCCGCAGATAGGCTTCCACCGGTGGCTTGGGCTTCAGCGCCTCTGAACCGTGAACTGCAAGGTCGATCGAAACGTTCAGCACCCGCGCCCGCTCCGGAAGATCCATCCCGAGAAAGAAAATATCGCTCCAGCCACTGTGGCTCAAATCCATGCGAACCGGTGTCGTTTCATGCAGGATTGGGAAAGTGCCGCCGGAAGCCCGCGACCTCAATTCGGGGCGAAGACGCAGCGCGTAATCGGCGGGATGACCGGTGCGAAACATCCACTGGTTTCCCCGCACCGAGCGAACACTCCGCCGCACCTGGTCGGCCAGAGTCTGAAAAGCCAACCCTCGATACGCGGCTGCAAGTGCGCTTGAGAGTCCGTCGCTGTGTCCCTGAGAGGCCTGGGCCGCGAGAAATATGCCGATTGCCTCTTCATAACGCCGGCTTAGCAGCTTTTCAAAACCAGAGAAGGGAACGAGCGTCTTGCCGGAAGCAACTTCAGGACGGCTAGGAAGATGAAAGCGATGAATCGCGTACAGAAAAAAGAGCGCTCGAACGCGCTCGTAGAGGTTCTCGCTGGCGCGCCGGAGCCGCTCAAGCTCTACAGTTTCGGAGAGGATCTCGTTTGTTGCGGCCTGGCCGCAGAAGATATCGAGAGAGAGGTTCCGGATTTCCGGATCGGTTGAAGTAATAATTGCCCATAGCCGGCTCACTCCCCCGACCCCCTTTCCTGCAACATCTCTCGGGAAACAAGAACCTGGAGCAATTCCGACAGCACCTTTTCCCGATCCTGTCCGCTCAGCGCCAAAGCGAGTTGGGCAGTGAACAGGCCGTACTTCACCCCAACATCGAATCTCTGGCCCCTTTGGACCATCGCCAGGTACTGCTCCTGCTGTGCCAGCAATGCAAGAGCCGATGACAGGCTCACGCGCTCGCCCTGCGGATCGGCAAGCATAGTCGAAAGAATTTCGAAGATGGCCGGTGTTAGCACGTGCATTCCATAGAAGCAGAGATACTGCCCGCTCCTCAATCCAGGAACGATCAGACGCTGTTCCGCTTCAGTGGGAGTGGGTTTCTCGAGAACCGTATCCACTCGATAAAACCCCGGCTTGCCCGGCACCGGCAGCCCGCCAACCGCTCCGTAAAGCGGCAGCAGGTTCTCTCGCGTAATCTGCACCGCCGAGATGGCGCAGCCCTCAGCCGTGGCTGCTGCCACCATCCGCTTTGCACATCCACCAGCCTCCGGGCCCACATAGATGTGGTCGCCAACAAAATGAAGAAACGGCTCCCCGTCTACGAAGTCCCGCGCGCAGAAAACGG
>DATAWF010000152.1:0-3994 GCA_036267335.1 Acidobacteriaceae bacterium
GTCTGGCCCGGTTTTCGCTCGCAACGCCGTCCGCCCTAATAGTGTTAACAGGCCCTACCATCTTCATCTCAGCCCTGATGTTTGGTGGACTGCCCGGAACCCTGCTTGACCTCGCGCTCGTGAACTCATTCCAGCTCCTGACCTCCGCTGTCCTCCTCGACGAACTCGACGAGAAGCTCCGAGAGAAATTCGAAATATCCCCCAAGGACACGCACTTGATACGGATCCGCCTGGAAGCGAGCGCAGTGATTGTCACACCAGATTTTTCCTTGGCGGTTATCGAAGATGATCCTGACGATGACCGCGTTTTGGAATGTGCCGTAGCCGGAAAGGCGGATTACATCGTCAGCGGAGACCGTCATCTGGTGAAGCTCGGTTCCTATCGAGGAATTCCGATCATGACAGCACGTCAATTCATGGATGTGGTTGGGACAGAGGGTTAAAGCATTTTCATCAATAGGCGGAAAAACCGGTCTTTCCTATGGCCGTCTTTTGGCCGCCGCGAAGCGGACGATGCCATAAACCGGAACGCCCGAAAGCGCCAGCACCAGTCCCGGCCAGGTTGTCGCCGGCCGGTAGAGAAAGAGACACAGAACCACGACCGATCCGCCCACAATATAGAGCGCGGGCACCCAGGGATATCCCGGAGTGCGGTACGGGCGCTCCGCCGTGGGCATCTTGCGCCGCAGCACGATCACCGCGGCCATGGTGAGGATGTAAAAGAGCAGTGCCGCGGAGATCACGTAGTCCAGAAGATCGCTGTAGAGATTGCCATAGCCCGCTGCGGGCGAATAGGTCGTGAGCACCACCAGCAGCGAGGCCCAGAGCCCCTGCATGGCCAAAGACCAGCCCGGAACCCGCGCGCGATTCAAGCGCCCGGCGGCGGGAAAGAACAGCCCATCCCGAGCCATCGCGTAATAGGCGCGCGGTCCCGCAAGCACCAGCCCATTGATGCAGCCGAAGGTCGAAACCATGATCGCGATGGCCATTGCCCTGCCGCCCCATGCGGGAAAGATCGATGCCAGCATCGCGGTAGCGACGCGGTCCTGCGGTGCGTGCTGAATTGCGGGGAAAGGCAGCGCCAGCAAATAACTGAAGTTGGCGGCAAAATAGAGCAGCATCACCAGCACCGTGCCCAACGCGAGGGCGCGGGGCAGCGTCTGACGTGGCTCTTTGACCTCTTCCGCGGCGAAGGTGACATCGTGCCATGCGTCGGCGGAGAAGAGCGCGCCTGACTGGCAGATGCAGAGCAGCACGATCAAACCCACGAATGAAACCCGCGAAGGGGTTGGGGCTCCGGGCCGTACCGGAGCCGCTGGCGGCATCGCCCAGAAATGCGAGAAATTTGCATGCACCGCGCCCCGGTGCCAGCCGAGTGTCAGTCCCAGAACGATCAATCCCAGCAGCGCGCCAATTTTGACGACGGTGAAGAGATTCTGGATGATCTTGCCGTATTCGACTCCCAGCGTATTTGTCGCGGTCAGCAGGATCACGACCAGCACCGCGACCAACTGTGTGGTCGAGAGAGTCACCGCGTAGTGGGCGGAGAGGTGCAGGGGAGCGAAAAGGTACTTGGATTCGGAGACCGCGGGTGCGAGCACGCCGAGAAAACGCGCAAAGGCGACGGCGACTGCGGCGATCGTGCCCGTCTGGATCACCGTGAAGAGGGTCCAGCCGTAGAGAAAGCCCCACAGGGGCGAGTAGGCCTCCCGCAGGTAAAGGTACATTCCGCCTGCGCCCGGCAGCATGGACGAGAGCTCGCCATAGGAGAGGCCGGCGGCAATGGTGAGCGCCGCGGCGAAGATCCAGGCCACCAAAAACCAGCCGGGACTGCCGATCGTCCGGGCCATGTCGGCCGCAACGATAAAGACTCCGGAGCCGATCATGGCTCCAGCCACCATCATCGTCGAGTCAAAAAATCCCAGCTCGCGCTTTGGCTTCCGGCTCTCCTCGGGCGCGGGCTCCAGGGCGGAATGGTCACGTGCGGCCATGCGCAATGATGCTAAATGGTTTTTTTATCCCGTGCTTTTACTTGGCCACGGAAGAGGACTTTAGAAATGCCAGCAGCGAGGCTTTCTTATCGTCGGTAACAGCGCCGCTGCTCCGCCACAAAACCATGCCCGCCTTGTCGGTCAGCAGAACGACAATCTCCTTTTCCGAAGCGATGGCCAGCGATTTCAGAAAGCGCGCTTTGTCCACGTAGAGCGGAACCACATTGTGTTTCGGTATGGTGGGGGGAACACTCCCCACCAGCGATCGGTTCACCCACCAGCGGTAGACATCGTCTTCACGGTTGGAGATGGGCAGAGTCCAGGTCTGAACTTTAGCGGGCTGGCCGTTCTGCTGCGCAACCGGAAGCCAGGTCGCGGCGTCATCCTGCTGGTCCCGCTTGAAAGAGAGGATGAGCAGATTCAACGGAGCGGAGAAATCCGTCGGCAGCGTCAGCTTGCTGTTGTCGAGGGCATAGGCCGTCACGTTAGGAAGCACGGCCGCATTCGAAGACGTGGAGGAGGGCAGCGCGAAGATCGCGAGAGGAAGCACGAAAACTGCCAGCGCTAATGCCTTCGACATCCGCATGAGAATCATGTGTGTTGCGAGCTTGGAAGCGATAGTAAATCACTCCTTCCTTGAAAGCGATGGCATCGCGGATTCCAGCAGGCACGCGAAAGTAGCAGAAGCTGCGATCGCAATCGCGATCCGGTTCGCGCCGCGGGAGCCTCCGCCTCCAGTCGAGAGATCGGCACTCTTGGCTGACTCGCCAACTTGCCGACTCGCTGATCATCGACTCGCCGGCTCGCGCCAGCGCGATCCGTTATCATGATGGTATGGCCGTCGGGCTCCAACCATTTCCAGGGCGCGCGCAGTTTCATCCTGCTGATCCTGCCCTTGATGCGATTGCGGACAAGGTATTCGCCGGAGAGCGGCTCGATTTCGCCGAGGGTGTCGCGCTCTATGGTTCGCCCGACATCCTTGCCGTAGGATGGCTGGCCAACCGCGTGCGTGAGAAATTGCACGGAAACGTCGCCTACTTCAACGTCAACCGCCACATCAATCCGACGAATGTTTGCGTTGCCGCCTGCCGCCTCTGTGCCTTCGGGCGCAAAAAAGACAGTCCCGGAGCCTACACCATGGCTCTCGAAGAGGCCTGGCAAACCGCCGCCTCCGGCTACAGCGAAGCGGTGACCGAGTTCCACATCGTCGGGGGCCTTCATCCCGACCTTCCATTCCAGTATTTCCTCGACCTTGTCTCCGGCCTCAAAGAGCGCTTTCCCAAAGTGCACATCAAGGCCTTCACCATGGTCGAAGTCGCGTATTTGGCGAAGAGAGCGAAGCTGACGATTCCCGCAACCTTGCAGAAGCTGAAAGATGCGGGGGTCGATTCCATGCCCGGAGGCGGGGCGGAAATCTTTTCCGATCGCGTGCGGCACATCATTTGCGATCACAAGATCGACGGGGATGAATGGCTCGAAACGGCCCGTGCCGCCCACCAACTCGGCCTGCGCACCAATGCCACCATGCTTTACGGCCACGTCGAGAACGACGAAGACCGGGTCGATCATTTGCTGCGGCTGCGGGCTTTGCAGGATGACACCGGCGGCTTCCAGACCTTCATCCCGCTCGCCTTCCACCCCGACAACACCGCGCTTGACCACTTGTCGCGCACGACCGGAATGACCGATCTGCGGCAGATCGCCGTCAGCCGTCTGCTGCTCGACAATTTTGCCCACATCAAAGCCTATTGGCAGATGATGACCGCGAAGATTGCGCAAATTGCTCTGCGCTTCGGCGCGGATGATATCGACGGCACCGTGATCGAAGAGAAGATCTACCACGACGCCGGAGCAACCACTCCGCAGGGATTGCGGCGCCCGGATCTCATCCGATTGATCCGCGAAGCGGGGAGGGAACCCGTGGAGCGCGACACCCTCTACAACGCCGTGATCCGCGACCAGGACACCTTCACCGTCGCGGTCTAGAGCGGATCTCCTATAGG
>DATAWF010000153.1:0-6831 GCA_036267335.1 Acidobacteriaceae bacterium
CAAGCAGAATGCCGCTTCTCCTCAGATGGTTGCGAGGGGAATGGAAGGCGGATCCGCCGCGGATCGAGCGGTTTGGCGACGGCGTTGTCTACGCGCGGCTGCCGGAATTCAACTCCTCGAACTATAAAAACGTATCGTTCGCAAGCTTGCCCAAGCCGGAACCGGGCGACCGCGTGCTGATCGTCGATCTCCGCAACAATGGCGGCGGATCCGCTGGATTTGGCGACGAAATGCTCAAGGGCTGGATCGATGAGAGCGCAACCGTCAAGTTCAATCAGATCGGCCATCAGCTCAACTCCTCTTGCCTTTTCCCAGCCTTGAAATGGAACTCTTCTGACACCGATCCTCGCGGAGCCACGGGGCCGTTGCCGACCGGCTATCGGGAGATTCTCCAACACTTTCTCGATCTCATGGCGCAGCCTTATCCGCCGGACTGCCCGCGCAGCGTTCAAACCACCCCCGTGCAGTGGACCTATCTTCAGCGCCACTTTCACCCGCGCGCAGGCGAGATGCGCATTATCGCCCTGGTTAATTCCATGTGCGGATCCGACTGCGAATTTATGACTTCGGAACTGGCATCGCTCCCGCAAACCATCGTGGCCGGAACCAACACTTACGGCATCGCCGGGTTCATTCAGCCCGGCTATTCCGTTCTGCCGCATACCGGATTGCCCTATCGGATTGCGCTCGGAAGAGAGAATATCTACGGCGACAACCGCTCGTTCGACGGCTCTGGGCTGGATGTGGACGTGGTGATTCCCCAGACGGACGACCTTGGACCCAAGGAACTGCGCGAGCTGGCAGAGGTGATCGCGCGGCAGTGAGCTCTCCGCGAGGCGCAGCTGGAATTGGCTGTTTAGAAGTCAGCAAGTTGGCGAGTTCGCGAGCGACCAACTGCAGATCTCTCAAAAGCGAGACCTGGGGCACCCCGGCGGAAGGTGTTAACAGCAGATTCCCTGCGGGAATGACAGAAAGAAAGGCAAAAGCTCGTGAGCCGGCGTGACATGGATCTCCGCCCGAGCGCGAAAAACTGCTAGCCTAAAAGCATGAAGTTCGGCGTGCTGGTCTTTCCTGGGTCCAACTGCGACCACGATACTTTTCACGCGCTCAATGAAGTCGCCGGACAGCCCGCGACGTTCCTGTGGCACGAGTCGGAAGATCTGGAAAATTGCGACGCCATTCTGGCGCCCGGCGGTTTCGCGTACGGCGATTACCTTCGGGCGGGGGCCATCGCCCGCTTCTCGCCCGTGATGCAGGCGGTGGCGAAGTTTGCGGCGAAGGGCGGATTGGTGATGGGCATCTGCAACGGATTTCAGATTTTGTGCGAGTCCGGACTGCTGCCCGGGGCGCTGATGCGAAATGCGGGGCTCAAATATATCTGCAAGCAGGTGCATCTGCGGGTGGAGACGACGGAGTCGCCTTTCACGCGCGAGCTTCAACCAAGGCAGGTGCTGAAGCTGCCAATCGGGCACATGGAAGGAAACTATTTCTGCCCTGCGGAGACTCTGGCGGAGCTGAAAGGCGCAGGCCGCATAGCCTTTCGCTACGTGACGGAGCAAGGCGAAGCGACCCGGGAAGCGAATCCCAACGGAGCGCTGGACAACATCGCCGGAGTGTTGAGCGAGGGACGCAATGTGCTGGGCATGATGCCGCACCCCGACCGGTCGAGCGAATCGATTCTGGGCTCGGCGGATGGCCTGCTGCTCTTCAAGTCCATGATCGGGAGCCTTTCCACGGCGCGATAGTCACGCCACTCTTCCATGTTCGATATTCACCATCACCTGCTGTTCGACCTCGACGACGGACCCTCCGACATCGATGTCTCCGTGGCTATGGCGGAGATGTCCATTGAAAATGGCGTGACCCACATCGCCTGCACGCCGCACTCGAGCGAACGCTACCGGTTCGATCCGGAGTTGACTCGGGAGCGGCTGGGGAGGATCCAGGAGCGAGTGGGCGATCGCATCACGCTGGGACTGGGCTGCGACTTTCACCTGATGTACGAGAACATCGAAGCAGCGGTGCTTCATCCGAAAAATTTTTCGATCAATGGAAAGGGCTATCTGCTGGTCGAGTTTCCCAACTATTCGATTTCGCACAACATCACGGATACCTTTTTCCGCTTAGGGCTGGCCGGATTGACCTCGATCATCACTCATCCGGAGCGCAACCCGGTCATTGTCCGGCAGCCGGAGCGCCTTGCGGAATGGCTTCGCGCCGGCTGCTACGTTCAGGTGACCGCGGCGTCGTTGAGCGGACGCTTCGGCAAAATCGCACAGCGGGTCGCCTATGAGTTGCTGGACCGGAACTGGGTACATTTTTTGGCCACCGACGCGCACGACGTCCAGTCACGGCCGCCTCAGCTGCGCGAAGCCTATGACCTGGTGGCAGACAAATACGGCCGGGAAACGGCGGAGCGGCTGTGCGTGGAGAATCCGAAAGCGGCATTTTTTGGCGAGCCCCTGCCGCCACAGCCCGAGCCGGAGGAGCTGAAGCGGTCTTCCGGTTTGTTCGGCCGGATTTTCGGCCACTAGTTCGGGATGCAAAAGCATCCGAGAACCGATCCTGACAACGAGCCTTTGCGGTCTCCTCGGATTCCATTTTGGAGACGAGCCAAAAACAGTCGAAGTCATCCAAGAATAGAAAAGAACAAATACAGGGATCCTTCGTCCCCCCTCGCCTCCGCTCGGGGCCCTCAGGATGACGGCGGTTGATGGGATGGCGCTGACCAGGATGGGCCTGCCCTGCCCTCTTGCGTAGAATGACGGACCTTCGAATACTGTCGGGATCGCGCAGGGAATTCCGCTCCGTGGAGAGATGACGGAATCGTGAGGAAGAGCGGAACCCAAGGAACAAAACTGCTTTCTACGCCCACGTAGCATCCGCCTGTGGTGGACGAACGATGGGGCACCCGTGCTTGTTGGGGCCGCAGTCTTGCCTACGCCCGGTTCCTCCCACCCAACAGCAGCAGTCCGCTAGTGCGAAAGGGGCCATCTCAAAAAGGCAAAAAACTGGAGTTTTTCTGTCTTGACTAGTCCTGCGGGGTCCAACCTTCTTGTGCGCTCCCGGTCAACTGGGCTGAGCCGGCTGTACCCTGCAGCACCGAGTCCAGAAACTCCGAAATCTCAAAGACGGCCCGGTTGGACATGCGCATGGTATTCGCGCGGCGAGCGGCGAGCGTTTCCGGATTGAGGAGCTGTTCGACCGCGGGAACGATGTGACGGAAGCTCTCAAGGACGACGCCGACCTGGTGCTCCTGTACCCATTCGGTGTTGTATCGCTCCTGGGGGAGGGTCCAGGCATTGCGCTCGACGATCACGGGCAAGTGTTTTCCCACCGCTTCTGAGATGCTTCCCGGTCCCGGCTTTCCAATGAAGAAATCGGAAAGATGCATGTAATAAGGGACACGGTTGGTGAAGCCTTCGATATGCCGCCGCAGCCGCGGCCGCCCGGAGCGGAGCGACTCCGCCAGCTTCTTATTTTTTCCGCAGATGAGAATCAACTGAAGATCGAGGCTGGAGCGGTCGAGGCGTTCGGCGATCTGCGCCATGGCGCGATTGCCATATCCACCGAACATGATCAAAGCGGTAGGCCGCTCCGGATGCAGGCCGAGGCTGCGGCGCTCCTCGGCGATCTCCGAAGGTTGAGGCTCATAGAATCGCGGGTGCAGGATCATGCCCGATGCATGGAAGACCCTATCGTCGCTATGGCCGGCAGCCAGGGCCTGGGTTACCGCCTTTTGCGATCCGCAAACAAAATACTGTTTCTGATTCTCGATCCAAAAATGCGGAGGATAGTCGGCCAGATCGGTCAGGATGGTGACAAATGGCCGGGCGGGAAAGAGATTGCGGTAACTCTCGAAAAGAACGCGATTGAAATGGGGAACGAAAGAAACGACCATTGCGGGCTGGGTCTGGCGCCAATACTTCTCAAGCAAACGGACCATGGGGCGGTGATAGGTGCGCACGGCGAGCTGCAAAATCTTCATGAGCTCGGCGCTGCCTAGGGTCCAGTCGTTGCGGAGCAGCAGGTTATAGAAGTTTTGGATCCGGATCCCGGCGTACTTGCGGAGGATGTCGATTTCATCGACTAACTCCTGCAGGTTGGCAAGCTGAACATCCCACGGCCGGCTCTCGGCTTGTATTACGGCTTTGAGAGCGGTCGCTGCAGCGCGGTGACCTCCCCCGGCGTCAAAGAAGACGAACTCCACTCGTTCCATCAAGGTGATCCTGCCCGAGGGGTATTCACCGAATGCTACAGCAAGGTTAAAGCTCGGCTCTTGTACCCCAAAAGTTACGAGTTCTTGCAGAACTTTCTCACAGCAATGAGCGAATCGTAATAAATGTCTCGTATTTTGTGCACATGAAGTGCGACATGCATGTCCACTCTTACTTCTCGGGCCGCTGCACAACCCGTTTCCTTTCCCGGATTTGCCGCGAGAGTTACAACCATCCGGACGAGGTCTACGAACGGTTACGCGAACGCGGCATGACGCTCTTTACCCTAACCGATCACGATTCAATCGAAGGCGCCGAGACATTGTTGAGGCGCCCAAATTTTTTTGTGAGCGAAGAAGTAACTTGCCACATGCCGAGCGGGGCGGAAGTGCATATCGGTGTCTTCGATATCACAGAAAGAAAGCATATCGAGATCCAGCGGCGGCGGGACGATCTGCCGTCATTGCTGGCTTATTTTTCAGAAAACCGGGTTCTATTTTGCGTGAATCACGTTTTTTCGTCTCTTACAGGAAGGCGCGCGGAAGAAGATTTCGCGTGGTTCCGCGAGCGGTTTCCTGCGGTTGAAGCGCGCAACGGCCATCTGCTCAAAAAGCAGAATGCGGCGGCGGCGCGGTTTGCGCGGAACTCGGCCAAAATCGCGCTGGGAGGCAGCGACGCCCACGCGATGGCTTCGGTCGGAGCGACATATACGGAGGTGCCGGGAGCCCAGACCAAGGAAGAATTCTTTGCCGGGCTGCATTCGCGGATGGGCCGGGCCTGCGGAGAATCCGGAAGCCATTGGAAGCTCACGCGGGATGTGTTGATGATCGTGTCGGAACTGATACGCGAAGAGCGGTGGATGGTCTTGTTTTCGCCGCTGGCGGCCCTGGTTCCGATAGTGACGTTTGCGAACTACGCGAAGGAGCGGCATTTCCTTCGCCACTGGTCGACCAAAGTTCTCGGCGAGCCCGAAATCATCCGCAAGGATTCCTGGATTCGCGGACTGCAGGGCGAGGCGGAGGAGTGGACATGGCCGTAGCAAAAGCGGTATGGAATCAAATTCAATCGAGCGATCATCGCGTGATGCGGCGGGTTCACCGCTGGGGCGCTCCTCGCTGGTTCCGAATTTTCATGGTCTCTTCAACCCGCCTGGGCGATGGGTGGCTGTGGCATGGAATGGGCATCGTTCTGGCGATTTTTGGAGGAGCCGAGCGGTTCCGGGCGATCGGCGCCGGAGCGGTGGCGGCAGGGGCCGGGATCCTGCTCTTCCGCTTTCTCAAGAAGGTGAGCAAGCGGCAAAGGCCTTGCGAGATCGAGCCCCATTGCTGGGCGGTGACGACGCCGCCGGACCAGTTTTCCTTCCCTTCCGGGCACACCATCACGGCGTTTGCGGTTTCAGTGGCGATCGGCTCGTTTTATCCGGACTTGCAGTGGTGGCTGCTTTTGGCCGCCGCCAGTGTCGCCGCCTCGCGCATCTTTCTCGGAATGCATTTTTTGAGCGATGTGCTGGCGGGCTCCGCGATTGGAACGCTGCTCGGCCTGGCAAGCTTCCACTGTTTCGCGGCGCTCTGACTTTTTGGCCTTTCCCTCGCGCTCGGGCGGTCGATTAAGATGCTGAGCACGGGGTGCCGGGGTGAATCTGCGCCGCTTGCAGTACAGGTTGAGACGATCTCTCGCCGATCGAGGCGTGACCGGAACCGCCGCACTCGCCTTGCGCAAAACCCTCTCCCCTGATCCAACCCCTTCCAATGTGGAGCTGCAGAAGGAGTTTCAAGCCAGGCATCCCTTCGACTCTTTGCATGGGGTGGAGACGAGCGGCCTCGTCTTTCCCGAAGATCTTCCAAGCGGCCGGCGCAGCGATCTCTACAACAATGGCTACTTCGGCATCGCGCCCTCGGTCTTCCGGCAAATTTTGACTCGCCTCGAAATCAACTTTCGCAACTACACCTTTGTCGATCTTGGCTCGGGAAAGGGACGGGCGCTGCTGCTTGCAAGCGCCTTCCCTTTCCGCGAGATTGTCGGGGTGGAGCTCTCGCCCAAGCTGCACGCGACAGCGCAAGAAAACGTGGCGCGCTACCGGCCACCGGGGCAACGATGCTCGAAGATCGAATGCATCCAGGGCGACGCGGCGGAATACCGCTTTCCCGAGGGCCCTTTCGTTCTTTACATGTGGAATGCCTTTGAAGGACCGGTCTTCGAGAAGGCGGTTTCGAACCTGGAGGCTTCGCTCGAACGCGCTCCCCGGGAGGCTTACGTGCTCTACGTTCATCCGGAGCTGGACAGGCGGCTTACCACCAGCCCTTTTCTCCGGCGCCTGTGGTGCGCGGAGTTCGAGATGAGCGAGGAAGATTACGCGGCGTATGCTTTTCCGCCGCGGGCAGAGATCTGCACGGCTTACCGCAGCGTCTTGCGACAGAGGGATTGAAGAAGGGTATCGTGGCGGCCCACATCAACAGTGGGGGCACGACCGACGAACTGCAACCGTGGTCGTTCGCCGGCTCGCCTGCACCGCAAAAGAGCTTGGGCGTTGAGAAAGCCAGGTTGTCAATTCATTGTCAACCAGTAGGTGGTTTTTACTTTTGTACTCTTCTTCATGGGCGGCGGAGTCGTTTTG